>NZ_JBQFQF010000002.1:0-438264 GCF_056536745.1 Ruegeria sp. CJ2
GTCACACCCAACATGCGTCCCCGTCAAAGACAAATGCTCCCGCAAAAATCCAGACAATAACGTCCGACCCTCAACCTCACCGCTCACAGATAAACCGTTCACAGTCATCGAGACCTGTGCCATGAAATCCTCCCATTTCGTGTTTTCTATTGGGTCGAGTTAAACACGGGGATTTTCATTTGAGAACAAAAAACTGCGATCGTTCGGATGTCTGGCGAATTGCCTGGAATCAATTATGATTTTCGCGAGGATCTTGGTTGTGGCCGCGTCGGAATTTCCTTGAGCAAACCGCCGACGCCCATCCCGGCAATATCGACACCCGTTGTCTCGACCCCGCATGCCACGCGGGACAGAACCCAATCAGCCCCGTTCAAAGCCGGAGAACGCGCGCATCCCGGTAATCCAATCACGGGCCGGGATTGCAGCGACCCCAAAAACAGCAGATTGCCGGGATCAACAGGCATGCCAAACCGATCAACCTGCCCCCCGGCTGCGCGGACCGCTTGGGGCGCCACATCATAAGCGTCAGAGGTGGCAGAGCCGGTCAGGATCATAACCAGATCGCCGGACATTGCCGCAATTGCATCGGCCAAGGGCTCGGACCTGTGCGGGACAATGCGCACATCCGTCATCTCCATTCCCAGGGCTTCGACCCGGTTTCGGATCGCTGCGATGCCCTTTTCATTGGACGGTCCGCCAGGGATATCGGTCACCACAAGCCCAGCAGTTTTCAGCGACGGCTGAACCAATCGAATGGATGCTTTGGCAAGACGGGCGGCGTGCAGCACATCAGCCCCCGGCACGGCATAGGAAATGATCTTGATGGTCGCCACCATTCCGCCTTCGCTCATCTGCTGGTACTGCGGAACGGTCGCCACCGTGATCATCGGATTGACCCGATTAAAATCCTCAAGCGCATCGACATCCAAAACGACGACCCCCGGCCCATCCGCAAGCAGGTTCACCCGACCCGTGAAAGGCGGCGTCACGCGCAGCCCGGCGACCTCCGGGTCTGGCGCAAGCGAATCCGCCAGCATCCGCGCAGCTTCATCTTCGTGGCAGTCGCCGGGTTCAAGCCGCGCAACGGTTACCGTGCTGTGGCCCGCAGCAGACAACTGATCAAGATGTTCAGGTGCAAGAACAATGCCCTTTCGCAATTTGCTCTCACCGACCTTGACCGAATGGGCCAGAATCGCACCGTTTGCATCGGCTACGGGAATGGGTCCGAACTTCACGCTTTGCCTCTTAGAACTGCGGTCATCTGAGCCAGAATTGCCACCGCGATCTCGGACGGGTCTGCAGCGCCGATGTCCAGACCGATCGGGCCGTGGATTCGGGCGATCTGATCTTCGGTAAACCCTGCCTCGGTCAATCGGGCAACGCGTTTCGCATGTGTCCGCGTGGACCCCAAAGCACCGATGTAGAACACCCCGGCCCGAAGCGCAGATTCAAGAGCTGGATCGTCCAGCTTGGGGTCATGGGTCAGCAAAACGACGGCGGTGCGCACATCCAACCCGAGCTTGGCAACGGCTTCATCCGGCCAGTCGGTTAGAATGGTCTCTCCGGGAAACCGCGCGTCCGAGGCAAATGCATCCCGCGGGTCGATGATCGCGGGGTCGTACCCGGCAATCCGCGCCATCGGGACCAATGCTTGCGCGATATGAACAGCGCCAACGATGATTAACCGTAGCGGAGGGTTATGGACCGCCACAAATGTCTTTCCATCCTCCTCGAAACCCGACCGGTCCATGCGCACACGCTGCGGATAGGCATTTCGCTTCAATGCCCTGTGGCCGGTTTCGACATTGACCTCGTATACGACAGGCTCGCGCCCTGCCCGTGCGTCGACCAGTTCCCGCAGCATGGGTTCGGGCAGAACGCTTCCGATAGGTTCAACCAGAACCCGGATCGTCCCACCGCAGGCAAGACCGACGGCAAAAGCGTCCTCGTCACTCACCCCGAATTCCAGAAGTCGCGCTTCTTTCTCGTCGATCGCTTCCAGCGCTTCGACGATGACGGCACCTTCGACACAACCGCCTGAGACGGACCCTTCGATCCGGCCATCTCCGCCAATAACCAGTTGCGCACCGACACGACGCGGGGCACTGCCCCAGGTTTCGACGACAGTGGCAAGAGCGGCAGACTTACCCTCGTCATACCAACGCAATGCCGTTTCCGGGCTGTTGTCGAATCTGTCCATGGCACCCTCCCGGCGTCGTCTGATCCAACATAGGGAGGTTTGCCGCAATGAAAAGTAAGCCAAAAGGCCAATATGTTCGTGATGATTTCTAACCTTGCGCTTCACGGAGCGTATTCGGCGCAAAAAGGCTCAGTTAGACGCTAATTTCGCGAACCGTTGATTGTCCTGTGCTCTGGTCGTAGCTTGAGCCCACCGCTGGCGGATTCCAGCGTGCACCGGATCTCATTTTTACAACGGAGACAGAGAGTTGAGACGCATTATTACACTGGGAATAGCCATTGGCCTGTTCACTTCGACCGTCGCATCTGCAGACACATTCCTGCGCTATGGTGAGGTTGAGGGCTGGAAAGTGTTCATCGACCAAGACAAGAAATCCTGTCTGATCGAAGCGGTGGATGACTCGGAAAATGTGGTTCAAATGGGCCTGACCGAAGATCGTGGTGTTGGATATGTTGGCGTGTTCACCAAGGCCAAGACCGATATCAAACGCGGTGACACCGAGGCCGTGGCCATTCTGTTGGGAGAAAACCTGTATATTGGCGAAGCGACCGGCATGAAGGGTAACATCACCAAAGGGTACTCGGGCGGCTATGTCCTGTCGGACGATCCGCAGTTTGCCGAGGACATCGCCAAGCAGAAGGTCATGGTCGTATTCCCCGAAAAGGAATTCGCCTTCACCGTCGACCTGACGGGCACTTACAAGGCCATGGAAATGGCCCGCACGTGCACCGAAGAACAGCTAAGCTGACCTTCATTCCGAAAGCGCGGACATGAGCCGCGCTTTCTCACCCACATCGTCGGTTTTCGAGATTACTGCGGCAAGGTCCTCAAGCGAGGCTATGGAATGCCCTGCGCGAAAGCTGTCCACATGCGGCAGCATTGCTGCAACACCTTGCGCCTTAGGCGCAAACCCGTCCCAGCGCAGCAATGGGTTCAACCAGATCAGGCGACGTGCCGACAGGTGCAACCGCTCCATTTCCTTTGCCAGCGCTTCGGGTCCACCACGGTCCAGCCCGTCGGAAATCAACAACACGACTGCACCCTGCCCCATGACACGCCGAGACCAGTCGCGATTGAAGGCGTGCAGGCAGTCGCCGATGCGCGTCCCCCCTTCCCAATCCTGCGCTTCGGCCCCTGCAGCGGCAAGAGCGGCATCCACATCGCGTTGCTGTAAATGCCGGGTAATGTTGGTCAGACGGGTGCCAAAGGTGAACGCGTGCACCCTGGCCCAGCCCGCCCCTTTTGCATTCGAGACCGTATGAAGGAAGTGCAGGATGATCCGGCTATACTGGCTCATTGATCCTGATATATCGCAAAGAACGACCAGATTGGGCCAGCGTGGTTTTGGCTTGAGGTGCGCGATATCCCGAAGCTCTCCGCCTTGTCGCATTGCCGCGCGTAAGGTTCTCGCCCGGTCAATGCGGTTTCCCAAATGGCTGGCTTGTCCTCGTCGCGACTCGATGGGTTTAACAGGCAGGGTCAATCGCGCCAACATACGTTTGGCCAGTGCGATCTCGGATGTGCTCATCTGTTCGAAATCAAGGCTGCGCAGCCGTTCTTCGGATGAGGCTGTTTGCGAGGCGTCGATTTCAAGTTCGGTTTCTTCTTCGGACTCGGTCTTTTCCGGTAGGTCGCGCTCGACACCATCCAAAAGGGCCTCGGCTGCACGTTTTTCACCGGCATCGGCCTGTCGTTCTTCTTGAACGCCACGCACAGCGGGCAACATCATGGCCATCATGTGCTCCATGTAACGCGGATCGCGCCAGTACATGCGAAAGACTTGCGCAAAGACGGTGCGGTGCTCGGGTCGGTTCACGAAACAGGCGTGTAAAGTCCAATAGAAGTCCTGTTTCTCGGAAAATCCCGCCGCCTGAACCGCGCGGATAGCGTCCACCACGCGGCCCGTTCCGATGGGCAGCCCGGCCTTGCGAAGAGCCCGAGCAAAATGCGTGATGTTCTGCGCCAGCTTTGGGTTTTCGGGGATATCCAGCGGGAGTTGTTCGGCCATCAAACGTCATGGGGGCTCTGCCCCCATACCCCCGAAGTATTTTTGAACAGAAGAAGCATCAGGCCGGTTCAAGAGTGGCTTTGGCTTCGTCCAGAATGCGTTTTGCCTCGGACCCTTGCAGTTTCTGGATGTCGTCCTGGTATTTCAGGATTGCGCCCAGCGTGTCCCCGATCACCTCAGGGCTGAGGTTGATGACGTCCAGCGCCAGCAGGCATTTGGCCCAGTCGATCGTTTCGGCCACGCCGGGTTTTTTGAATAAGTCCTCTGTGCGCAGGTGCTGGACAAAGGCCACCACCTCGCGGCTGAGGGCTTCGGCGGCTTCCGGGGCGCGGGCGTGGAGGATTTCGATCTCACGCTCGAAATCGGGGTAGTCGACCCAATGATACAGGCAGCGGCGTTTCAGGGCGTCGTGCACCTCGCGCGTGCGGTTGGAGGTGACGATGACGATAGGTGGCTCGGGCGCTTTGACGGTGCCCAGTTCGGGGATCGTGACTTGAAAGTCGCTGAGGGCTTCGAGCAGGAAGGCCTCAAACGGTTCATCCGTGCGGTCAAGTTCGTCGATTAGCAGGACCGGTGCGCCGTTTGCGTCGGGACGCATGACTTGCAGCAAGGGGCGTTCGATCAGGTAGTCGTCCGAGAAGAGTTCGGTCTGAAGTGCATTCCGGTCGGCACCGCCCGACGCCTCGGCGGTGCGGATCGCCACCATCTGCGCCGGGAAGTTCCATTCGTAAACGGCGGAGGACGCATCCAGCCCTTCGTAGCATTGCAGTCGGATCAGGCGGCGGTTCAGCCCGGCGGCCAGCGCCTTGGCGATCTCGGTCTTGCCGACCCCGGCCTCGCCTTCCAGAAACAGTGGGCGGCCGAGTTTCAGCGACAGGAAGACGACCGTGGCCAAAGCACGTCCGCAGACGTAACCCTGTTCTCCCAGCATGGTTTGAACGGCGTCGATGGAATTTGGCTGCGTCATGGCATTCTCCCCTTCGGCACAACAGGTCACGACGGCGCTTGCGCGTCAAGGCCGAGGCTTCGCAATGCATTACGACGTTCGGGCATGTTGACAGGGGCTGGCGGCGCATTCGGGGCCTTTCGCGGCTGCGCGCGCTGTGCTAGCGGGGGGCCATGACCGATACCCTGACGATCCGCCGCCCCGACGACTGGCACCTGCATCTGCGCGATGGCGCAATGTTGCAGGCCGTCCTGCCCGAAACCGCGCGCCATTTTGCCCGCGCGATCATCATGCCGAACCTCGTGCCGCCCGTGGTGCGCGGTGATCAGGCCGCCGCCTATCGCGACCGTATTCTGGCCGCTCTGCCCGATGGGATGAGTTTCGAGCCGCTGATGACCCTCTATCTGACCGAGGACACGGATGCCGAGGACGTTGCCGCAGCCCATGCAAGCGGGCTGATCAAGGCGTGCAAGCTGTATCCAGCAGGGGCCACGACCAATTCGGCCTCGGGCGTTCGGGATTTCGACAAAGTGCGCCCGGTTTTGGAGAAGATGGCCGAAATCGGCCTGCCCATGTGTGTGCATGGCGAGGTCACGGATGCGGAGATCGACATCTTTGACCGTGAGGCCGTGTTCATCGACCGTGTTCTGGACCCGATCCGCAAGTCAACGCCCGGCCTGCGCGTGGTGATGGAGCATATCACCACCGCAAACGGTGTGGACTATGTCAAAGCCAATGACAGTGATCTGGGCGCGACGATCACGGCGCATCACCTGATCATCAACCGCAACCACATTCTGGTCGGCGGGATAAAGCCGCATTACTACTGTCTGCCTGTCGCCAAGCGCGAGGAACACCGGCTGGCGCTGCTGGCGGCTGCGACCTCGGGCGATGCGCGGTTCTTCCTTGGTACTGACAGTGCGCCGCATACGGATGCAAACAAGGAAATGGCCTGCGGCTGCGCCGGGTGTTTCACGGCGACGAACACCATGTCGCTGGTAGCCGAGATGTTCGACCGCGAGGGCGCGCTGGACAAGCTGGAAAGGTTCACCTCGCTCAATGGCCCAGGTTTTTATGGCCTGCCGGTGAATGAGGACACGATTACGCTGACCAAGGGCGAACCGGTCGTGTATCCCGAAAAGATCGACTCCGGTGACGGGCCTGTCACAGTGTTCGACCCCGGATTTCCGCTGCACTGGCGCGTGGTCTAACCCACCAGCAGCTCTGCCAGATCGCGGGCGCGGCCTCCGGTGCGTAGCATCGACCAGATCGCGTCTGCCTTATCACTGCCGATCAGCTTGGCGGCCTTGCCGCGCACTCGGTCTTCGCGCTCGGACAAGGGCATCGGGGTCAGCAGATCATAACTCGCCTCTTTGCGCGCACCGTCGCGGCGCAGCAGGGTCAGGTGGGCTTGGGTCTCGGACAGCGTCTCATCTGCCTCGACCGTCACGCGATCGCGCAGCGAGATCAGGCGCGGATCGGCGCATGTTTTTTCGGAATAGCTGGCAGGCAGCGCAGTGTCATAGCCCAACGCCTGCATCGCAATCACTGTCCTATAGGAAAACTTGGCACCCAGCCCTGTCGTCGGCGACATCTGATTGCACACACTCATCCAGCGGGGATGAGTCTTGATCTTGATCTCGGCCACTTCCGGTTCCGCTATGTCCAGTTCCAGGGCGGCCTCAAGCGCCGCATGCAGGCCGTGACAACAGGCATGGAATTTGTGGCTGACCGCCTCGAAAAGCCAATCCTCCCCTAACCCGTTCAAGGCAGTTTTGGTCTCGGACTGACCTTTATGCGTTGCGCCAAAGCCAAACGGCCCCTCCAGCGCATCGGAGCTGGGTTCAAACCCCTTGGCGACCAACAGCGCAGCTTCAACGCCTGCCGACGCAGCAAGGCCGGCATTATAGGGTTTTCCCATCGTTCCGAACTGGGCTTTCAATCCTGCCGCCCGGGTGGATGTCAGGCCCAGAACCTTACGCATCTGTTCGACGTTGAAGCCAAGCACGCGACCCGCCGCAACTGCCGCCCCGAACGCGCCAGATGTTGCGGTTTGGTGGAACCCGGCCTGATAATGGTCCCGTCCCAGCCAGAGCCCCATCCGAATGGACAGTTCCATCCCGACCAAAGCGGCTTCGAGAAAGTCTACAAGTATCCGGTCATCCCATTCACATAATGCCAATGCCGAAGGTAGCACCGCGACCGACGGGTGCCCGATGTGGGCGAAATGCGTGTCGTCGTAATCCAGAGCATGGGAAACGGTCCCATTGACCAGTGCCGCCCCGCGCAGGGGTGCTTGACCGCCACCAAAAAGATGCGCCTGTCCTGTGCCGCCCTCGTCCAGAACCAGATCGCGCACTGTCATGGACACGGGTTCGCGGGCACCCGCACGACCAACGGCCATCCAATCAAGCACAGAAAGGGACGTTACGATACGCGTCTGGGACGATGTCGAAATAGGGCCGGATGCAAATTCGGCCAAGGCTGAGGTGAAATCGGTCATGCAGCGCACTTTAGCGTGCGTCCATTCCGGGTAAAGGGTTAGGCGTATAAATCCGCGGCCCGAGCCTCGAACGCCTGAACAATCCGGTGCATGGCTTCGTTGAAAACGACCCCGATGATACCCTGCAGGATCGCGTTCTTGAATTCGAAATCGACATGAAACGAGACATTGCAACCGCCCTCGGGCGCGTCTTCGAAATGCCAGTCGGACTTCATGTATTTGAATGGTCCGTCCAGGTATTCGGTGTCGATTCTCCGCTGTTCAGCGTGCAATGTCACACGGCTGCCGAACCGTTCGCGGAACACTTTGAACGAGATCACCAGATCCGCCTCCAGCACCTGCGCCTCGCCCGCGGCATATGTGCGGCGGATACGGGCGGCGGCGCACCACGGCAGGAATTGAGGATACTTGGCCACATCCGCGACAAGGTCATACATCTGCTGCGCCGTATATGGCAGGTGACGTGTCTCGGAATGTGTCGGCATGGCGTTCCGGTATTTGCAGGTGACAATGGCGCGTCATGTCGTATGTTGCGCGCCAAAGATCAAGGGGGCAGTGATGACCGACCGCGCATATGTGATAGATGAGATGATCTCGGCCAAGGCAATCGCCGCCCGGATCGAAGAACTTTGCCGCGAAATCACGCAGGAATTCGGGAATACCGACAAGCTGATCGTTGTCGGCCTGCTGCGCGGCAGTTTCGTTTTTATCGCTGATCTTGTGCGCGAGCTTGATCTGCCGATCGAGGTGGATTTCCTCGAGGCGTCATCTTACGGCGATTCGATGGAAAGCAGTCGTGAAGTGCGTATTCTCAAAGACTTGCGCGGCGCAATTGAAGGGCGCGACGTGCTGGTTGTTGAAGACATCGTCGATACGGGCCACACGTTGAACCATGTGACCAAGCTGTTGAACAGTCGGAAACCCAGCCGCCTCAAGTCCATTGCCCTTCTGGACAAACCCAGTCGGCGCGAGGTTGACTTTCGCTCGGATTGGATCGGGTTCGAAATACCGGATGAATTTGTTGTCGGCTACGGCATCGACTATGCCCAACGCAATCGCAACCTGCCCTTCATCGGCAAGGTGCGCTTTGTTGAGGAATAGATAACTCGCCGCGTATCGGCACAGCCCCCTAAATTCAAACTTTCGAATACAAATAGACAAAAGCTGTAAAATGCCCTTACTCTTTCCATCAACGAGGGAGGGAATTGATGAAGCGATTTGTTGCAACTGTAGGTGTGGTCATGGCGATCGTTACGCTTGCCGGTGCGTCGTCCGCAAAGGACAACAAGGGCAAAGGGCAAGGAGCTAACAAAAGTAAAGCCGAGAAAGTTATTAACTCAAACGGCAAGGCTGTTCCGCCCGGACAAATCAAAAGATACACACGCGGCCAGAAATTGCCGGATGACCTGAATTTTGACTATATCGACGACCTGGATAACTGGAAGCTGAAGCCGCTGGGCCCCGGTCAGCGCTATATTCGTGTCGATGACGAAATTCTCTCAATTTCGGATGACACGAAAACTGTAATAGAAGCCGTTGGA
This sequence comes from Ruegeria sp. CJ2, assembly GCF_056536745.1. Taxonomy (NCBI): domain Bacteria; kingdom Pseudomonadati; phylum Pseudomonadota; class Alphaproteobacteria; order Rhodobacterales; family Roseobacteraceae; genus Ruegeria; species Ruegeria sp. CJ2. Next base: position 9,199 of record NZ_JBQFQF010000002.1, read on the forward strand.
ATTGTCGGTGATTTAGTCAACTGAACTGACTGGCGCTAGAGTTCACCCTCAAGAACGGCGTCAATGGCGCGTAGGAACACACCTGTGCCGATCGGTATCAGATCATCGGGAAAATCGTAGTCCGGGTTGTGCAATTGCGGGTGCGTTCGACCTGCGCCCAACCAGAACATCGCCGTCTTTGCACCTTTAGAAAACTGGCCGAAGTCCTCGGAGAATTTCTGCGGGCTTTGGACAAGTTTGCAAGGCACGCCATGCTTACCGCATGCAGTCTGTAGAAATTCGACCGCTTCAGGATGGTTAGCGCAGGCTTCAAACACATCGTCGTACGTGATCTCACACGACAACCCATCTGACGCCGCGGTCCTCTGCACCAACGCCTCGGCATCCGCGATCATCCGCTGCATTCTGGCATCCGTCACTGTGCGCAAAGTCACCCACACCTCAGCTTGACCCGGCGCAACGCCGAACGTCCGCTCACCCAAGCTGGCATGAGTGACCGTCGCCAACGCAAACTGCCCATCCAGATCGTCACCGTTGCTTAGGTTGGCAAGTATCGGGATCAGAGCAGACAACGCAAAAGCCGGGGATACCCCATCCTGAGGCGCGGCAGCATGCGAGGTTTTTCCGGTCAGAGTCACCTTCATTCCACGAGACGCACAATTTGCAGGCCCCTCACTCAGTTCGACTGCACCAAGATCCAATCCCGGTAGGTTGTGAAGCGAAAACACATAATCCGGGGCGATTTCTGAAAATTCTGGTGACCCTCGGAACGCAGCGGCCCCCTTACCGGTTTCTTCCGCAGGCTGAAAAATCAAAACGACGCGCCCTTTGGAGGGCCTACTACTCTTCAGCGCTTCGGCGACACCCAGCACCATGACCATATGGCCATCATGCCCACATAGATGGCCATGACCTGGGGTCTTCGACGCGTATTCCACGTCGTTTATTTCTTGAATTGGCAATCCGTCCAACTCGCAGCGGATGGCGACCGTCGGGCCGGGCTTGCTGCCTTCAAAGACCGCAGCAACCCCGTAGCCGCCCAGCCCTTGCAGGATACGGTCCGCGCCGAGGTCAGACAACAAACCGACCACGCGCGCCGAAGTTTCTCGTTCCTGCCCGGATAGTTCGGGGTAACGGTGAAAGTCGCGACGCAGGTGCGTGAGCCGTTCGCGTGCGTCCGGGGTCACCCTTGCTCCAGCATTTTTTGACGCGCATCTCGCAGGCGCGCAAAGTCGTCTCCGGCATGGTAGGATGAACGGGTCAGCGGCGTTGCCGACACCATCAGGAACCCTTTGCCATAAGCCGCCTTCTCATAGGATGCGAACTCTTCTGGTGTTACGAACCTGTCGACGCCGTGATGTTTCGGCGTGGGTTGCAGATATTGGCCGATGGTCAAAAAGTCGATATCCGCCGCGCGCATATCGTCCATAACCTGCCGAACCTCTTGTTCCTTTTCACCCAGCCCAACCATGATGCCGGACTTGGTAAAGATAGACGGATCGAGTTCCTTCACACGCTGCAACAAGCGCAAAGAGTGGAAATAGCGCGCGCCGGGCCGAACCTCGGGATAGAGCCCCGGTACGGTTTCAAGGTTGTGGTTGAACACGTCCGGCTTGGCCTCGACCACGACTTCCAAGACATCGGGCGCGCATTTCAGAAAGTCGGGCGTCAGAATCTCGATGGTCGTTTTGGGGGACCGGTGGCGAATGGCGCGAATGGTCTGCGCAAAGTGATCGGCGCCGCCATCCGCAAGATCATCCCGGTCGACCGAGGTGATAACGACGTGGTTCAGCCCAAGCTTCTCGACCGCATGGGCAACACGTCCGGGTTCGAAAACGTCCAGATCGTCAGGGCGCCCGGTCGCGATATTGCAGAAAGTGCAGCCCCGCGTGCAGATCTCACCCATGATCATCATGGTGGCGTGACCTTGGCTCCAGCATTCGCCTACATTCGGACAACCGGCTTCTTCGCAGACGGTGACAAGATTATTGTCCCGCATGATCCGGCGCGTATCCGCGTAGCCCTTGCCGCCCGGTGCTTTCACGCGAATCCAACTGGGCTTCTTGGGTTGCGTGTTATCCGGGCGATGTGCCTTTTCAGGGTGACGTTGTTCGGGGATCTTCAGATCACGCACGGCTGGCTTTCCTGACTTTGGGTCAATTTGCTGTGCTCTAACATAGTACGTCCACCTGTACCATGCCACCGGCACATACCTGCCATGCAGCACCCTATCTGCACTGCAGAAAATGCGGATCTCTTGCCTGATTTAGCGTGAATTATAGGCGTTCTTTCAATGACCTCGGGTAATTCGCTGTTGCAGCAATTCTGACATTGAAGCCAATTTAGAACTATTTTAAAGACGTGCCAAATCATCATGAATCACAGGAGCTTGTTGATGAAAACCGGCACGAAACTACCTGCTGTCACATTCCACACCCGCGTACGCGATGAAGCCGTTGAAGGACCAAATCCGTTCCGTTGGGAAGACAAAACCACAGCGGATTACTTCGCGGGCAAGCGGGTCATCCTGTTTTCTCTGCCGGGTGCGTTTACCCCGACATGCTCAACCTATCAGCTTCCGGGGTTCGAGAACGGTTTTGCCGATTTCGTGGGAAAAGGAATCGACGACATCTATTGCATGTCTGTGAATGACAGCTTTGTCATGAACAAGTGGGCGCAGGACCAAGGCCTGAAGAACGTCAAGGTCATCCCGGACGGCTCGGGCGAATTCACCCGGAAAATGGGCATGTTGGTCGACAAAGACAACCTTGGTTTCGGAATGCGGTCATGGCGCTACGCAGCCATTGTCAATGATGGCGTGGTCGAAGCATGGTTTGAAGAGCCTGGCCTGATGGACAACTGCCCCGAAGATCCTTACGGCGTGTCGTCGCCCGACAACCTGATGAAGCATCTGGATGAGGCCAAAGAGCCCGCCCTCGCTTAATCGCCCCAGATTATTAGGTGTTAAGGCCCGCCCTTGGCGGGTCTTTTTATTTTCTCGTCCCGGCCACGATATCTTCGCCAACCTGACGTATGACATCTGCCAGACTGTCGAACCAATCTTCCGCACTGGTGGACATACGACGCACTAAACCGATTGTTCGGAATGGCTGGGGCGCACCGAAACGCTGCAACTTCAGGCCGGGAACAGCCTCGGTCTCGGCGCGGGCGGCAAGTTCGGGCATCAGCGTCAGACCAAACCCCTCGGCAACCAGCCGGGACAAGGTAGCAAGCGAAGACGCGCCCATGTTGATCAGCCCGCTGCTTCGATCCTGTCCGCACACTTCCAATGCCTGATCCGTAAGGCAGTGACCGTCATCCAACAGCATGAGTTGCGTCGCCTGAAGGTCCAATGGACGCAGCGCCTCGGGGTCGCGTGGCATGGACTGCAACCGACCGGCGCTGCCAGCCAACAGGAAGCGGTCTTCGAACAAGGGCAGCTCAAACAACTCGGGTCCCCCGGCCGGCAAAGCCAGCAAACCGGCGTCTACTTCACCCGTTCGAAGCATCGAGAGTAATCTCTCAGTCCGCGCCTCCCGTATCTGAACTTTCAAAGAAACATCCGCCGAGCGTAGCCCTGCAAGAACCCCCGGCAGCAAATAAGGGGCGATCGTTGGGATAATCCCGATCGACAATGACCTATGGCCACCAGATTGATCTTTAGCAAACTGATCCAGCCGATCCGCAGCCCCCAGAACCTGTCTTGCATAATCCAATACATCCCGCCCCAACGGGGTTAAAAGGATGTCACGAGCCTGTCTTTCAAACAGCGTTCCACCAAGCGTTTCCTCCAACGCCTTGATCTGAACCGACAGAGCGGGTTGCGAGACATGGCATACCTGCGCCGCCCTGCCAAAATTCCGCTGTTCGGCCACGGCGTTGAAGTATTGCAGTTGTCTAAGGGTGAAATTCATAACTTTCGACTATCACACCGGGCCAAACTCGCAAGCCAGAATTATCGCACGTTCACCCAATAAGCCGGTTTTGTTCGGCCCTCTCCTCGTAGTGACGCTTGAGCCGTTGCAATGCAATCCGCAGCACGATTTTTCCCGACCGAGCAGACCACCCCATGCGCTTTTCGGCCAATTCCAAACCTTCAAGATAACAACAGCAACGCAATGCCACGTCGCTTAGTCCGGGACCAAGATCAGATAGTGCACGCTCAACCCGGTCACGGGCATCTGACGATCCGCGATCATGACTCCCATAGGTTCCAAAACTGCCGCGCCCGCCTGCGGTTAGAAAGTGATCCCAGTTCTGTGCAACCTTTGGTCCAATTTGTGCCAACTCAAAATCTTCGCGCAGGCGCTCCCCGGCACTGACCAGCGTTTCGTCTAGGAACGGCTTTCCATCCCGATCCCGTCGGCGCGCAAGACCGATCAAAGGGCTTTCCGCCGCACTGTACCGGAGTCTCCGGGGGCGCTCTGTTGCCCCTGCCTGAGTCTTCCTTGCCATGGGCTGGAACGAGGCTTGCGCCTCGGACATTCCGAACTCATTACGTGCCCGCGCCCGATTTTCCGCCTCTGCCATCAACTGGCTCAGTGCCGTTCGTCCGGCCGAGGAAATACGATACCGGGAAATACGGCCCGGATTGTCGCAAGAAATCCAGTCTTTCAAAGCAAGCGCCTGAGCAACCTTACACTCAACCACAGCCGTTCGTGTACTGCCTTGATCGCCCGTATCACGAACGACTACGGCTTTGTCCATATCTTCGGCCACAGCCAGGACAGACCCGGTCTCGCAAAGCCTTCGCAGAACTCTCAGCGCCTCGCGCTCAAACTCTTCCTCGGCAGCGGCGATTTCATCATCCTGAAGCCCTGACAATGCCATGTCCCTGACTGCGTTGTCCGAGAAATGCTCTTCGGCCAACGACTGCAAGGCAGCATCCACCAATGGATCGTCCCGGCGCGACTCGATGCGCCTGATCTGTCTGAGTATCGTCGACGCATGGCACCCTGCGGATCGCGCAATATCGCGGATCGACTGTCCGGTTTCGGTATGTGCAAGATACCGCAGCGCCCCTTCTGGAACCCAAGCCGGAATGGTGAAAGCCATGTTATTTTCCATAGTTACTTGCCCTCGTCGACAATTCAAATCGGTTCTCTATCGCCCCCGGTAAATTTGTTAACCAATTCTAACTAGAGTCGCTTTCGTTACTCGTTCGTTAACCAGCGAGGACAAGAACCAGATTTGTTTTAAATTCATAAACACTCATGAAGTCAGAGTTCGGCAAGATCGCAGTTAAGGCAACACCCGCTTAGGTTGTGTGACACTCAGGGCAACTGCTACACTGCAATGGAACTTTGAAATGCAAGACCTGATGACCATGATCTCGACCCTACGCCGCCCGCTCCTGTTGGCCCGCGCTGCAAAACACGGCGCACAGGATTACGATCGGGATCGTCATCTACAGCGATTTCTAGGATATGGCTCACTGCCCGGAACTGGGGCGGCCCTCGTTCGCTTGATCGAATTGGAGAAAGAGGTCAACGCGCAAAGAATGGCAGAGGATGCCGCCTATTCCTTGGTTCGGCATCTGGATATTCTGATCGCGCTACTAGGAGAGGCGCAACTGTTCAAAGCCAGCCGCGCCCCTCAATATCAATGACTTAGCTAAAGGCGTCCGGCATGGATGCCTTTTTCTTTTCGATGTACTCGTTCAGAGCAGCATGAACGCCCGGGTCGAGTTGCGGTTGTTGGTAATTAGCCAGCAGATGCTCGACCCGCGACGTCGCCAGTTGACGCGTGTCGCGACCACCCTCGTCTTCCCAGGTTTCGAACGGCTTATAATCCAGCAGGTCGGACTTCCAAAACGCCTCTTTGAAGTTGGCCTGTGTATGCGCGCAGCCCAGATAGTGCCCACCCGGACCAACCTCGCGGATCGCATCCATCGCCTGTGCGTTGTCGTCATAGGCAACTCCTTTGGCCAGACCGTGGAGAACGCCCAACTGGTCGGCATCCATGACGAACTTTTCAAAGTCGGCAACCAAACCGCCTTCCAGCCAGCCACAGGAATGCAGCATGAAGTTCACACCGGCCATCAGACCCATGTTCAACGAGTTTGCGGTCTCATACGCGGCCTGCGCGTCAGGCAGTTTCGAGCCGCAGAACGACCCGGCCGAACGGAACGGCAAACCCAGACGACGCGCCAACTGGCCCGCGCCGTAGGTGACCATTGACGCCTCGGGTGTCCCAAAGGTCGGCGCGCCCGAGTTCATGTCGATGGACGAAACGAATGCACCAAAGATCGCAGGCGCACCCGGACGGATGATCTGGCTATAAGCAACACCAGCCATCACTTCGGCCAGAACCTGCGTCAGCGTGCCCGCAACCGAGACCGGAGCCATCGCGCCACCCACGATGAAGGGCGAGATGATGCAGGCCTGGTTATTCGCCGCGTAGACTTCCAACGAGCCCATCATCACGTCGTCGAAGGTCATCGGCGAGTTGATGTTGGTCAGCGAGGTCATGACCGTGTTTTCCTGAACGAACTCTTTGCCGAACAGGATCTCGCACATCTCGATCGAATCCTGCGCGCGGCTGGGATCGGTAACCGAGCCCATGAACGGCTTGTCCGACAGGGTCATATGCGCCATCAGCATGTCCAGGTGACGCTTGTTCACCGGAATGTCCGTGGGTTCGCAGACCGTCCCGCCCGAGTGGTGCAGCCACTTGGACATATAGGCCAGTTTCACGAACTTGTTGAAATCGTCCATGGTCGCATAGCGACGGCCACCCTGCGCATCACGCACGAAAGGCGGGCCATAGACCGGAGCCAGAACCAGGTTGCGGCCACCGATGACCACCGATTTCTCGGGGTTGCGGGCGTGCTGAGTGAATTCGCTGGGGGCAGTCTTGATCAACTCGCGCGCCAGACCACGAGGGATGCGGACACGTTCGCCATCCACATCGGCACCGGCTTCTTTCCAACGCTCCAAAGCAGCGGGGTTGTCGACAAAGTTGACACCGACCTCGGCCAGAATGGTTTCGGCGTTGGTTTCGATGATCTGCAACGCTTCTTCATTCAGAACTTCGAAGTTCGGAATGTTGCGTTCGATGTACTTTGCAGTTTCGATACGTACCGCGGTGCGCTCGGCGCGGCGGGCGGCGCCACCGCCACCTCTCGCCCTGCGCCGGGTGTTTGCCTCAGCCATGTGAAGATCCCGTGTGTTGGTTGGTTTGATAATTCTGTTACAGGAGCCGACAGGGGCAAAGCATATAGATTACGGCGCTATAGGTGAAAAAGCGACATTTCCGTTGGGCGTATCAGTTGGCTGATCAGGGTGAATTTGATATGGATTTCCCCATCATCACTCTGTTTTCGTTTTGTTTTTCCACATCCCAGCCCAGATGTTGGTACATGGACACCGTTGCATGCATCAAACGGTGAGTCCTTAGCCTGAGGCGCGGTATTTCCCTGACACGCGCAACGCTTTCGGCCTTCTCCAGCAATCGTCCAGCGATCCCTCGGCCTTGAGCGCTAGGTGCTACAGCAAGATTGAATATCATCAGTACATCGTCCACTTGCCCAAAGACGATATATCCCACGATTTCAACATTCATTTCGGCCACAACCGCGTCATGGGACCGGATGTCATCGGCCACACCCCCTGTTACATCCGGCAGATCCGGAATATCGCGCAACGCGGGCGCATATGCGGCGGCGAGACAATTCGTGACTTTGTCGACATCAGCGAGAGTGGCTTTTCGCAGTGTGATCTCTGACATGTAAGATCCTTTTCGCGGTATCCTGAGGCACAATTGCACAAATGATGTCATTGCGCTTGCACATGCAAGGCTTGCGACCTAATAGCCAACCATGACCCAGGACACCCATGACCGCCTTCTGATCATCGACTTCGGCAGCCAGGTAACGCAGCTTATCGCGCGACGCCTGCGTGAGCTGAACGTCTATTGCGAAATCCACCCCTATCAGAAAGTCACGATGGACTTTGTGCGCAAGATGGCGCCAAAAGCCGTGATTTTCTCGGGTGGGCCGGACAGCGTGACCCGCGAGGGATCACCCCGCGCGCCGCAAGAGATTTTCGACTATGGCGTCCCGATCCTTGGCATTTGTTATGGCCAGCAGGTGATGATGCACCAACTGGGCGGCAAGGTCGAAAGCGGCCATGGTACGGCCGAGTTCGGACGTGCTTTCGTCACGCCCGAGAGTCGCCTCGATATCCTTGACGGCTGGTTCGCCGAAGGGGACGAGCAAGTCTGGATGAGCCACGGCGACCATGTCAGCGAAATCGCACCGGGATTCGAGGTGTTCGGCACCTCACCCAACGCGCCGTTTGCGATTACCGCCGATGCCAGCCGTCACTTCTATGCCGTTCAGTTCCACCCCGAGGTGCACCACACCCCGAAAGGCGCGAAACTGTACGAGAATTTCGTCAAACTGGCCGGGTTCAAAGGCGATTGGACCATGGGCGCCTATCGTGACGAGATGATCCGCAAAATCCGCGAGCAAGTGGGCGACAAAAAGGTCATCTGCGGTCTGTCCGGCGGCGTTGACAGCTCGGTTGCGGCGATCCTGATCCATGAGGCGATTGGCGATCAGCTGACTTGTGTGTTCGTCGACCACGGTCTGCTGCGCAAGAACGAGGCGCAGGAAGTCGTCGGCATGTTCCGCGACAATTACAACATCCAACTGATCCACGCGGATGAGAGTGAGTTGTTCTTGGGTGAACTCGAAGGCCAGTCCGACCCTGAAACCAAGCGCAAGATCATCGGCAAGCTGTTCATCGACGTGTTCCAGAAACACGCCGACACCATCGACGGGGCCGAGTTCCTGGCGCAGGGCACTTTGTACCCCGATGTCATTGAATCGGTGTCTTTTTCCGGCGGCCCATCGGTCACGATCAAGTCGCACCATAATGTCGGTGGCCTGCCCGAGAAAATGGGCCTGAAACTGGTCGAACCCCTGCGTGAGCTGTTCAAGGACGAGGTCCGCGCTTTGGGCCGCGAACTGGGCCTGCCCGCCAGCTTCATCGGTCGTCACCCCTTCCCCGGCCCCGGTCTGGCGATCCGCTGCCCCGGCGAAATCACCCGCGAAAAACTGGAGATTCTGCGCGAAGCGGATGCCGTCTATATCGACCAGATTCGCAAGCACGGCCTCTATGATGAGATCTGGCAAGCATTTGTGGCCATCCTGCCCGTGCGCACCGTTGGCGTGATGGGTGACGGGCGTACGTATGATTATGCCTGTGCGTTGCGGGCCGTGACGTCGGTGGACGGCATGACCGCCGACTACTATCCGTTCAGTCACGAGTTTCTAGGTGAAACCGCGACGCGGATTATCAATGAGGTCAAGGGGATCAACCGGTGCACATATGACATCACCTCAAAACCCCCCGGAACGATCGAGTGGGAATGAAACACAAAGCCGGGCTCTGTCCCGGCTTTTTTGTTTAACTCCGCCCAGAAACCCATAGGTTTCATGTCAGAAACCACGATTCCTTCAGGCTGGTGAATGGACAGTAGTAAACCTCAGATCGGTAAGGCGGCACTCTGGATGACGGGGGCTATTGCCTCGTTCTCGTCAATGGCTATTGCCGGCCGTGAGCTGAGCGTGACCCATGACACTTTCGAAATCATGTTTTACCGAAGCCTGGTCGGAATCGTTGTCGTTTCCCTGATTCTCACCTTGTCAGGCAAGTGGCACCACGTCACAACCCAGCGCTTCGGCCTACACTGTGTGCGAAACGTCATGCATTTCGCGGGGCAAAACCTGTGGTTCTATGCCGTCACAGTTATCCCTTTGGCGCAGGTTTTCGCGCTTGAGTTCACACAACCGATTTGGGTCATTCTGCTTTCTCCACTGCTTCTAGGCGAAAGGCTGACAACCGTAAGGATTATGTCTGCCCTTATCGGGTTTGCTGGGATCCTGATCGTCACCCGCCCCGGAGCTGTCCCGCTGAGCCCCGGTCTGATTACCGCGGCTCTTTCCGCGGTGTTCTTTGCCCTGACCACAATATCGACGAAGAAGCTGACCCAATTTGCCAGTATTGGATGCATCATGTTCTGGCTGACCGTCATTCAGGCCGTACTGGGGTTCGCAGCATCGGCGATAGACGGGCAGATCGCATTGCCGTCGGCGCAGACGGCTCCGTTTCTGCTTTTGATCGGACTGGCAGGGTTGCTTGCCCACTATTGTATCACCAACGCTTTGGCGATCGCTCCGGCGACTGTCGTGGTGCCTTTTGACTTTGCGCGGCTGCCTACAATCGCAATCGTCGGCATGATTCTCTATCAAGAGCCGCTGGACCAATGGACCCTATTGGGCGCTGTGGTGATCTTCTCTGGTATCTTTTTGAATGTTCACGCCGAGAACCGTAACAGATTGGCAACAGTTCCGGGCCACCCTCCAATCAAGTAACGCTCCGTCACCTGTTGACGATAAGGTGAACCATCAGAGAATAACGAGCATCATGTAGGTGGTCAGCCGTATCCACTCAAGCACTAGCGCTGACCGATCAGGAGACCTTTGAGGGAGGAACTAGATGAAAAAAGCGCTTCTACAGGCGTGCGCTGTGTGCGTTGGTGCTACTGGAGCTTATGCAGGCGGTTTGGACCGCAGTGGTCAGGGCGTCAATATTCTATTCGAAGAAGGCAATGTCGTTCAGTTGCGGCTTGGCTACGCTGACCCGGACGTGAGCGGTACGCAAAACGGCGTCCCGTCGGGCAACGTGACCAACAGCTTCTTTTCGCCCGGCCTCGCGTATAAGCATTCATTCAATGACCGTCTGGATTTTGCGGTTATTTATGATGAGCCGTTTGGTGCGGATGTCAGCTATCCTAGCGCCTATCCGTTGTCGCAAAACCCGCTTGCTATTGTTGGCGGACGCAACAACGACGTCTTGCGCGCCGAGGCTGACGTGGACGCGATTACTGCAGTGATGCGCTATAAGTTCGATGGAGGCTTCAGCGCCATTGGTGGTATCCGTGGCCAGCGCGCAGATGCAAGCGTAGCGGTCCCTGCCGCGGCTGGTTATTCGTTCGATCCCGGCGCCGAAGTCGACTTTGGCTATCTTGTCGGTGTTGCGTGGGAACGCCCTGAAATCGCCGCGCGTGTTTCGCTGGTCTACAACTCGAAGATCACGCATAACTTCAGCGGCAACGAGACTTTCAACCTGGCACCTCCGCCGGTTCCAGTGCCTTTGGTTTCGGTTCCGTCCGAAACCGAAGTGGAAACGCCGCAGTCGATCAACCTGGATTTCCAGACGGGTGTCGCACCTAAAACTCTGGTCTTCGGTTCGATCCGTTGGGTTGACTGGCCACAAACTGTTCTGGCTCCGCCGAACTACGTCGCGATCACCGGTGTGAACCTGGTGGATTACGAAGACGACACCTTCACCTACACGCTGGGTGTGGGCTACCAGTTCTCCGAAGCGTTCTCGGGTGCCGTTTCCGTTGGTTACGAAACTTCGACGGGCGCCGAGGTTTCGAACCTGGGTCCGACAGACGGGTTCTGGAGCCTCGGTCTGGGTGGCACCTATTCATTCGAGCAGGCGCAGATTTCGGGCGGTATCCGCTACACCGACATTGGTGACGCGACGACCACTACAAACGGTCAGTTCTCGGGCAACTCGGCCTGGAGTGTTGGTCTGCAGCTGACTTACGCTCTGAACTAATCAAGCGTCAGACGATCCAAACAGGGGCCTCGCCATTCGGCGGGGCCTTTTCGCATGTTTAGGGTCGCGTTTTTTCCGGCTGAATGCAAAACAGCGGTATGGCGCCTCAAAAACACATATCTGCACAGGCTTGGGCCGAGCTCTTGTTGCTTGGGCTGATCTGGGGTGCTTCCTTTGTGTCCATCCGGATTGCGCTGGATACCATTCCCGTCATGACTTCGGTCCTCCATCGCGTTTTTTGGGCGATGGTGGCCCTTTGGATCGTCGTGTGGATCAAAGGCATAAAGGTCCCAACCGACCCACGTGTCTGGGGGGCGTTTCTGGTCATGGGGCTTCTGAACAACGCGATACCGTTTTCCTTGATGGCGTGGGGGCAGTTGCACATCGAAACGGGCCTAACCTCGATCCTGAATGCGGCCACCGCGATCTTTGGCGTATTGATCGCGGCCATGTTCTTCAAAGATGAAAAATTGACCCGGGCGCGTGCCCTGGGCGTTGGGTTGGGCTTTACCGGCGTGGCGATTGCCATCGGGCTCAGCAATTTCACCAGTTTCAATCTGCAAAGTACCGCTCAATTGGCCATCATCGCTGGCGCAGTCTCGTATGCTTTGGCGGGTGCATGGGCCCGGGCGAAGCTCTCCGCCCTCCCACCAATTGTTGCGGCTGCGGGCATGCTTACAAGCTCAACCCTCGTTATCCTGCCGATCACTCTTGCAACTGAAGGTGTTCCGTCGCTTGCTTTACCGACCTCAACCTGGCTGGCCATCGCATATTACGCGCTGATCGCCACGGCAGGAGCGTATCTGTTGTACTATCGCGTTCTGGCCATGGCCGGCGCTGGTAACTTGATGCTGGTAACCCTCATAATCCCGCCCGTGGCGATTGTTTTAGGCGCGGTCCTGCGGGACGAAGCCTTGCAGCCCCAAGCCTATGCGGGGTTCGCCGTGCTCGCGTTGGGGCTGCTGATGCTGAACCGCGCATCCACACCTGATTGACGCCGCCCCCTGCCCCATTTAGCAAGGTCGCAAAAAGGGATAGCGGACCATGATCTACGGCTCGGCAAAAGAGTGGCGCGAGGCCGCGCGAAAGAAAGTGCTGTTTTTCGGCATGTCCGGTCTTGGCAAGACCTACGTGTCCAATGTTCTGCGCGACTCGGGCGACTGGTTCCACTACTCGATCGACTACCGGATCGGGACGCGATACATGGGAGAGTACATCGCCGACAATGCCAAGGCCGAGGCCATGAAAGTGCCATTTCTGCGTGACCTTTTGTTGTCGGATTCCATCTATATCGGTTCCAACATTACGTTTGAAAACCTGACTCCGGTTGCGGCCTATCTGGGCAAGCCCGGTGATCCGGCGCTGGGCGGGCTGGAACTGTCCGAATATCGCCGCAGGCAGGAACAGTTTCGCATGGCCGAGATTCACGCCCTTCTGGATACGGAATACTTCATCGACCGCGCCGAACGCCTGTATCAGTACCCTCACTTCATTTGCGACACAGGTGGTTCGATCTGTGAATGGGTTGATCCAGACGATCCGCGTGATCAGGTTCTATCCGAGTTGTCGCGCCAGACACTCATGATCTGGCTGCAGGGTGATGAGGAACATACAGCCGAACTGATCCGCCGCTTTGACAAAGCCCCCAAACCGATGTCTTACCAGCCCGAGTTCCTGACCCGGGTCTGGGAAGATTATCTAAAAGAACACGGGTGTCAGCCCGCGCAAGTTGACCCGGATGCTTTCGTCCGATGGACTTATGCACGCGCCCTGGCACATCGGCAGCCGCGCTATCAGGCGATGGCCGACAACTGGGGGGTATCCATCGCGGCGAAAGACATGCACGCCGTCAGAGATGCGTCAGATTTCGACGAGTTGATCGAACGCACCCTTGAGACCCGCCCGAACCGCGCTTAATTACCGCTCTTACACTTTAATTCCAAAGGCTAGCACCTGATGCCAATCAAGATCCCCTCCGACCTGCCCGCATTTGACGTTCTCACCAACGAGGGCGTCATGGTCATGGCCGAGGATCAGGCAATGCGTCAGGACATTCGCCCTTTGCGCATCGGGTTGCTGAACCTGATGCCCAAGAAAATCCAGACAGAAAACCAATTTGCCCGCCTGATCGGGGCGACCCCGTTGCAGATTGACCTGTCGTTGATCCGCATGACCGAGCATCGGACCAAGAACACCGCAGCCGAGCATATGGCCGAGTTCTATCGCCCGTTTCAGGAGGTCAAGGATCAGAAATTTGACGGCCTGATCATCACCGGCGCGCCAATCGAACATCTGGAGTTCGAGGATGTGACCTATTGGGACGAAATCAGCGAGGTGTTCGACTGGACACAAACCAACGTACACTCCACCTTTGGTGTGTGCTGGGGCGGGATGGCGATGATCAACCACTTCCACGGTGTCAAGAAACACATGCTGGACGCAAAGGCGTTTGGATGTTTCCGGCACCGCAACCTGGACTCGGCCTCGCCGTTTCTTCGAGGTTTTTCAGACGATTGCGTGATCCCTGTCAGCCGCTGGACTGAAATGAAACAGGATGAGATCGACAAAGCCGAAGGGTTGAAGACCTTGTTGGGCAGCGAAGAAGTTGGACCCTGCCTTGTCGAGGACCCCTCGCACCGTGCGATCTATATCTTCAATCACTTCGAATATGACAGTGACACACTAAAGCAGGAATATGATCGCGACGTGGCGAATGGCACTCCGATCAACGTACCAATGAATTACTATCCGGATGACGACCCCAGCCGTTCTCCGCAGAACCGGTGGCGCAGCCATGGGCACCTGCTCTATGGCAACTGGATCAATGAAATCTATCAGACGACGCCATTCGATATGAACGCAATTGGCCGTTAAAACTGTCATAACCCTTGGCCTGTTCCTGTCTGGCCTTACACTGCTGACAGCGTGGCGCGCGTCGCAAAACGAAGCGCGCGCCGAAGCGTCTTTTCCGCCCGAAGGACAGATTGTCGATGTGGACGGCGTCCCAATCCATGCGGTCGTGATGGGGGAAGGCCCGGACGTGGTTCTGATCCACGGGTCCAGCGGGAACACCCGCGACATGACATTTGCTCTGGCGCCGATATTGGCCGAAAACTTCCGTGTTATTGTTTTCGACCGCCCCGGTCTTGGCTATAGCGCAAGCTTTAACCCCGACGGGGAAACGATTGAAGAGCAAGCGGAAATCCTTCAGAAAGCCGCCGCACTACTTGGTGCGGACAAACCGATTGTTGCCGGCCAGAGTTATGGCGGTTCCGTCTCGCTTGCCTGGGCTGTTACACGTCCGGACAATATCGCGGGTTTGGTTTTGATCGCTCCGGCTGCGATCCCTTGGGAAACGCCGCTGGATGGCTTCAACAGGCTCGCGTCAACATCGGCAGGCAACACGCTGGCATTGCCTTTGATCAGCGCATTTGTGCCGGACTGGTATGTTGAAAAGACTTTGGATCAGGTCTTTGCCCCTCAGTCCGCGCCGGATGGCTATGCCAACCATTTCGGACCCGGCCTGACCATCCGCCGCGCGTCGATGCATGCAAATGCCAAGCAGCGCGCAAACCTTCTTGAAGAAATCCGCGCCCTGCAACCACGGTACAAGGACATTACCGTTCCGACCGAGATTGTGCATGGAACGGCGGACGATACAGTCGGGCTGGGGTGGCATTCCGAGCGCCTGATTGAACAAATCCCAAGCGCCGAATTAATTGAACTGCCGGGTATCGGGCATATGCCGCAAGTGGTCGCCGCGCCCGAAGTGGCCGAGGCCATTGACAGGGCGGCTCAACGGGCGGGTTTGCGTTAAAGCCTCGGCTAATCCATAGTAGGAATTGGATTTTATCGAGAGGTAATTCATGGCCCGGTCCGAAAAAGGTTCCATCGAAAAGTACTTCCGCAAAGACGCCCCAAAGGACGTTCGATCCGCTATCGAGAAGGCGGACAAGGATGACATCCTGAATTCCAGCTTTCCCTACGACGAACGAATGAAGCGTAAGGAATACGAAAAGCAGATGGAGGCGCTGCAGATCGAATTGGTCAAGATGCAGTCCTGGGTGAAAGACACCGAACGCCGGGTCGCAATCATCTTTGAAGGGCGCGACGCGGCAGGCAAAGGCGGCACAATCAAACGCTTTCGGGAAAACCTTAACCCTCGGGGTGCCCGCAACGTCGCCCTTGGCAAACCGTCCGATCAAGAACGCAGCCAATGGTATTTCCAACGATATATTCCACACTTGCCCGCAGCCGGGGAAATCGTGTTCTTCGACCGAAGCTGGTATAATCGCGGTGTCGTTGAAAACGTATTCGGGTTTTGCACACCGGAAGAACGCGAAAGGTTTTTTCGGCAGGTCCTGCCACTGGAAACCGGTTTGGTGAATGACGGGATTCACCTTTTCAAGTTCTGGCTAAATGTTGGCCGGGCCGAGCAGCTCAACCGCTTCTTGTCCCGCGAGACTGATCCGTTGAAACAGTGGAAACTCAGCCCGATAGATATTCAGGGGCTTGGTAAGTGGGATGAATACAGTCAGTCGATCTCGGAAACCCTGACGCGCAGCCATTCTGAATACTGTCCGTGGACCATCGTGAGATCGGATGACAAAAAGCGCGCGCGCCTTGCCGCCATACGAACCGTTCTACATGCCTTGGATTACGAGGAAAAAGACACGAAAGCCATAGGTGAGATTGACGCGAAAATCTGCGGCGGCCCCGAAATTTGGGACGCGTGATGAATTTCGCGTGTCTCCAACGCCATAGATATTGGACGAAGGCGTCAACTCGGGTTATGTCAAACTTCGCCAACTCACGACAGCAAAGGCACCTGACCTAGGGATGACGAAACGCGGGTATCACCACGGCAACCTCAAGCAAGCCCTGATCGAGGCGGCCTTATCCCTGATCGAGGAAAAAGGTCCAACAGGCTTTACCTTGTCCGAAGCGGCCAAAACCGCCGGAGTGACACCGGCGGCGGTGTATCGGCACTTTCAGGGCCGTGAAGACCTGATCGCCGAAGCCGCAAGACAGGGGTTCGAAATGTTCGCGGACCTCATGCAGTATGCCTACGACAAGGGGCAGCCATCGGCACTTGCTGCGTTCGAGGCAACGGGTCGCGCGTATCTTGCCTTCGCGCGCAAGCATCCGGGTCACTACATTGCGATGTTCGAAAGTGGCGTTTCCATCAACCGCACGCCCGAGCTTTCATTGGCTGCCAACCGCGCAAAAAGCGTATTGGAAAAGGCCGCGGCGGACCTGTCGCAGCACATACCACCGGAAAAACGCCCTCCGGCATCCATGTTCAGCGCCCATATCTGGGCCATGAGCCACGGTGTCGTGGAACTTTACGCAAGAAACACCGGTGCCACATCGCCATTCCCGCCCGAAGATTTGCTGGAGTCGGGTATTGGCATTTATCTCAGGGGTTTGGGTCTGGTGCCGCAGGACGACTGATCAGAACACCGACCTTGGCTGCGGCAAGCTGAGGCCAGAGGTGACATTGATCAGATCCATCTCACCCATCCCCTTGATGTCCACACGCCCTAGGTCCGAGACCTGAAACTCGTCAATCAAAGCGTATTTCATGTCTTCAGGCGCAACAATATTCATCGGGTTTGCAAAGACTTGCAGCCGCGAGGCGATGTTCACCGCCGGTCCGAACACGTCATAGACGTATTTTTGAATCCCGACGACAGAACCCACCGCAGGCCCCATGCCAAGCCCGATACGAGCCTGCCATTTATGCGGGTGGCTTTCGTTGCGCCGTTCCAGGTAACGCAGAAACCTGACCGCGCAATGCGCAACCGCGGTCGCGTGATCCGGGGTCGCATCCGGCATCCCAGACACGGCAAGGTAAGCGTCACCGATAGTTTTGATCCGCTCGCATCCGAACTGTTCGACAATCCGGTCAAAGGCCGTGAAAATGTCGTTCAACTCGCTCAAGGTCACAGTCGGATCTGTTTTGGCTGCAAAATCCGTAAACCCGACAAAATCCAGCATGACCACTGAAACCTGATCATAAAGCTGCGGCGTGACGACGCCGAATGTCTTGAACTCCTCATAGACCGCGCGCGGCATCAGGTTGAGCAACAGCCGCTCGACGCGCTCCTTTTCACGCTCCAACTCTCGCGTGTTGCGCTCGACCATAGTCGAGTAGCTGTCGATCATGCTCTCCAATTCGCGGATGCGCGTAATGTTTTGGTATTCCACAACCAGCAACTGCTCTTCCGAGCCATTTGCCAGCGACACGGCCATCGCAAAGACCAACGTCCTGCGCTTTGGTTTGATCTGCATTTCGACCGAGTAGCGCAGACCCGATTGTTTGACATCATCCAACTCGCGCGGGTCTAGATCGGGGAACATATCCAGCAAGGTCTGACCTTCGGACGGCGCCCCGAACCATTCGGAAAAGGGACCATTATAGAATACAAACCCAAGGTCCGAGGCCCGAACAACGGCAATGCCTACGCCTATTGCACGCAGCAATTGCTCATTTATCGCCAGAATGCTCATGCTGCGTTGCGCGTCACGATGATTGCGCGCTTGGATTCAATGGCATTCAGCGCGATTTTGATATGAGCGTCCTCCATACCGTGCATCTCCAATGCCTGGCCAAACAATTCCGCCATTTCGTCAAAATCTGCATGGGAAATATTCAGGTGCCGGTGAACAGCCTCGATCCGATCGTCACTGAAAGACGCCGGGCCGCCCACAAGAGAAGAAACAAACTTGGTTTGATGATCAATCAGCCGGGGCATGTCGATATCTTCGAAATGGTCCCCGATCTGGTCGGAATCCAAGGCCATTTCATAGAACGTCATCACGATCCGGCTGATCGTTTTGAAGCCGCCATATCGTTCGTAAATCGTCTGACTCATACCAAAAACCCAAGTGTCATTTGGAACCAACACTGCAAGGTTATATCAAATTGGTAGTTTTGTTAACGCTTATAGGGCAAGAAGCCACTTAGGGTGCAAACGGCGCGGCAATCGTTGCGCGCTTACACCTTCAGATCATCTGTGCACGGGATAAACCCGACGTAGCCGCCTTGCGCCAGCAACCGTTTTTCCCCGCCCATACGCCAGAACATCTTTCTTTTTGCGGCGCGCAGTTCACGCCGAGCGCGAAACCAGCTTGGCCCCTTGTCCAACCCGGTATTCGTTTTGGTGTCGAGCGACCGCTCACTGACTTTCACCTCTTCATCTGTCTGATCCTGTTGTTTCGACCAGATCATCTGAACGCCAACTGCTGGAAAACACTGATACATACGCCAATCTGCGCGTGGATAGGAAATGAAGTCATCCAGATGGTCTGAGTACCGCTCGGACCAGGAAAGAAGCTTCCGGCACGCGGTTTGCGTTACAATATATGCGGCCGAGCTTGGAGCCATCTCAAGCATGGGTCTGACTGGAACGTCCGAAATACGGTCCATGGCCCCAAACCTCATTGATCTGGGAGAATAGTCGAGTTTGACCATATCGTACTCAGCAGGGTTACTCAGAAGGGCCAAGATGGTCTTGCCTGCCTCTGAAGACAATTCCACATCATCTTCAAATATAGCGACCGACTGAAGACCCTGATCCAAGGCTGCCTGCCAAACCGCACGGTGGCTTTCAAAGCACGCAACTTCACTTTGCTTCAGCCCCCACCGGCTGCCTGTTCCCGGCGCATAGCCGTTGTTGTCCAACGCGCCCGGCACCTGACCATCGACCGCGCTAAATCGCTCAGCGCCGGTCACGCCTGCATGGGCGAACTGCCCTTCCATAAAGTCACGCCGTGCGGGGACACGGTCCAGGTTGATATAGAAAATACCTGTTTCCGGGGGCAGTTCGTGATCTCTCACGGCATTTCCTTTCCTGTCGCCCCGTCAGATAGACACCGGCGACGGGGACATTCAACCGTCAACTTCACATGGATGATCTATCCAGCCTTCAAGAACGCGGCTAAGCTTCGACCGTAAAACAGGAAACGGGTCTTCAGCTATGTCATCACATGGGTATTCCAGCGGTCGCCTCAATCTGCCTTTCGTGGGCATATCAACCTTTGGCAAATCCCCGTATGTCGAGGATTGGGACCAGATCGACGCGGATGTGGCTATCATGGGAGCACCGTTTGATTTCGGCACCCAATGGCGATCGGGCGCGCGGTTCGGGCCGCGGGCGGTGCGCGAGGCGTCGACCCTGTTCAGTTTCGGCCACGCCGGTGCCTATGATCACGAAGACGACGCGACCTATCTGGATAGCTCGGTCCGGATGGTCGATATCGGGGACGCGGACATCATCCACACTAAGACCGAAGCCAGCCACGCGAATATTCAATACGGGGTCCAGAAGATTCTGGACGCAGGTGCCCTGCCCGTCACCATCGGCGGAGATCACTCGATTAACATCCCCTGCATCAACGCCTTTGCCAAGGACTGCGAGGCGAACGGCCCGATCCACGTTGTTCAGATCGACGCCCATTTGGATTTCGTGGATGAACGCCATGGGGTCACTGCCGGTCACGGCAACCCGATGCGACGCGCGATTGAGAAAGACTATGTCTCGGGCATGACCCAACTGGGCATCCGCAACGTGTCCTCGACCGCGAAAGAGGGCTATGAGGACGCCCGCGCCCGAGGGTCCGATATCCTGTCGGTGCGACAGGTGCGCAAACTGGGAACCGAGGGCGTTTTGGCGCGCATCCCAGAGGGCGCGCGGTATTATGTGACGATTGATATCGACGCTTTTTGCCCATCGATTGCGTCAGGCACCGGCACGCCCAGCCACGGGGGGTTTCTGTATTATAACGTGCTGGAAATCCTGCAAGGTCTGGCGCAACGCGGGGATGTGGTCGGCATTGATCTGGTCGAGGTCGCGCCGAACTATGATCCCACCGAAAGCACCCAAATTCTGGCCGCGCAGGTGCTGCTGAATTTCATCGGCTTCATTTTCCACGAACGTAGCAAGAGGGGCTAAGCGCCCCTCTTACCATTTGGATCAGGTGATCGTGTTGTGTTCCGGCCCATAGGGGAACCCGGTGATATTCTCGGCCCCATCATCGCCGACAACCAGAATGTCATGCTCACGATAACCGCCTGCACCGGGCTGGCCTTCGGGAATCCATAGCATCGGCTCGATCGAAACGACCATGCCCGGTTCAAGCACCGTGTCGATATCTTCGCGCAGTTCCAGCCCTGCTTCGCGGCCATAGTAGTGACTGAGGACGCCGAAAGAGTGGCCGTACCCAAACGAGCGATATTGCAGCAGCCCTTCATCTGCGAAGAACCGGTTGATCTCGGCCGTGATGCCCGAGCAGGTCGCGCCGGGTTTGATCAGGCTCAGCCCCAGTTCATGTGCGGCGACGTTGGCCTTCCAGATGCGCAGGCTGTCCGCGTCGGGTTCGCCCAAAAACAGGGTGCGTTCCAGCGCGGTGTAATAGCCCGAGATCATCGGGAAGGTGTTCAGCGACAGGATATCGCCCTTTTGCAGCGCCCGCCTGGTCACGGGGTTATGCGCACCATCAGTGTTGAGGCCCGACTGGAACCAGACCCATGTGTCGCGGTATTCGGCATCCGGGTAAGCGCGGGCAATCTCAGCCTCCATCGCGTCACGACCTGCCATTGCGATCTCAATCTCGGTCGCACCTTCGCGGATCGCGGCGTGGATGGCGGCACCGCCTACGTCTGCTGTGCGCGCACCGCCCTTGATCAGCTCGATCTCTTCTGCCGATTTCACCATCCGGGCGGCCATTGTATCCGCGGCCACATCCACCAGCTCGGGCTGACCCAGCATCGCCAGCGCCGTATCGCGCGCCGCCAGCGTCATGTGATCGCCCTCTATCCCGATCCGCTTGGCACCTCCGATCAGGCTGGCCACTGCGCGCCAGTAATTGTCGCGCTTCCAGTCGGTATAGATCACGTTTTCCTCGACCGAGCGCCGCCATGGTTGCCCTGCGTCGATATTCGCGGACACCGTCGTGCAAGCATCCTGCGTCACCACGCAGCCGTAAGGACGGCCAAAGGAACAATACAGAAAGCCCGAGAAATAGGCGATATTGTGCATTGAGGTCAGCAGCACCGCCGGAATATCCCGCGCGGCCATCATCGCGCGCAACCCCGTCAAGCGGCGTTCGTATTCGGCCTTGCTGAACGGCAATGGTGCCTTTTCACCATTGTGGCTGGTGAAAAACTCGGGGCGGTTTGTCAGGTCTGTCATCATGCTCTCTCCTGCACTGCCGGACGAAGGGTGCCCGGCCACTAATCCCGGCGTTCAGGACAAGCGGCCTCGGGAACCGAGAGCCATGCGCCCGTTTGACTGTCACGACGCCATCGTGACCGGGCTGCATATTGCAATGGCTAAATCACGCCGCGGCGCGCGTCAAGCGGGGGAAAGACCCCGCAGACGCTCGGACCGGCGGCGCAGCAATTCAACCGTGGTCAACAGCGCGATTGAGATCACGACAAGGATCGTCGCCACCGCCAGAATGGTCGGGCTGATCTGTTCGCGCAGACCTGTGAACATCTGCCATGGCAGCGTTTTCTGGCTGGCCGAGCCGACGAATAGCACCACGACGACCTCGTCAAACGAGGTGATAAAGGCGAACAACCCACCCGAGATCACGCCCGGCAGGATCAGCGGCATCTGGATCTTGAAGAAGGTCCGCACCGGCCCTGCCCCCATATTCGCCGCCGCGCGGGTCAACGATTGGTCAAAGCCGACCAGAGTCGCCGTCACGGTGATGATCACAAACGGAATACCCAGAACCGCGTGGGCAAGAATGACCTTCACATAGCCCACAAAGTTCTTGTCCATGCCCAGTGTACCTTCCATGAACCGGCCAATATCGCTGTAGAAAAAGAACATACCAGTTGCCGAGATGATCAGAGGAACGATCATCGGCGAGATTAGGATGCCCATGATCGCCCGCCGCCCGGGAACATGGCTCTGACTGAGGCCAATGGCCGCCAAAGTACCAAGCGAAACCGAGATAAACGTCGCAATCGGCGCGATGATCAGCGAGTTTTTGAAGCTGCGCTGCCATTCGTTGTTGGTGAAGAAATCGCGGTAATGCTTCAGCGAATACCCTTCGGGGTCCAGCCGCAACATCTCGGGCGTAAAGGTGAAAAAGTCCTGCGCGTTGAACGACAGCGGCAGAACCACAAGGATCGGCGTGATCAGGAATACGAAGATCGCACCGCAGATCACCCGGAACGCGTAGTGCCAGAACACCTGCTGACCGGTCATATACGGCAGCAGTTTCTGCCGATAGCGGCCTTCATAAAGCCAGAAGATGAAGAAGGCGAAGAACCATCCGGCCAGCAGCCCGACTATCAGCCCGGTCAATCCTGCGAACAGCAGGCCAAGCCCCCCCAACCCAAGGATCGTGATCCAGCGGGCGGCGCGCTCGTTGTCCAGAACATTCATATAGGCCCAGGCCAGCCCTGCCATCAGCACGGCGCCGATCAGGATACCCAGCAGGACGCTGCCCTGCCCGGCCCCGACGAACATGCCAAGGAACCCTCCGGCAATGGCTACTGCAGGCAGAACGACCGACATGGGTTTGCGGGATATTGGTGTAAGTGCTGCCATCGTCTTTATCCCAGCTTCACGTTGTCGATGCCCACGATCTTGTCATAGCACCAGTAGAGTAACAGAACGACCGCCAGCAGGATCGTGCCAAGCGCAGCCGCCAGCCCCCAGTTCAGTGAGGACGAGATGTGATACGCGATCCGGTTCGAGATAAAGACACCCTTGGTGCCGCCCACGATCTCGGGCGTGATGTAGTAGCCGATGGCGAGGATAAACACGAGGATCGACCCCGCGCCAATGCCCGGAATGGATTGCGGGAAGTAGATGCGCCAGAAGGTCGTCCAGTTCGTTGCACCCATAGATTTGGCCGCGCGCGTGTAGGAGTCTGGAATGGTCTGCATCACCGAATACATCGGCAGGATCATGAACGGCAGCAGGATATGCGTCATCGCAATGATCGTACCAAATTGGTTGTTGATGATCACAAGCCGCGCATCATCGGCCACCAGCCCCAGCCAGACCAGCGTTTCATTGATCACGCCCTGCTGCTGCAACATCACCTTCCACGCCGAGGTTCGCACCAGCAGTGACGTCCAGAAAGGCAACAACACAAGGATCATCAACAGGTTCGATACCCGCATCGGCAGCGTCGCAAGCAGGTAGGACACCGGGTAAGCCAGCAGGATACAAGACGCCGTAATGATCAGCGACATCATCAGCGTGCGCCCGAACAGTTTGATCAGGATTTGCTTGTCTTCAGGCTGCGCCTGCGCGCCCTCGGGGGTGCGGCGCATATCCACGGCGTTCAGGAAATAGCCATTGGTGATGGGCACCGAATGGGTCTTGATTGTGCGCCAGGTCTCGACATCACCCCAGCCGTCGTGAATATCAATCAACTTGTCTTTGAACGGGCCGTCTGTTTCCGGGTCCAGCTTTTTGATCTGACGACCAGACCGGCGGAACATCGACGACATGCCGGTTTGTTCATAGTTCAAACGCGACCCCAGTCGGGTGTGCGTTTTTTCGTCGATCGCGGTGATCATGTCCTTGGTGAAGGCGGCGTAAAGCGCCTCATCCGGAAGCTCACCACTTTCAGCATCCCAATTCCGCAATTCGACCACGGTCAACGGCAGCGTGTCGGCCACGATGCTGTTTTCGACCGAGCGGAACAACATCGACACAATCGGGATCACAAAGGAAAGCAGGACAAACAGCAGCAAAGGCGCAATCAGGGCCAGCGCCCTCAGCTTGCGGCGGCGCAAAGACCGCGCCAGAGATTTCTTCAGCGGGGTGCCATCGGCGGCCAGCATCGGACCGGATTGAGTTGCGTCAGTCATCTGCGTCCCTTGGTCTTTCTTGGTGGATCGGGGCCAATGGCGGCCCCGACCAGTGACTTAAAGAAGGCTTATTGCGCCAACCACGCCTGGAACTTGGCGTCGATGTCGTCGCGGTAGTCAGCCCAGAACTCGTAGTTGTAGAGGAACGTGTTCTTTGCGTTTTCCGGGTCGGTCGGCATGTGCGGTGCCATGTCGATACCCAGATCGGCGTGCTGACCCACCAGCGGCGCAGAAGACGCACGCGCCGGACCGTACGAAATGTACTTGGCCTGATCCGCCAGACGCTGCGTGTCGGTTGCGAACATGATGTAGTCCAGCGCGCGCTGCTGACGCTCTTCGCTCAGACCTGCCGGAATGATCCAGCCGTCCAGATCGAACACCTGCGCGTCCCACAGCATGGCGACGGGCTGTTTCTGCTCTTCGATCACGCTGAACAGACGACCGTTATAGGTCGAGCCCATGATAACTTCGCCATCGGCCAGCAACTGCGGCGTGTCGGCACCGGCAGACCACCAGACGACGTTGTCCTTGATGGTGTCCAGCTTTGCCAGCGCCTGATCCTGACCTTCCGGAGTTGCCAGAACATCATAGACGTCGTCTTTGGCAACGCCATCACACAGAAGCGCCCATTCCATGTTGTTGATCGGGCGCTTCTCAAGCGAGCGCTTGCCCGGATAGGTTTCCAGATCGAATACCGCGCAGATTTCGGTCGGAGGGTTGTCGCCTACCAGATCGGTGCGATAGCCGAATGTGGTCGAATACACGATCTGAGGGATGAAGCAGTCGCTGACCAGAAGGTCGCCGAAATCTTCGGACGCCGGTGTCCCGTCCGGTGCAGCGGCAAGCTGGCTGTCAAAGTCGATTTCCAGCGCCAGACCTTCATCGCACAGACGGATCGCGTCCGCAGCAACAACGTCCACCACGTCCCAAGTGATGTTGCCCGCTTCGTTCATCGCGCGCAGTTTGGCCACGGCCTCGTTCGAACTATCATCATTCAGAATGGTGACGCCTGTCTTTTCCGAATAGGGCTCGTGATACGCTTTGAGCTGCGACTTGGAATACGCGCCGCCCCAGGAGACGATGGTCATCTCTTCGGCCATCGCGCCACCGGCAACGGCAGCAACCGCGCTTGCCATCAGAGTGGTTTTAACTTTCATGTTTAACTCCCTGTTATACCCGTTAAATTTAGGTTTCGAGACCGGATCACGGGGCAATCCGGTCAACTCTTGCCCCGCAAAAGCGGGGTATTCATGCCTCAGGCGTCAAGCGCCCGGCAATCATGCGCCAGCCAGCCGATCTCGACCTCTTGGCCGGGGGATAGCCTGATGGCGTCCGGTGCGTTCCGGGTTTTGATGATGAAGTCATCATTGCCCGCCACAGACAGACGGAACCGGAATACATCGCCCATATAGATGAACTCTTTCACCGTTGCCTTCAGAGTATGGGCATCGGCGTGCAGACGGTCTTTATTGAATTCCACCCGTTCGGGCCGGATCGAGACTTTGGTCCGCTCACCCGCTTTGCCGACATTTACCGGCTTGGCGTCAATCTCGGACCCATCATCCAGCGTCACAACGCACGAATCGCCGTCGATGGATTTAATAACACCTTCCAACGTATTGTTTTCGCCAATGAATTGCGCCACAAAGCTGTTCTCGGGCTCTTCATAGAGCAGGTCTGGCGGGGCCAACTGCTGAATGCGGCCATCGTCAAACACGGCAACACGATCCGACATGGTCAACGCCTCGGTCTGGTCGTGCGTCACGTAAACCGTCGTAATCCCCAGCTCATGCGCCAGACGTGTGATTTCAAACTGCATATGTTCGCGCAGTTGCTTATCCAAGGCCCCCAGCGGTTCGTCCATCAAAACCAGCTCTGGCTCGAACACCAGCGCGCGGGCCAAGGCGATCCGCTGTTGCTGACCGCCCGACAATTGCGCCGGGCGACGGCTGCCAAAGGCCCCCATCTGAACCATATCCAAAGCGCGTTTGACCTTTTCTTCGCGCTCATCCTTGCCAATTTTCCGTACCTCCAGCGGGAACGAAAGGTTCTCGGCAACGGTCATGTGCGGGAACAACGCATAGTTCTGAAAAACCATGCCAATACCACGCTTGTGCGGCGGGATGTTATTGATCGGTCGCCCATCCAACATGATCTCGCCATGCGTTGCGGTTTCAAAACCGGCGAGCATCATCAAACACGTCGTTTTGCCGGAACCCGACGGGCCCAGCATCGTGAGGAACTCTCCCTTTGGCATTGAAAGATTTAAATCTTTTACGACGAGTATCTCGCCATCATAAGATTTCTGGACACGCTGAAATTCGACGAACGCTGCGTCATTAGTCATTACCAACTTGGCTCCCCTGTGCCGTCCTTGGTTGCCCGGTTCATCCGGATCTCAAAGACCTGTCCGGCCCATTTAAGGACATGCAGGACGCGTCGCGCAACCAAAATATGTCAGGAGAGTGACAAAGAAATCAGCACGCGCCTGATATTCAGGCGGAATTCAGGTACCTCATGTGCCAGGCAAGACTCTGATTGCTTGAAAGAACCGGTTTTCCTAGCTGCTTTTCAATTTTCGGAATGGCATCAAAAGTTCTTAGATTCGTGCAGCTTATGAAAACAGCCTCAACCGCCGAATCAGAACCCAGCCGGATGGCGGCATCTGTAACAGATTGTTGGGATATCCGCACAACTTTGGATTCTTCGGCCTCTCCAAATGAGCCAAAAACATCCATAGAAATCCCATTTTGAGAGAAAGCATATCGAAGAGGTTCGTTCACTTCTTCGATATATGGGGACAAAAGCGCAAATTTCGAAACCCCCAATTCCACGGCGCAGGCCGAAGCTGCGCGCAAAGGATTCGTGACGGTGGCCACATCACATGTGCGCTGAACCATCCGTTCGACCTGATCTGAGCCAATCACGGAACTGGCAGAGGTACAGCCATAACCGACAACTTTGTACGGACGAATTTTGGGCAACAGATCCGCTGCTGCTGGCAGGGATTTCTCCATTTCCGACAGGGCATCGGTCGTAACCTCTTCTCCGCTTGGTATCCTTGATACGTAAAGCGGAACACTGCGATCCGCGAAATAGGCGCTGAACTCGGGCTCGATTGTTTCGTCTGTTTGCAAGACGATCAATCCAAGCGGGCTGGCAGACGGGTCATCTGCATCAAGAGTGTAAGGTAAGTAACTCATATCTCCACCAACTCTGCCCCGGCGCGAGGACTGATAAATCGCGGTGCACCTTCGGTGACCACTATGTTTTCCTCGTGAACCAGTATCTTGTCACCAACAGCGATACCGGGTTCAAGCGTCAGCACCATACCCGCTTCTAGTACTGTTTCATCACCGGGAATGAGGGACGGCCATTCCGTCAGCGACATTCCAAGCCCATGCCCCAGTCGGCCTGCCCCGGTGTCACCGCTTTGGCGCGACAGAACAGAGTTCATCGCGTGATACAGGTCGCACGCCCGCGCACCGGGGCGCGCGACCTCGAACGCAGCATCGGACGCTTCGATCAAGGTGGTATAGGCGGATTTGACCTCTGCCGTTGCCGGACCAATCGACCAGTTCCGATCATAGTCGCAAAAGTAGCCGTCCCAAACCAACCCTGTGTCCAGCATCAGAACATCTCCGGGTGCCATGGCGGTGTCCCGGGCTGGTGAGATCACATCTGCATACCCGCCTTGTTCTGCACCTCCGGCGAGGTAAGGCACCCAATCCGCCCCTTCTTCCAGACACAACATCTGGAAGTGGCGAAAAACTGAAGCAACCGTGACACCGGCGCCCGCGATCTCTGGGACACGCGCGAAGGCGCGGCCCGCGATGGCACAAGCCGCTTCGATCTTTGCGATCTCGGCTTCGGATTTCACCATTCGGAGCCTGCGCAAAATACCCGCGTCGCCCTTAAATACGCGATCTTCCGCCGAATGTTTCAAGCGATACAAATCGGCCAGGGGCATCCGAACATGCGTTTCATGTCCGTCAGGTATTCCGATATGGTCACCGGGCTGAGTTACCTCTCGCAAGGTATCCGCCAAGAGGTTGATACCGTCATCCACAAGGTCCGGCGCGCTCCACATGCGGATATCGTCAATCCACGTTTGCCCCATCAGCGCCGCACCAATCGAAGGAATGACGGCAATGGGTTTGCCAGATGCAGGCACGATCAGGAACCAAGAGCGCGTCGGACTTTCCCAGAACCGGGTCAAGTAACCTGTGAAATAACGTACTTCGGGCTCGGTCGTAAGCAGCAGCGCCGAAAGCCCCTGCTCGCTCATCAAACGCTGCGCGCGTTCCGTGCGTGCCGTGAATTCAGAAACTTCAAACCCCCTCATTCGGCAATCTCGGACAAAAAGCACAAAACGCGCGCCTCGGTGCCTATACCCAATTTATTGCGCAGGTCGGAGCTCATGACGGCTGCAATCCCTGCCCCGCCGGACGCTGTTGTCGCGATTCTCGCGGTGGCCATCGCCGGCAGATAACGCAGAACTTCTTCATCCGAGAGCGTCAGAAACATGTCCGCGTCACGTGCCAGACCATTCAGCGCGATCAGCGACGGCTCTTTGCAGTCAAGGCGACCCATCACACTGTCTGGCCCATCGGCAAAGACACATGCGCCCGCCTCGATGCTAGCTTGCAGCGCGGGTGCGGCTTCGGGCTCGACCACGATAATTTGAGGCGCATCCTTCCAGACGTGGCGGGCGTAGGCGGCGACAGCCCCTGCCAAACCGCCAACACCGGCCTGCAACAGGATATGCGTGGGCACCTGCGGGCATTGACGCGCGGCCTCGGACGCCATTTGCAGGTAGCCTTCCATCAGGATATGCGGCAGTTCGTAATAACCCGGCCAGGAACTGTCAGACAGCAACGTCCAGCCATTGTCCCGCGCGGCCTGCGCCGCAGCCTCCATACTGGCAGCATAATCAGCCCCTTGTCGCACGACCCGCGCGTTCTGAGACCGCAAGCGATCCGCAAAGCTCTCGGGCACAGTTTCAGCGATATAAACGACTGCATCGGCGCCAAAAATCCGCGCACCAGCCGCTACACTCATGCCGTGATTGCCCGCACTGGCGGTTACATACGTCCGGCCAACCAAGGTTGTGCCGTCGGGTGTGCCTGACATATCGGCCGCGTGGCGCGCGATCACATAAGCGGCGCCCAGTGCCTTGAACGACCCCAGGTTCATCCGCTCACGCTCATCCTTCACCCAGAGATTTGCGACATCGGCAAGGCCGTCAACTTCCCTCAGTGGTGTTTCAGCGGCAGCAGGGCACTGGCCCAACAAGGACGCAACGCGCGCGGCATCGGTTGAGGGAAACGGCGCCTCTGGGATCAGCTTCTGACCACCGCGATAAGGGTTGGATGAAATCTTCAATGGCCCGCCTTTCCTGTGTTGCCCATTGACGTGACCGAATTCGTCAAGTTCTGTCAACAAGACTTCACACGAGACAGGAGCAGCCCATGGCCCACGCTGATCCGGCATTCACTCGGGCAGAGTATGATCGCCGCCTGACCAAGACGCGCGCGGCAATGGCAAAGGCTGGCCTGGACGCGCTGTTTGTCGAAGACCCCTCGAACATGGCGTGGCTGACAGGGTATGAGGGCTGGTCGTTCTACGTGCACCAAGGCGTCGTGGTTTTACACGATGCCGATCCGATCTGGTGGGGTCGTGGTCAGGATGCCAACGGCGCACGCCGCACGGTCTGGATGACCAACGACCGTATTCGCGGCTATGCGGACGAATACGTCCAGTCGACCGTACGACACCCGATGCAGGACCTTGCTGCACTTATGGCGGATTGCGGTCTCACAAGTGCGCGTATCGGTGTCGAGTTGGACAACTATTATTATTCCGCCAAGGCCCACCTAACCCTTCAGGCAGAGCTTCCCGACGCAGACCTGATTGACGCAAACGCGCTGGTCAACTGGCAACGCGCCGTTAAATCCGACGAAGAGATTGCCTTGATGCGCAAGGCCGCGCGTATCTCAGAGCACATCATCGACGGCGTTCTGGAACGCGTCGAACCGGGGCTTAGGAAAAACGAATTGGTGGCCCAGATCTACAGCGACGCCATTCATGGTGCCGACGGGAATTGGGGTGACTATGCGGCCATCGTGCCCTTGCTTCCGTCGGGGCCAGACGCGGCGGCACCGCATCTCACGTGGGATGGCGCGCCGTTCAAGTCGGGTGAATGCACGTTCTTTGAACTCTCCGGCTGCTATCGCCGTTATCACACACCTTTCTGTCGGTCGGTGTTTCTTGGTCAGCCACCTGATCACCTGCTGCGGGCCGAGGCAGCGTTGGTTGAGGGGCTCGAAGCAGGCTTGAACGCAGCCCGCGCAGGCAATCAGGCCCGCGATATTGCGCTTGCGTTGGCCGCGCCGCTGGAACGGGCCGGGATCGAGCGCGGCGCGCGGTGTGGCTATCCTGTCGGCCTCAGCTATCCGCCCGATTGGGGCGAGCGCACCATTTCCCTGCGACCCGAAGATGAAACCGTTCTTGAACCCGGCATGACCTTCCATTTCATGCCCGGCCTTTGGATGGATGACTGGGGGCTTGAGATCACCGAGTCCATCCTGATCACTGAATCCGGGCCAGCAGAGTGTTTCTGCGACCGCCCCCGCAAACTGTTTGTAAAGCCATGACCTTGCAAAGAACCAAAGAAATCCTGTCCGACCTGATCGCGTATGAAACGGTTTCCGCAGACAGCAATCTTGAGATCATCCGCTATTTGACCGACTTTCTTACGGCACTGGGCGCGCGGTGTATTCAGACACAGGCCGCAACCGGTGCAAAGGCCAATATCTTTGCCACGCTTGGGCCTGAGATGGATGGCGGCATAGTTTTATCCGGACACACAGATGTTGTTCCGGTGGCCGATCAGGACTGGACCAGCGATCCCTTCCAGATGGTCGAGCGTGACGGAAAACTGTACGGGCGCGGCACCTGCGACATGAAGGGGTTCATCGCCGCAGCCTTGGCTTTTGCGGAAACTCTTGATGCGAAACAGTTGACCCAACCGCTGCATTTCTCGTTCACCTATGACGAGGAAACCGGGTGTCTTGGCGCACGCAATCTGGTGGATGACCTGTCCGAGCGTGGCATCGTCCCGGATATCGCCATCATTGGTGAGCCGACAGAGATGCGCGTGATCGAGGGCCACAAGGGGTGCTATGAATACACCACGTCCTTTGTCGGGCTGGAAGGGCACAGTTCGGCCCCGGACGACGGGGTAAACGCGGCTGAGTATGCGGCCCGCTACATCGGGAAGCTGCTGGAATTGCGGCAAATCCTGAAGTCCCGCGCGCCAAACGGCAGCCCGTTTGAACCGCCTTGGACAACAGTGAATATTGGGCGGATTTCCGGTGGGGTCGCGCATAACGTGATCGCCAGCAAAGCCGAGGTTGCCTGGGAAATGCGGCCCGTTCAATCCAGCGATGCGGATCTGGTCAAGCGCACTCTGTCCGACTACGTGGAACACGCGTTGTTGCCTGAAATGCAGGCCGTGCATAGCGCTGCCACCATAACCCAACAGGCCGTTGCCGAAGTTGCCGGTCTTGAACCGATGGACAAAAACGCAGCCCGCGACCTTGTGGCCGAACTGACCGGTGCCAACGGCACGGGCGTCGTCTCATTCGCGACAGAAGCAGGGCTTTTTCAACAACTTGGGGTTCAGGCGATTGTCTGCGGGCCGGGATCAATCACCCAGGCCCATAAAGCAGACGAATTTGTCGAGATTGAACAGCTTGAGCTTTGCTGCCGGATGCTCGACCGCTTGGGACGTCGAATGACCGCCTAGCCTGCGCCGTGAGAACGATCATAGGCTGATCGTGCGGGCTGGACATGCGCATCGCGCGCGTCCTGTCCCGGATCGTACACCTCGATCAGCAACGGATAGCAGGCCGCGGCGTCCGACGAATGCCCGGACGAACAATCCCCTCCCGGACAGGCCGAAAGCCCGACGATCAGATCAATCTCGGCGTAGAATTCCAGATAGTCGCCAGGGCGCACTGGGCTGGCTTTCATGAAATACTGCCCGGTGTCGCGTGTGAAACCCGTACACATGAACACATTCAGAACGTCGTGCACATGCATTTCCGCCTCATGAAGCGGCAGGTCGCAATGGCTGGCCAGAGCCCGCGTCAGGTTCGAGTGGCAGCAATAATGATAATCGTCGCCCGACAGAAGACGGCCGGTATAGGGGTCGCAACGCGTGCCTATCACGTCATGAACGGACCCGCCGAACCCGTCGAACCCGTACCAGTCCAAAGTGTCGTTTACGATGGTGGCCATCGGGCGCATGCTGGGAAAGCTGGACCACATGCGATCTCCGGTCGACAGATGCGTTCCATGCAGGGCGCGGGTTTTACCGGAATAGAACCTCTCGGACAGGTCGTGTTTGTTCCACATATTCAGGTCGCCGACCTGTGGGCCGTCAACCGAAACAACCCGCACGAAGGCACCGGCGGGAACATCAATGCAGGTCGCATCCCGTGGGGCGGCGGTCACCTCAGCCGTCTTGGACGCCTGTTGTCTGAGCGCACTCAACGCAATCAAATCAGGTTGTGGCAATGTATCAGGCGGATAACAGATGACCGGAGGGATGCTTTTGCGCTGACTCGCGTCTGATGGCGCCCTGAAATGCGGGTTCTTCAACTTCACGGGCATACTCCCTTCCCTGTTTCTGCCCAGATTTAGCGCATTACAAACGGGTTCGCCATCGGCTCTTGCGCGGTGCTGATCCAGGTTGTTTTGGTTCGCGTGTAATCCAAAACCGCCTCGACCCCGGCCTCACGCCCATAGCCGGATTGATTGAACCCGCCAAATGGCGCGATGGGAGAGATTACGCGATACGTATTGACCCAGCAGATGCCAGCCCTGATCCGCTTGGAAAGCCGGTGCGCCCGCGCAAGGTTCTGAGTAAACACTCCCGACCCAAGCCCATAGGGTGTGGCATTGGCCAGAGATATGGCCTCCTCCTCGGTATCAAACGGCAATAGGGACATCACAGGGCCAAACATTTCGACCTTCAGGGTCTCCGTTTCGGCCGAGTTGCACTGAACCAGCGTCGGATTCATATAGTTCCCCGGCCTGTCTGCGGTTTCCCCACCGAACCGGATCACTGCGCCCTGCCCACGTGCCTTGGCCAGCGTCTCTTGGATCTTGCGAACCTGAGCGCCTGTGCAGAGGGGGCCAACATGCGTGTCAACGTGCAACGGGTCGCCCACCCGAATGGCGTGGGATTTTTCTTCGATCCGTTCGATCAGTTCCTCAAGAACAGGCCGGTGCACCAGCCCGCGCGTTCCCGCAACGCAGCTTTGGCCGGACGCGCCGAAGTTACCCGCGATCAAGCCGTTCGCCGCCCCATCCAAATCCGCATCCTCAAACACCAGAATCGGGGATTTCCCACCCAGTTCCAGAGATGTAACCGCGAAATTCTCGGCCGAGTTTCGCACAACGTGGCGCGCGGTTTCCGGCCCACCTGTAAAAGCGATGCGATCCACGTCGGGATGGCGCGTCAGGGGTATGGCGCAATTCTCGGCATCCCCGGTAATGACCGACACAACACCCGGCGGGAAACCAGCCTCGTCGATCAAACGAGCGAATTCCAACATCGGGGCCGGAGCGATTTCCGAGGCTTTCAGAACCACGGCGCAACCAGCGGCCAGAGCGGGGCCAAGTTTTGTTGCAGTCAGGAACATCTGCGCGTTCCACGGCACGATCGCCGCAACCACGCCAATCGGTTCACGAGTCGTGAACACATGCATGTCCGGCTTGTCGATCGGCAAAACCGTTCCTTCGACCTTATCCGCCAACCCAGCGAAATACCGGTAGTAATCCGCGACATACCCCGTTTGCGCCGCTGTTTCCGCCAGCAACTTGCCGCTGTCCGTTGTCTCAAGCTCGGCTAGACGCGATGCGTTTTCTGCGACCAGGTCAGCCAGTCGATACAGTAGTTTCCCCCGAGCGGAGGCCGACAGATCGCGCCACATCGGATCGTCCAACGCGCGTTTTGCAGCTGCGACAGCGCGATCGACATCCTCGGGCGCGGCGCAGGCAAAGGTCGCCCAACCCTGAC
Organism: Ruegeria sp. CJ2; assembly: GCF_056536745.1. Lineage (NCBI taxonomy): Bacteria > Pseudomonadati > Pseudomonadota > Alphaproteobacteria > Rhodobacterales > Roseobacteraceae > Ruegeria > Ruegeria sp. CJ2. The sequence continues at coordinate 43,772 of NZ_JBQFQF010000002.1, forward strand.
CGTTAGCTGGGTTTTCAGACGTCATGACCTGTGACGACGCGCCGTCTGTCCGGTTGCCATCAATGAAAAGCTGAAAGTGCGGCAAGTTACCCATCGTGATCCTCACTGAAATACAAGCATGACTTCATCAATGAACCGAGCCAGCGATGCGCGTTTGCGATCGTTGGTCATTCCGCTGTCGATCCAGAACGAAAACTCATCATAACCCAAATCCTCGTACCGTTTGATCCGGTCGATGACCTGCTGCGGGGTGCCGACGGTCAAATCGGCCGCCAACTTCTCGGTCGTATACATCGGGTTTGCGTCCATTTCGTCAGATGAGATCGGCTGTATCAAACCCTGAGAGATAGGGCGCTTGTTCAGGAACCACGCCCCAAAATAGTTGTAATACCGACGCAAATCCTGAACGCCCCGGGCAACATCATCTTCATCCGCACCGACATAGGTGTGATGCAGCAACATGATTTTGGGACGTGGTCCAGAATAGCTGCTGCAGGCGTCGTTGAACCGCCCCATCAGCGTCTCGATCTCTTCCATGCCCTGCCACAAGGGGGTGACCTGAATGTTAAACCCATTGTGGACGCCAAATTCGTGGCTGTTGGGGTCGCGTGCCGCGATCCAGATCGGGGGCCCGTCTTCCTGCACTGGCTTTGGCGCGGAGGTGGTTGCGGGAAAGGAGTAGAACTCTCCGTCATGTGCGCAATCCCCCCGCCAGATTTCTTTCAACAACGGCGTCGACTCGCGCATCCTTTGACCCGCTTCCCACGCGTCCATTCCCGGCATGAGGCGTTCATATTCAAAGGAATACGCCCCCCGCGCAATGCCCAGCTCTATTCGCCCCTTGGTGATCTGATCCGCGGCCGCAGCCTCACCCGCCAGTTTGATTGGGTGCCAGAACGGGGCGACAACTGTCCCTGTCCCTAGACGCACATTGCGGGTGTGATGCGCCAGATCGACCAGAGACAGGAACGGGTTCGGCGCGATGGTAAATTCCATCCCGTGATGCTCGCCCGTCCAGACCGCGCGCATCCCGCCCTCATCCGCCATTTTAACAAGCCCGACGAATTCATCGTAAAGAACGTCATGAGGCTGATCCGGCGTCAGGCGTTCCATATGGGCAAACAGGGAAAACTCCATCAACGGGCTCCTTCATGCAAACTGTGGATGTCACCCTGCTTCGCGTCACCGAGATAGAGAGAGAAGTTCCCCTCCTGCGCCTCGACCGCGAAGCGGGTCATCATGTCGTGGATGGCTTGGGTGCTGTAGGCGAGCGTTGGCAGGGCGTCGACGGGCACCCATTTGGCGCATTCTACCGCAGGGGTTCCGTGGCAGGAGGCCAGGAAAAACGTATAGTGCAGACCGTTTCCCGCGTCGCTGAAGGAGGAATACACCTGATCGACGCGCGCAGGCACACCACGGTCTGACAGCCCTTGCGACAGCCTGTTGCGCTGACCTCCGGGTTCGACGCCTGCGATCTGAAGCGGCCGGTACCGACCGTTGTGGGCCTCAAGCAAAACGTGGCCATTTGACCGCACCAACGCGCCGCAAATCGTCGGCTCTGTCGCGTCAATCTCGCGTTCCAGACCTAGGCTGAAATACGAACCACCGACATAACCCAGACCATTGCCCTTGGCGTGCGAAAACGCCTGAACCCGGCCAATCAGAACCGTATGATCCCCGGCAGGAACAGCGGTATGTGTTTCACAACAAAACTGGGCCAGTGCCCCTTGGATCAATGGCAGGCCGCCCACCCCTCTGGAGTGGTCGACCTTGGCAAAGCGGTCGCCTTTATAGCTGGCGAAAGTGTTGGATACTTCTTGTTGTCCTTCAGACAGGATGTTGACAGCAAAATGCGAGCATTTGGCAAAGACATCATGGCTGGACAAAAACTTGCCCGGACAGACCAACAACAACGGTGGGTCCAGCGATACGGACGAAAACGAGTTTGCCGTGAACCCCACGGGTACCCCCTTGGGATCAAGCGTGGTCACAACGGTTACGCCGGTCATGAAACTGCCGAAAGCGTCGCGCAGCGCCCTTGGGTCGATAGATGTCATGGCAGGCACTCCTGTGCGAACCCCAACAGATAAGATTTGACCTCGACCGGGTGTGTCATTGGCATCATATGGGCCGCGCCGGACACGATCTCGGCACGTCCCTGCGCCACCAGAGCTGCCATTTTGCGGGACATTGCCGGAGTCGAATTCGGCTCGTCCGCGCCAGTCATGAACAACGCGGGACACGTGATTTTCGAGAGGTCTTCATCCGACAACCCATCGCTTTCGGCAAAGACGCTGTAGGCGGCTTTGTAGGCCGCTGGGTTCACTTCGGTCAGCCATCGCGCGCAGGCTTCGCGTTCTTTGGTTTCTTGATCTCCGAACCAGCGGTTTAACGTGCGTGACGGGTCATTCAATCCATTAGTACGCAAAGACGTGGCGCGTGCCATAACCGCCTGACGTGCCTCGGGGTCGCGCCGATAGACCGCGTTGAGTGCCGCGACACCCTTTACATGCTCATGACCAGATGCAGCCAGGGATAAGGCCACCAACGCACCCATCGAATGTCCGACCAGAACGGCTGGCTCGGACAACAGGGGTTCAACGAGCTTAACGTAGCTAAGTAAGCCATCAGGATTACGGAAGGGCGAGCGACCATGGCCAGACATGTCCGGGCATAAAACCCGGAACCCCGCCGCAACGAACGCATCAATCTGCGCATTCCACGCCTCAGCCCGCAGGCCCACCCCGTGCAATAGGATAACCAGCGGCCCCTCGCCTGCATCTATGGCGGCGAGGTTTCCAAACTCAGACCGAGGCCGGGTTGTCCACGTCATGGCCCAGATCCTTCAAATCCTGATAGCGGTCTCCGATACGATGATGTGGCCGCCCCGAGGTCGCCCCGCCCAGCACAACGACGACTTCATCGGCGCGCGGCGCGTCGGGGATGGCGAATTGCAGCGTCAGGTAGTGCGACCGACGACCCGCATCGTTCTTATCCATCATCGGCACCATGATCGGCGTGTTCGCGGGGCCGCGTGTATTGGTGAAGGACAGATAGGATTTCGCACCAACCGCCTGCCGGAAAATATTCCCGAAATGCAGGGTGTGGATCAGACCCGAGGCGTGCTCGACCTCTCCGTCCAGCCCGACGACGGCCGCTTTGCCATAGGCGTCGATTGCGTCACCGCCACCGGCCAGCGCGACCATTCGGTTGGTCAACAGCTCACCCAAGATCGGACCATAGGCAAGAATTTCAGCGCGCAGATCGTCGACATACCGCCCCGCCCAAGGGTTCGACACAACCGCAGCAACGGCAAACATGCGCCAGGGAGTGTCGGCCTTACGAAACCCTTCGACCAGAACTTCCTCATCATAGGTTACGATTTTTCGGATGTTTGGCTTCACGGTGACCCCCCTTTTTCAGTCAGAGAAAATATCACCGCCGGAATCATCTTTTGACAAACGAAAGAAGTTTGGCCTTAGGTATTACTATCACTAATAGGTTAGTTACCGATGGCAAAAACACTGCCCCCGCTTACATGGTTCAGGTCCTTTGAAGCTGCCGCGCGCAGGCTAAGTTCCACCGCAGCCGCCGACGAAATTGGCCTGACGCAATCCGCCGTCAGCCAGCAAATCCGTGCGCTGGAAACGCGGCTGGGCGTGGTTCTGTTTCACCGTCACGCGCGCGGGCTGTCCCTGACGGATGAAGGCCGCAAGTTGCTGCCGCAGGTCGAAGCCGCGCTTGAGATGCTAGAGGTCGCCGCCTCACCCTACCTGACCGAGCAAAAAGCGCGGCACATTACCGTGGCGGCCTCGATCAGTATCATCGAATGGGTCATTGCACCCGCCCTGCCCGAGTTCCAGTCGCAATATCCCGAAACATCGGTGCGATTTGTTAGCACGATCTGGCCCGACGAATACGCAGCCTCTCGCGCGGATGTCGAAATCAGGTTCGGGTCCGAAAAGCAGGTCGGCAAGAACGCGGTTCCGTTGCAGCCCAACCGTCTTGTTCCAGTCAAAGCGCCTGGTTTGGTTGGTGATCTGCAAACTTTGCCCCTAATTGAGTCGGTGGGAACCTCCGACAGTTGGGCTTCGTGGTCCGAGGCAACTGGTCAACAGGTCGGACACCCGACGTATTATGTGGATTCCTATGGCTTGGCGTTGCAACTCGCGGCTACTGGAAACGGTGTGGCCTTGGTGAATTCGATTGTCGCAGCCCACGCTCTGAAAACCGGGACAATTCAACCCGCCTTTGACCAGTCCGCTTCGGCTACTGAGGGGTATTTCCTGTCAGTCCAACGCGACTCTGCGGAAGTGACCGAATTTGCGGACTGGTTCTCAGGCTTGGTGGGTTCTCAGGGCGGGGTCTGATTCAGACATATCGATGTCGCATCTGAGGATATCCAACCGCACCAAAATAGTGAATTCTGGCAAAAAAGGTCCGATTCATGCGATATTCCGGCTTTCGAGTCATCAAAGAGGCGCTTACCGGTCATAAAGGCTGGAAACCGGTCTGGCGCGAGCCTGAGCCCAAGCCGCATTATGACGTCATCATCATTGGTGGCGGTGGTCATGGACTGGCCACGGCGCATTACCTGTCCAAGGTCTACGGTCAGCGCAATGTGGCCGTGGTCGAAAAAGGCTGGATCGGGGGCGGCAATGTGGGGCGGAACACGACGATTGTCCGCTCGAACTATATGCTGGACGGGAATGAGCCCTTCTACGAATTCTCGCTAAAACTGTGGGAGGGGCTGGAGCAGGACGTCAACTATAACGCCATGATGAGCCAGCGCGGGATCATCAACCTGTTTCACACGGACGGCCAGCGCGATGCTTATACGCGGCGCGGCAATGCGATGATCCTGAACGGCGCGGATGCGGAACTTCTGGGCGCCGATCAGGTCCGGGCCGAGCATCCCTATCTGAACTTCGACGACGCCCGCTTTCCGATCAAAGGCGGTCTGGTCCAGCGCCGTGCAGGGACAGCCCGCCATGACGCGGTGGCCTGGGGCTATGCACGGTCGGCGGATTTGCACGGGGTGGACATTATCCAGAATTGCGAGGTCACGGGCCTGCGGATTGAAAACGGTACTTGTCTGGGGATCGAGACCACCAAGGGTTTTATCGGAGCCAGCAAAGTGGGCTGTGCGGTCGCAGGAAACTCGGGGCGCGTGATTGGCATGGCCGGGATGCGTTTGCCGATTGAAAGCCACGTGTTGCAGGCGTTCGTGTCCGAAGGGTTGAAGCCCGTGCTGCCCAGCGTCATCACCTTTGGTGCGGGTCATTTCTATGTCAGCCAATCCGACAAGGGCGGTCTGGTTTTTGGCGGCGATATAGACGGCTATAACACCTACGCCCAACGCGGCAACCTGCCCGTGGTCGAGGATGTGTGCGAGGGCGGCATGGCCCTGATGCCCATGATCGGCCGCGCGCGTCTGTTGCGGATGTGGGGCGGTGTGATGGACATGTCGATGGATGGCTCACCCATCATAGACCGCACCCCGGTTCAGGGGCTCTATTTCAATGGCGGTTGGTGCTACGGCGGGTTCAAGGCCACGCCTGCCTCGGGCTATTGCTTTGCGCATCTTTTGGCAAAAGATGAACCGCACCCCGTTGCCACCGCCTATCGTCTGGACCGGTTCCGCACTGGCCGGATGATCGACGAAAAAGGCGCGGGCAACCAGCCCAACCTGCACTAGAGGGGACCTAGGGACATGATCATCAACCACCCTCTGCTTGGGCCTCGCGATGCCTCAGAGTTCACTTATCTGGGCGATGCTTCTTTGATCGACCGCCCCGACGGGATGGCCGAGAATGCCGCCGACGCGTTCTATGACTATGCCTATCTTCGCGACAATCCCGCCGGTGAACACCACGAGCTTTGGTATCACGAGGCCGGGGATCGCTCGTGGCTGGTCGTGACCCGCAATACTCTGACCCATGAGATTTCCAAGGTGGAACTGGCCCGCGATGTGGCCCGCACGCGGGGGCGTTCGAAATGACACAAGTGAACCGGCTGACCGGCGGGCAGATCGACCGCGATACGACCCTGAACTTCTATTTCGACGGTCGTCGCCATACCGCGCATCCCGGAGATACTCTGGCCTCGGCACTGCTGGCCAACAATGTGCGGCTGATCGGGCGGTCGTTCAAATACCATCGTCCGCGGGGCCTGCTGACGGCGGGATCCGAGGAACCCAACGGCATGGTGGAACTGCGCGCAGGTGCCCACAAAGAACCCAACACCCGCGCCACGACGATCGAGATGTTCGACGGGTTGATCGCAAACTCGCAAAACCGTTGGCCAAGTCTGCGGTTCGATGCGCTGGCGGTAAATGACCTGTTTTCCAACTTCCTGTCGGCGGGGTTCTACTACAAAACCTTCATGTGGCCCGCCGCGTTTTGGGAGAAGCTTTACGAGCCGATCATACGCCGCGCCGCTGGCCTTGGATCGCTGTCGATGCAGGCCGATCCGGATGAATATGACAAAGGGTTTCGTCATTGCGATCTGCTGATCATCGGTGCCGGGCCTGCGGGTCTGATGGCAGCGTTGACCGCCGGGCGTGAGGGGGCAGATGTCATACTGGCGGATGAGGATTTCACGCTGGGCGGACGCCTGAACAGCGAGACCTTCTCGGTCGGCGACCACAGCGCGCCCGACTGGGCGGCACAGGCCGTGGCCGAACTGTCGGCCATGCCGAACGTCCGGCTCATGCCGCGCACCACAGTGATCGGCGCGTTTGACCACGGCATCTATGGGGCCGTCGAGCGGACCGGAGATCACTTGCCTTCGCTGCCCACCGGCAAACCGCGCCAGATCCTGTGGCGGATCTATAGCCAAAAGGCGCTGCTCTGCGCCGGGGCGACCGAGCGGCCCATTGCGTTTGAAAATAACGACCGCCCCGGCATCATGACCGCCAGCGCGTTGCGGACCTATGCCAATCGCTTTGCGGTGACGGCCGCGCCTCGGGTTGCGATCTTTACCAACAATGATGACGGCCACCGCACGGCCAATGACCTACACGCCAAGGGCGTCAAGATCGCCGCCGTGGTGGATGTGCGCGACGATGCACCGCTCAGCTATGATTTTGAGGTGCTGAAGGGGGCGCAGGTCATCAACACCAAGGGTCGTCTGGGGTTGAGCTTTGTCGAGGTCGCCCTGCCCGATGGCTCGACCCGCACGCTGGAGTGCGGCGCGCTGGGCGTGTCGGGCGGCTGGAACCCGAATGTCCACCTGACCTGCCACCAACGCGGGCGACCTGTTTGGAATGACGCCCTTGCTGCTTTCGTTCCGGGCGAAACCCTGCCCGTCGGCATGTCCGTCGCGGGCGCGGCCAACGGCATCCTCTCGACCCATGGTGCACTACGCTCGGGTGCCCAAGCCGCCGCCACCGCGCTGGACCTGAGCACCCTGCCCGACCTGCCCACCGCCGAGGACGCGCCCGTTGCCCAAAAGCCGTTCTGGTATGTGCAGGGCTGCAAGCGCGCGTGGGTCGATCAGCAGAATGACGTGACCGTCAAGGATGTGAAGCTCAGCTATCAGGAAGGCTTCCGCTCGGTCGAGCATCTGAAACGCTATACCACGCTGGGCATGGCGACCGATCAGGGCAAGACCTCGAACATCACGGGCCTTGCGATCATGGCCGAGGTCGCGGGCAAGTCGATCCCCGAAACCGGCACCACCATCTTCCGCCCGCCCTACACACCCGTGCCCATCGGCGCGTTCGCAGGTCGAATGACGGGCAAAGAATTCCACCCGACCCGCCTGACCCCGTCACACCATTGGGCCAAAGAACGCGGCGCGGTGTTTGTCGAGGCCGGGAACTGGCTGCGCGCGCAGTGGTTCCCCCAACCCGGTGAGACGCATTGGCGCGAGTCCGTCGATCGTGAGGTACGTCAAACCCGAGCCTCGGTCGGGGTGTGCGATTGCACCACTCTGGGCAAGATCGACGTGCAGGGCACGGATGCGGCCGAATTCCTCAACCGCGTATACGCCAACGGTTTCGCCATGCTACCGGTGGGCAAAACACGCTATGGGCTGATGCTGCGCGAGGATGGGATGGTCATGGATGACGGCACCGCCGCGCGTCTGGCCGAGGATCATTTCGTCGTCACCACCACCACCGCGAATGCTGTAAGTGTCTATCGCCACATGGAATTCGTGCGCCAGTGCCTGTTCCCGGACATGGATGTGCAGTTGATCTCAACCACAGACGGCTGGGCGCAATACGCGGTGGCGGGACCAAATTCGCGCAAGCTTCTGCAAAAGATCGTGGACCCCGAATTCGATATCTCGAACGAGGCGTTCCCCTTCATGGCTTGCGGCAACATCACCGTCTGCGGTGGGCTACGGGCGCGGCTGTTCCGTATCTCGTTCTCGGGCGAATTGGCGTTCGAGATCGCCGTCCCGTCGCGCTATGGCGACGCACTAATGCGGCGGTTGATGACCGAAGGCAAAGAATTCGACGTCACCCCTTATGGCACCGAGGCGCTGAGCGTGATGCGGATCGAAAAGGGCCACCCGGTCGGCAATGAGCTGAACGGCACAACCACGGCGCTGAACCTTGGCATGGGCAAAATGGTGTCGAAGAAGAAAGACAGCATCGGGTCGTTCTTGTCTGAGCGCGAGGCTTTGACCGCGCCGGATGTGTTGAAGCTGGTCGGGTTAATGCCCGTTGCCCCCGAAGACAAAGTCACCGCCGGAGGGCACCTGATGAATGCCGAGGGCCCTGTCGACGCAGCGCATGATCAGGGGTACGTGACTTCGGTTGCCTATTCCCCCAGCCTGAGCAGTAATATCGGTCTGGGCCTGCTGAAACGCGGCGATGAACGGCTGGGCGAGAAAATGCGTCTCGTTTCCCCGCTGACCGATCTGACGGTTGAGGTTGAGATCGTTTCCGCCCATTTCGTTGATCCCGAAGGAGAACGTCTGCGTGCATAATCTTGTCGCGATAACTGCCCTTGGCGGGTCTGAGCCGCGTGTGGACACGGTTGGTCCGGTCACCTGCACCGAAATCCCTGGCGTAGCCTTGGCCTCGGTCGCTGCGCGTCTGGGGGAGGAAACAAAGGCGCAAAAGGCTTTGGCCAAGTTGATCGGGGCAGCAGCGCCCGAGGTTCAGCGATTTACCGGGGATCAGGTGATCGCCTTTTGGTCGGGGCCAGATCAGTGGATGGTCGAAGCGCCCTTTGACAGCCATGAAAACCTTGCGGACCAGGTGAATACAACCGTTGGTCCTGCAGCCTCGGTCACGGAACAAACGGACGCCTGGGCGCGGTTCGATTTGCGAGGCGATGGGATCAACGCGGTTCTGGAGCTGCTGTGCCAATTGGACCTGCGCCAGTTTCAGGCCGGCCACGCAGCGCGCAGCTCAATTCACCATATCGGGTGTTTCACCCTGTGCCGGGGCACCGACCACATCAGCCTTTATGGTCCCAGATCCTCGGCCGGGTCTTTGCATCATGCGGTCGTTACAGCGATGAAATCAGCCCACTGAACCCATCAGACAGAGGGCAACGGCGCGTTGTCCTCGACCCTGAAACGGTTGATCCTGCGCCGATCCTCGCTGGGGCTGAGACCGAAGGCAGATCGGTAATGAGTGACCAAGGGTGCGACGGAGCCATAGCCTATGGCGGCCGCAATTTCCGAGATCGGGTCCTTAGTATAAACAACCATCTGTCGCGCGGCCTTCATGCGCATGGCGCGGTAGTAATGGCTGGGGCTCTGCCCCGTCGCCTGTTTAAAAGCGCGTTCGATCTGGCGAGGCGTGACGCCGGTTTCATCAGCGACCTGAGATATCGAAATGGGCTGGCGCATATGACGCGCAAACAAATCGACACAGCGCGCGACCAGCGGGGGTAACTGATCCCCCGTAACCGGCACCGTAGCGTCGGGCACTTGTTGGCGTACACCTGCACCGCGCATCATCGGGTGCTGAAACCAGCAGGCTACCTCGTGTGCGACTTCGGACCCCAACCGATTCTCGATCAGATGCAACGCCAGATCAAACCCCGCTGCGGCACCCGCCGCAGTATACCGGGTTGCGGTTCGAACGATCACTTCGCTTCGGGCTTCCACCTGCGGAAACTCAGCCTCGAACGCGGCCTCATAGCACCAATGCACCGAAACAGGTTGACCGACCATTGTGCCCGAACGCACCAAGGGAAACACGCCGCCGCTGATACCCCCAAGGATTGTGCCGTGGCGACCAAGACTGCGCAAAGCGCCATTTCCAACACGCGGGTCTTCAAAGTCAGAGGTTGGGCTGCTCAGAAGAAACAGGATGTCTACCCCGTTACATTCGGTCACAGCGCATTGGGCTTCGAACCCCACGCCGGCGCTTGATTGCACCTTCTGGCCACGCTCTGACAACAACGACCAACAAAACGCTTCTTGCCCGGCAATCTCATTTGCTGCGCGCAAAGGCTCAATCACCGACGTCAGGCAAGCCATGGGGAAGCCATCAAACAGCAAAAAGCCGATTTCGATTCTGTCTTTGCGGACCATGGAGCTTACCTAGCAGGCGATCAGCCCGAGAGTTGCGGCCGTCGCGCCCTTTCGAAATTCAGGATACGCCCAAGACAGGTTGGTTAAAACCCGAACCCACGGCCCAAACGATCGCGGCGTCGTTGTATCGACAAACGAAACGCCCAATCACTGACCAAGGCAAGCGGGATCAATACCCTTTCACCCAGCCCGTCGATGATGGTGAGTTTTCCTCCCCGTTCCTGCGCGCGCACGATATTCTCATAGCTCATGTCACCGACGATGATGCGCCCTTTTTCGAGATCATCCAGCAAATCCATGAACTCTTGCCGCAGACGCTCCAACCCTTCGGGATCGTTCCTCAGGGCCAACCGTTCTGTATGCAGGGTCGGTGCAAGTTCACCGTCCGGGCCAGTCAGTTTTTCAACCACAATAGCGGGCCCCATCGAGGTCGGGACATAGCCCATGAATTGCGCCAGACGTTCAATCTCGGGGCATCCGCGATGCAGCGCGGCCAGATATTCGTTTGCCTCGCGGTTCCACTGCCGCAGGTTCCCGTAACGCCTTTCAGCGTATCGGGGGATAAGGTGGTTGCGGACCGGCTCATCTACCCTGACCTTCAACAATGCCCCTTCGTTATCGGGGTGCTGAAAAATCAGGTAGTTGCGGCTTTTGCGCAAGGGATTCAGTTCACTCAGATCAATCATTTTGCCTGCTACCTAGGGCCAGAAGCCGGATTCCCCGCCCCTGGTTTAAATGCCAAACTGAAACCCGTTCATAAATCCTTCTTCTAAGTGTTACAAATTGCTTTTTTGCCCAAAAGATGCGGGCGCGCTGGCTGCCCAACGGCAACAACGCAGCACCCTAAGCGGAAATGCACCCGGACTAGGGTCCGACGGGCGGGTAAGGCAACAGAATGAAGGAATGCTTGTCTACAGTCTCGACAATAGGAACATGCGTCCAACCCCGTGGATCAAACGGTGGTTCGACGTCAGCACATTCCTCTGGCGTCTCGTCACAAAGAACGACGTCTAGCCCCGTCAGGTAAACCAAACGCAACCTCAAACCTCGGGGATACTGGATGCCGGCGGGCCCTGCTCCAGTCAGACCAAGATAATTTCCGTAGATATATACGGCTTCCGTGGTTTTAGGTATCGAGGCGGCCAATTCCCGAGTGGCTTCCTGCCATGGCGGAACCCTGACATATGTCGCACGCCCAAACAGAATGACCTTGATCAGCAGAACGTACATAATGGTGATCCGGGCGATACTTGCCACCCTTCCCGGCGTCAACGACAGATGCAATGTTGCGGCGGTGAAGGTAAAGCCGAACAAGACCCAAATCCAGCCAAATGCCCGGGCTGGGACCAATACCCCCGACATCAGTGATTTTCCAAGCAAAGGTCCAAGACCCGCCAACATCGCAACCAACACCGTTATGGCAACGAACCGCTGAGCGCGGAACAAAATGCCCCAACCGATAGCAAAGAAAGCCAATAGCACAACGCCGCTGCCAGCCGCTCCGCCGCCGAACTGTCGGATCGTCATTTGAAGATAGACGCGTAGCCTTCCGAGATTCTTCATTAGATCCTCGATTGACTGCACCTCGGTCGGGGCGCGCCAGTCGGCAATCGGTATGCCGAAGATACCGTGATAGATGTAATTCAGGCTGTAGACGGACAGCATCCCTACACCGAGGCTGAAAAAGAACACGAACAGAGTAATCGCCATGCTCTTGTATGTTTTCGGTGCCTTGTAGGACATCAGCGCCAAGGTCATCAAAAGAAAGGGATATGTTGTATAGGCCATAAAGGACAACGGCACTGCAACGATAAGCAGTGCGACCGAAACCCGATGCGGCAGGAATACGACGCCCAACGCATATAGGGTAATAACCCAAACGCCCGGCAGTAGCGTGTTAAACCAAAAGGCGATCATGAAGGCCGGGATGGAAAGCGCGACAAACAGCGCAAAATAACCCTTGTACCAACCCGGCGCCTCGCGCCCCAGCATGGTGACAGATGTACACGCGGAAAATGCGGCCCAGGCCATCAGGTACAACGCAAAGCTAACAGGCGATGACCACAGAACCGGCCTGAACTGCCACCAATAATTCAGCCACCGCCCTTCATCCAATGCCTTTTGATAAGCCATGAACTTCTTTCCCAACAGCGCGGGAAAGTCGTCGTGACGCACAAGCGGATCAACAACCAGCGGCCCGTAGATCACCAGTAATGCCGCAAAAGCCAGCAACCATAGGCGGAACACGTCCTGCCACAGAGGTCTTGCGTTCATCACTGGCTCCGGTGTGAGCGCGCAATGACCGATGCGCGGACCTGTGCAATTTTGGTGACCGTCGTTTGTGGCAACCTTCGAACGATCATTTTTCGCAAGTTCCAGCCGAACGTGCCGACCTCTTTCAATGCGCCCGGTTCGACTTTGGTCTCAAGAACCTCTGTCGGAAGCGTCGCGGCACCAACCTCGTTTGCATAGAGCACGCTGTTATAGCGATACCAAGGCTCGACCGAGGCATCGTTAAACAGGATGGGACGCAGACAGTCATAGGCCGTATAGCCCTTGTCGGCGAAGAGGCCCTGCCAAAACGACAAAGGCTGTTCGTTTATGTGGAACTCACCACCCTGCCCCGGCACGGCGGCGGAAAACAGCACCAGATCGCTATGCGTGGTCAGGCTTTGAACTAGACTGGCCGACGCTTCGTGGGGAAGATGTTCGCCCACTTCCAGCGATTGGGCCAACCCGAACTTTCGGCCCAGATCGACAGGCTGACTCAGGTCTTTTCCAAAAAAGCAGTCCTGTGGAATGGCCAATGTCTCGCGATCGACATAATCGCCATCCACGCCTGCCACATCCTGACACCCGGCTACCGCCCACTCTGACAACCAGACACCGCGCCCGCAGCCGAAATCCACAACGCTGTCAGGCTTGACCCGCGATTGAAGGGTTTCGATCAAACGCACCGCCGACCTGCGCGCTCCGCGGTCGATGTAGTCAAAGAACTCGTTGGAATAGATATGCGACATGACCACTCTCTAAATTGAGTTTTCTTCGCGATAGACCCACAGACGCAGGATCACGAAGTTTATGATGGGAAGAACAACAACGACCAAACCGGCGGCAACCGGTTCGGCAAGGACCAGTCTGGGGGCAAGGACGCCCGTTATCATCGAGGAGACGACCAAGCCGATCGCGATCATGCACAAAAACCGGCCAAACTGACCGGGTGCCACCACGGGTTTGCCAAACGTCCAAGCGGTTTGGCCAATATATTGAATGACGATCGCGGAGCCGAAGGCCAGCAGGTTTGCGATCCAAGGGGAGTTGAACACCTGTAGCAGCCCCAGATACGCCAAAAAATAGTATGCGGCGACACCGGTTCCGACGACAGCAAACCGAAATATGCGTTTGCGCTCAGTCATGACGTCTTTTGCGCTCTTTCGGAGAGAGTTTCGACGCCGTTGCCAACCTGTTCATCCACAAAGAACAGCGGCCGCCCCTTTGCCTCGACATAGAGCCGTCCAAGATATTCACCGATAATGCCCAGCGTCAGCAATTGAATGCCTGAAAAGAAGCTGATGACCAGAACGGTAGACGCCCAACCAGCGACAGTGCTGTACAGGATCAGCGACCAGAACACGTAGACCGCCATCAATGCGGCAACGAGCAAGGTCAGAAAGGCCAGCCGGGTGGCCATCTGCAAGGGCTTGATCGAGAAACTCGACAAAGCATCAAACGCCAGCCGGATCATCTTGGACATGGGATACTTGGTCTCGCCTGCCACGCGGGGGTCGCGTACATATTCGATGCCAATCTGCTTGAACCCAGCCCAAGCGAACATTCCCCGGATGAACCGGGACCGCTCGGGCATATCCAATACCGCGTCCAGTGCGCGGCGGCTAACCAGACGGAAGTCGCCCGTATCGTTGGGTATTGGAACATCCGACAGTCGATTCAGCACCCGATAAAACCCATGTGCAGTCATCTTCTTGAACCAGCTCTCGCCCTTGCGTTCGCTGCGGCGCCCATAGACCACGTCATACCCGCGATCCATCATGGCCATCATATCTTGCAGCAGTTCGGGCGGGTCCTGCAAATCGGCGTCCAGCATGAAAATCCGCTGCCCCTTGGCCGCCATCAATCCCGCCGTCAAAGCGACCTGATGCCCACGGTTCGTTGACAGTTTTATGCCGCGCACGCCTGGGTGACTTTCACACTGCTTGCAGATTTGGTCCCACGTGGCATCGGTGGAGCCATCATCCACCAGCACAATCTCCCGGTCGGCTGACCAGGGATCAGTTGCCGCGACCAGACGCTCGACCAGCATCGGCACAGAGTCCTCTTCGTTCATACAAGGAACGACAACAGACAATAACATTTAACCTCCGAACGCGAACTGTCCTGCTCGATTATGTGCGATGGGATCGCTTTTTCTAGAACACGTCGCTTTGGTTTTTTTCTCGTTTTGGGTCGCTGCCCTTGATATCCCAACTGTCACAATTCGCTAATCGGTAAGTTCCAGTTTTCGAACCGTAGTTACCGCCGCGACACATCCTTAGGGCCAGCCGCAATCGACCAACCCAGTGACGCCTTACCGTACTTATTGCCGCCCCATGTGGCAGCAATGCGCCAATCTTGCGACATAGGACGGAAAGCTGGCGAAATCGGAAATTCCAGATGTCAAAAACCCGCTTGGACCAGAAAAAACTTAACACGAAAACAATATAGTTCCGCACAAGATGGAAATTTTGGAACATTCTTCCCGGCAGAGCGGTGGTCAATCACTTTCAAATCACATATTCAATGCCGCGAGTGTAAAACAGGCAGATATCAGACCCGTGTTCGACCTACCTGCGCAGCGTGCGCATCTTTCCGAAAAGTATGACCTTAGCCCCTCACCGGAACTGGCAGCCAGCATGGAAGATGTCTATGCGCGCATGTCCCGCGTTGTTTCGCCGATGGATTGGGCGATCTATGCGCCCTATGTCAAGGCGATCAATGATCTGAAAGCCGAACGCAACGCCGTCGTCCTGGGTCATAACTACATGACGCCTGAGATTTACCACGGCATTTCGGATTTCGGCGGTGACAGCCTGCAATTGGCGATCAAAGCAACCGAGGTCGAAGCGGACGTAATCGTGCAATGCGGCGTGCATTTCATGGCCGAGACGTCCAAAATCCTCAGCCCGGACAAGACGGTTCTCATGCCCGATATGGACGCGGGCTGTTCTCTGGCTGAATCCATCACGGCGGACGGCGTAGCCGAAATGCGCCGCCGTTATCCCGGTGCGCCAGTGGTGTCTTACGTCAACACCACAGCCGAGGTCAAAGCAGCCTCGGACATCTGCTGCACATCCTCCAATGCGGCCCAGATCGTTGCGGCGCTGGACAGTGACACGATCATCATGACGCCTGATCAGTATCTGGCGCAGAACGTGGCCCGGGACGTTCCGCAAAAGAACATCGTCTGGTGGGAAGGGTCCTGCATCGTTCACGAACAATACTCGGCCAGCGATCTGCGGGATTTCCGCGAATGGAACCCCGGCACCCGACTGATCGCGCATCCAGAATGTCCCCCGGACGTGGTGGCCGAGGCGGATTTCTCGGGCTCCACCAGCGGCATCATCAAATACGTGACGGATGAAAAACCCGAAAAAGCGTTGCTGATCACCGAATGCTCAATGGCATCAAACATTGCCGATGAATTGCCCGAGGTAGACTTTGTGGGCCCATGCAACATGTGCCCATACATGAAGAAAATCACCCTCGAAAAAGTGCTTTATGCACTGGATACCATGACCGGACAGGTCGAAGTTGACGCAGATGTGGCCGATAAAGCCCGTTTGTCAGTACAGCGGATGATCGACCTTTCGCGCAAACTGGGTATCTGACCGGGCGGATGCAACACGTCAGCACCAAGCGCGTGGTCATCATCGGCGCGGGGCTTGCCGCCGTCTATGCTGCGTTGAAGCTGGCGCCGCGCCCTGTCGTCATGATCTCGCCCGAGCCGCTGGGAACCGGTGCCAGTTCCGCCTGGGCGCAGGGCGGTGTCGCCGCTGCGATGGCCGAAACGGACAGCCCCGAGTCCCACGCCGACGACACAATGCGCGCGGGGGCAGGTTCGGTTCTGCAAGAGGTAGCCGATTTCGTCACGCGCGCCGCTCCAGACCACATTCTGGACCTGTCAGAGCTTGGCACTGGTTTTGACCGAACCAGCGACGGGGCCTTTGTTCAATCCCGAGAGGCGGCACACTCTGCCGCCCGCGTGGTCCGGGTGAAAGGCGATCAGGCGGGCGCAGAAATCATGCGCGCCCTGATTACCGCACTGCGCGCGACGCCGTCGATCCAAGTGATTGAAGGGGTGCAGGCCATCGGCCTGGAAAGTGATGGCCTGCAGGTTCAGGGCGTCTACCTGACCCCAGCGAATGGATCGGATACGCCCCCGATCGCCTTGCACGGGGCGGGCTATGTGTTGGCAACTGGCGGGTCCGCCGGGCTTTATGCCCAAACAACCAACCCTGCCCGCATTAGGGGTCAGGGCGTCGGCATGGCAGCACGTGCTGGGGCCCAAATCGCAGATGCAGAGTTCATTCAGTTCCACCCGACAGCGATCAACGTCGGCGAAGATCCCTGCCCGCTGGCCACAGAAGCCCTGCGCGGCGAGGGTGCAGTATTGATCGACAAGACCGGTCACAGGTTCATGCCGGAACTGCACCCAGATGGAGAGCTCGCGCCTAGGGATATTGTCGCCCGCGCGGTCTTTCTGCAAACCCAGTCCGGCCTGCAACCTGCGCTGGATACGCGGCAAGCTATCGGCGCTGAGATCGCCTCGCATTTTCCTGCGGTGACCGAGGCCTGCCGTCGCAATGGTGTCGATCCTGTTTTGTCGCCCATACCCGTCACGGCCGCAGCGCACTATCATATGGGCGGCGTTGCGGCAGACCTGTCCGGTCGCAGCACCCTCAAGGGGCTTTGGGTTTGCGGCGAAGCAGCCTCGACCGGGCTGCATGGGGCAAACCGGCTCGCGTCAAACGGATTGCTAGAGGCTTTGGTGTTTGCACGCACCTGCGCCCGGGACATCGCAAAGCATGTTCCTTGCACAAAGGCCGAACCGATAGATCTGACCTTTGCAGCCAGTTGCGAAACACCGATCTTGCAAGCCACGGCAGACCTGCGCGGGATCATGACGGATCTGGTCGGCGTCGTTCGCAAGGGAACAGGTTTGCGTCGGGCCTTGATCCGCATTGCTCAGCTCGAAGCCGAAAACCAAAACGCACCGGCATTTCTCAATATGACGGCGACCGCGACGCTGATCGCGGCGGCGGCTTTGATGCGCGAGGAAAGCCGCGGGGCGCATTACCGATCGGATTTTCCGCAGACGCATTCCGGCCCCGGACAACGATCAATGCTGACGCTTGAACAGGCGCTGGCATATCGAGAAAAATTCACAAAGGAAAACGTATGACCGTTCCCGCCCTGCCCGACCTGATCCTAGAACCGATTGTCCGCGCGGCGTTGATGGAGGATTTGGGTTCCAACGGCGACATCACCTCGTTGACGGTCATACCGCCAGAAACAACCTACTCTGCTCGGCTTAACGCGCGTGAAGATGCGGTGGTGTCCGGCATGCAGGTGGCAGAGCTTGCCTTTCGTCTGGTCGACCCTACGCTTGAGATCGTGCGCCACGTGCAAGACGGCCAACGCTGCACCAAGGGAGACACCTTGTTGGAGATACACGGCCGTGCAGCCTCGATCCTGTCTGGTGAACGCGTGGCGTTGAACTTTGCCGGGCGGCTCACGGGGGTGGCCACGGCGACTGCTGCTCTGGTTGCCGAAACCAAGGGCACCAAGGCGCGGATCACCTGCACCCGCAAGACAACGCCGGGCCTGCGGATCGTCGAAAAACAGGCTGTGCTGCATGGCGGTGGGTTTAATCACCGCTTCTCATTGTCCGACGCCATTCTGATCAAGGACAACCACATCGCCGCAGCCGGAGGCGTTCGGGCGGTCCTCGAAGCAACCAAGGCACGTGCGTCCCACATGATGAAGGTCGAAATCGAAGTCGACCATTTGGAGCAACTGGAAGACGTGCTCGAAGTTGGGGGTGCGGATGTCGTCTTGTTGGATAACATGACCCCGGACACCCTGACCAAGGCGGTTTCGATGGTAGACGGGCGGATCATGACCGAAGCTTCGGGCAACGTGACCAAAGAAACCGTGGCCGCGATCGCAGCAACGGGCGTCGACTATATCTCGTCCGGGGCGCTGACGCATTCCTACCGAACAATCGACCTGGGTCTGGATTTCTAGGCTGGGTGGCGGAGAGACAGGGATTCGAACCCTGGAGACGGTTTCCCGCCTACACACTTTCCAGGCGTGCGCCTTCGACCACTCGGCCACCTCTCCGTGGGCGCGATATTTGGACTATCGCTTGGGGATTTGCAAGGCCCGATTATAGCGAAAATTCAACCTTTTCGGATCGGGCTGAAACCGACCTCAGACCTCGTCCCCGTCGCCGTCGGGCATATCAGCCTCGGTCATCTCGATCGGGGAAGACTTGGCTGTGTCGGTCGGGGTGTTCCCCGCCTCATTTGCCGGTTCAGGCGTAGGCGCGGCTGACGATTCCCTAAGCGTCTCCGGATTACGCAGCCAGACATCGCGTTGGGCAAACGGAATCTCGATACCTTCGTCGGCAAAGCGCCGGTTAATCTCGTGATTCATGTCCGATTTTACCGAAAGCACCCAGTTTACATCGCGCAGGATGGCCCGGATTTCAAAATCCAGCGAATCCGCGCCAAACCCTTGGAACACAACGCTGGGTGCTGGGTTGGCCAATACCATTGGGTGGGCATTGGCAACCTCACCCAATATCTTTTCAACCAGCTTGGTATCCGTCCCGTATGCGACGCCAACAGGAACAATGACGCGCCCAATGGTATTGCCGCGCGTATAGTTGGTTACGACGCCGCTGATCAGGTCAGAGTTGGGAACGATCACATCCGTACGATCAAACGTCTCAATCCGCGTAGACCGGACCGAGATGTCGCGCACATAACCCATCATCCCGTTAACGTCGATCCAATCCCCTTTCGAGATCGGGCGCTCGACCAGCAGGATAATCCCCGACACAAAGTTTGAGACAATGGTTTGCAGTCCAAAGCCGATCCCAACGGACAACGCGCCAGCGACAATCGCCAGCGAGGACAAGTCGAACCCGGCAACCATGATGGCGATCAGTGCGGCCAGAAAAATGCCGACATACCCTGTGCCCGAGACAATCGCGTTCTGACCGCCGGGATCAATGCTTGTCTTGGGCAACAAAGAGTTCCGCAAACCGCCTTGCAGCATACGGGTCAGGCCATACCCGATCAGGAACACGATCACGAACACAAAGAAGTTGCTGGGCGATATCGTCACCCCGCCGATATCGAACCCCAAAAGCAGGCGCGACCATGCTTCAAGCAGATCGGTCTGACGCGCGCCCCAGTACAGCGCAAGGATCGGCAAGGCAAAAATGGCCAGAGCGAAACCGACCAGTACCGAAAACAGCGAGTCCCAGACGGCTTCGCCCTGCCCCGTAATCCAGCCATAAACCTGTGTGATAAAGCGCTGAAAGATCACCAGCGCGGCAATCAGGACCAGCGTTTTGACGGCTGGAAAGACGATAGCCTCGGCCGCATTCGTATACCCGAAGACGGCCAGAACAGGTGTCGCAATACCGAGAAGCAACAAGGCGCGACGCAGGAATTCGACCAATTGGCTAAAGCCCGCTGCCCGGCCCGTACTTGTGGCTTCGGCTTCATCCAGTTGCCCGTCATTGGTGCGGACATGGCGCACACGCAGCAGCAGCAAAGCCGTGGCCACAATGACAGGAAAGCTCACCACTGCACGCGTGGAATCCGAGATATTTTCGATCTGTTCGAACAGGATGGCCAGCTCGTGAAGGATGAGCATCAAGGCCAGCAAATCAATATAGACACGAAGTTCTTTGATCTCGGCGGCGGACAGGCGCTTGAACCCTCTGGCCTGCCCCATCAGGTATACTTGCCGCCCGATCCAGTCATAAAAGAAGATAATTCCGGCCCAGTATGGCACTTCCTCAAGCAGCAACGTGCCCCGTACACCCAACACCCCGGTCAGGTTAATTGCGACAACTGCGGCCAGAACGCCCAACCACGGAAGGATGATCCGCAACAGGGATATCACGAAGGTCCAGACACCGGTGCCAGAGCCCCCCAACATCCGCAGGTAATCTCCGCCCTTCTCGGACCAGTGCCGTCCAAAGACCAGCAGCACCGCCGAGATGACCAACAGCACAAAAATCCCCAACCCGCGCTCTCGCATTTGCTCGCGCGCGACGTCGGTTCTCAGGTTTTCGGTTATTTCATTGATCAGACCACGGGCGGCTTCTTTCACATCCACCCATGCAGGTGACCAATATGACGGGTTGAGCGGCGATGGGCCACGTTCCAACAGCTCTTTGGTCTGACGGTGCCGGATGATCTGGTCTATTTCACTGATCAGCCCGTTGGCCCTGCTATACGCCTCTTCGGATATAATGCGCGGGACCCGAAGGCTGTTGAGTTGTTCTTCCAGATGCTTGCGGATTGTCGCGATGTCTTCGGGTTCTGCGGCGTCCCCTTCGGGTTCCGGACCCAAGGCCTTGAGCTGACTTTCCAGCGTTTGGATACGCTCTGTATTCGCGCTACGCGCGCGATTGAAGTCGTCTCGGTACTCATTGATTTCGGAACGCAAGTTTTCCAACGCGGCATTCGAAGCACGGTTCGCTTCAATTACCGCTTCGGCCCGGTCCGCCGTGCTGATCCACCCCTGATAATACTCGCTTTGTCGATCCGTAAGCTGGGCGGCGACAGGGCCGCCCAAAACGGCAAAGCAAACCGATACTAAGGCGAGGAACAGGCGGACCTGCCGCAGCATCATACGTCCTCGAACACGCCGGGAATGCTGCGGGGCGCTTCGGTCATCCAATCAGGCACCGGCAATTCCTTTTCACGCAGGAATTCCGGGTTGAACAGTTTGGACTGATAGCGCGTGCCATAGTCACACAGGATGGTGACAATGGTATGTCCCGGCCCCAGATCCTTGGCCAGTCGCACGGCGCCAGCCATGTTGATCGCGGTCGAACCGCCCATGACCAGACCTTCCTCGCGCAGCAGATTAAAGATGTAGGGCAGCGCCTCGTTATCCGTCATCTGATAGGCGTAGTCCGGCTTGAACCCCTCAAGGTTCTTGGTGATGCGCACCTGACCGATCCCTTCGGCGATCGAGCTACCCTCCATCGCGATTTCACCGGTGGTGTAATAGGAATAAAGCCCCGCACCCATCGGATCGACCAGGCCGATCTTGACCCCCTTGGGCTGCAAAGCATCCGCGACGCCCGCCAATGTCCCGCCGGAACCCACGGCGCTTACAAAACCATCTACCTTGCCGCCGGTTTGCTCCCAGATTTCGGGGCCAGTGGTTTCCACATGCGCCTGACGGTTTGCCACGTTGTCGAACTGGTTGGCCCAGATCGCTCCATTGGGTTCGGTCTGCGCAAGTTCCTCGGCCAGTCGGCGCGAGTAATGCACAAAGTTATTGGGGTTGCGATAAGGCGCGGCGGGAACCTGAACCAGTTGCGCCCCGGCAAGCCGCAGCATGTCCTTCTTTTCTTCGGACTGGGTTTCCGGGATCACGATCACGGTCTTGAACCCCATCGACGCCCCAACCAGCGCAAGGCCGATTCCGGTATTGCCTGCGGTGCCCTCGACAATGGTTCCGCCGGGCTTCAACTCACCGCGCGCGATGGCGTCCTTGATGATATAAAGGGCCGCGCGGTCCTTGACCGATTGGCCGGGGTTCATGAACTCGGCCTTGCCAAGGATTTCACACCCGGTTTCTTCGCTGATGCGTTTCAGCCGGATCAACGGCGTTTTTCCTACTGCGTCAGCAAGGTCTCGTGCAATGCGCATGGCACCCTCTTTTCTTTACATATCAACGAAGATTTACAGTCGACGCGCGACAACCACAAGCCGCGATAGCTATGCCCGCAAACGGTTCCTGTGCCGCGCCAGCCAGTTGGCCAGCGCCAACAGGGGTAAGTCCTTGAACGCGTTACCGTCCACACGGTCCATAAATTCGATAAAAGGCAGGATTTGAGTGCGAATATCCTCACCTTCCGACGCAACCCCACCGTTTTCAACCGTCTTCGTCAGATCGGCCAGCCCGACGTAAAGATGAATATACTCGGTCGATGACCCGCTCGACGAATAGGCCCCGCCTACGTATTCTAGGCTGGTCAGGCTGACCTGCGCCTCTTCAAGCACTTCTCGCCGGGCCGCCAGTTCGGGGGATTCTCCGGGGTCGATCATTCCCGCCACCGGCTCCCACATCCAGGGTTCGGGATCGTCGATGAGGTAAACCGGCGCCCGGAATTGTTCCACCAGCAAGACCGTGTCCCGCGCAGGATCATAAGGCAACACCACAACCGCGCTGCCCTGCTTCAGCGCGCTCCGATTCAGGACCGGCCCCATTGTCCCATCATGCTGGCGGTGCTGAACCCGAATTTCGTCCATGCCGAAATAGCTGAGATAAGCCCGCTCGTGCTGATGCAGAACGACATCCGTCTTAACGTCGCGAAGATCACCGGTTTGTCGACGCCGCGCAGCCAGTCGCGCCCAAGCCCGCGTGCGGATCGACGGAAAGCTGCGGGAAATAGCGCCTGCATCCATCCGACCGTAAAAGCTCATCACCTCTTGCGCTGCGGCGATGGACAGTTCCCCCCACTGATCGGTCCAGCCCTGCAGGGACCACCTTTCGCCGGGAACCCATAGATCGGGTTCGGGGAAGAAAATGCTGGCCTGCGTTTTTGAGCCGTCTTCCAGATTGATCGTTCGGGGGCTGAGGTCATAGTCGAACCCGCCTTCATAAAACACCAGACGCCTCAGGTCTTCCGGACCCAGCCCCCGCACCAGCAGACCACCCGCATAGGAGGATTTTTCTTCGACAATCGTCGGGAACGGGTGCCCGTCGACGCCATAAACCGCGTGCCCCGGCAAGGTGGCCTGCGTTATCTCAAGCTGGGACAATGGACGCCCCAGCACCAATTCCAACAATGGCAGGTATCTGAGCGTTCCGTAGAAGAAGAGATTGGACAAAGAAAGAATTCTCGTGTGCAGGCAGTAGGTTAGCGCCAGCGGCGGCTGGCTTCTTCTGTAGCAAGACCTGCCACCAACGCCCCGATAGCCAAGGTCAACAGGATTTCAGGGGTCAAAAGCAACTGGCCATATTCAATGCCGATCTGGAAAATCGCAAGCAGGGCCTCAAATGGGCCATTGTACCGGTGACGCATCGCCAAGCTGAACATTTCGTAACAGCCCTGAATGAACAGCCCCCAGAAAACCAAGGTGGCAATCCCCGTGAGGCCGTTATTGATCGCCGCGGTCCACCCCTTGCCCGCGCGCTTGCCCATGACAGTCCAGCCACAAACGACGCCCAAGACCATGTTTACAAAGGTGAAAGCGCCGTAATCCTTGCCCTCTTCCCCATTCTCAATGATCATGCTCGACACGAGGAATGCCACCACCAAAAGACAGACGGCGGCAATAAGACGTGAGGCACTGGGCATTGGGCAGATCCGTTCACTACGCTGGTTTTGCTACGGTAATCTGTGTCACATCGCAATTGCCAGTGTCAAAGGCTGCGCCGCAGGCGGTCAAATAATAATTCCACATGCGGCGAAAACGCTCATCAAATCCCAGTTCGGAAATGACGTCCCATTTATCGTTGAACGTCTCGTACCAGCGTCGCAGAGTCAGATCGTAACTTTTGCCGAACTCCTTTGATGTTACGACATTCAGCCCGGCTTGGGTGACCTGCTCTTTCAACACAGACGGCGCTGGAAGCATTCCGCCCGGAAAGATATATTTCTGAATGAAATCAACGCCGTTACGGTAAACATCCCATCTGTGATCCGCGACGGTTATTATCTGTAACGTCGCCTGCGCCCCGGGCTTCAGACGCTCTCGCACCGTCTCAAAATACACAGGCCAGTATTTTTGCCCAACCGCTTCGAACATCTCAATCGACGCGATGCCGTCATACTGGCCCCGCTCGTCACGATAGTCCTGCAGCTTGAACTCAACCAAGTCGGAAAGACCTGCATTTTCAATTCTCTGCCGGGCAAACCTCAACTGTTCTTCGCTGATCGTCAACCCTGTGACCCGCAAGCCACGCTCCTTCGCGGCGTATTCTGCGAACCCACCCCAGCCGCAACCAATTTCAAGAATATGATCCCCCGGCTTTGCGCCCATTTCATCGACCAAACTGGCGTATTTTGCCGTTTGTGCATTTTCGAGACTTTCCTGCCCCGTCTCAAACAATGCGCTGGAATAGGTCATCGTATCATCCAGCCACAAGGCATAGAAATCATTACCTAAATCATAGTGATACGAGATGTTCTTTTTCGCCTGTTTCCGACTGTTGCCGTGCAACCAGAACCGCAGACGTTCATAGGCCTGAACGAGAAACTTACCGGTAAAGTCGTCATACACGGTCTCGGTACCCAAATGCACGAGATCCATGAAAGACCGCAGGTCCGGGGTACTCCAGTCTCCTTCCAGATAGGCGTCGGAAAAGCCCAGCTCACCTTCGCGGATCAGGCGTGCGAAAACGTCGGGGTTGTGAATATCCACCCGCGCGACCGGTCCGGGCTTGGCACCTTCCGAGCGAAAGATGCGACCATCCGGCAGAGCGATATCCAATCGCCCGGACTCCATCTTGTTCAGCATCTTCAGAACTTGCGCGAAATATCTCGGCAGGCCCTTTTGTCCCTCTGTCGTCGTATGGATCATCCGCTTTCCCCTGTGCGGTTGTTGTTTCAGGCTAGGATGAGATTGTGTTTCTGGCAAGTTTTCAGTTCCTTACTGGTTTATTCGGCCCTCGTACGCCGCAAGCGCTCGTGCGCGACCGACGGGTAATTCAACGATTGGGTCGGGATACAACTCCGTCTCCGCCAGGCCCCATGAACGTGGAACAGCGTCAAAATACGTACGTGCCGTTGCGGGCGGGTTTGATTGCCCTTCGGCGATCCATTTGCGCACATAATCCCCGTTGGGATCGAATTTCTCTTGCTGGGTCAGCGGGTTGAAAATCCGAAAAAACGGCGAAGCATCAGGGCCCGAGCCTGCGACCCACTGCCAGCCCATCGCGTTACACGCCGGATCCCAGTCGATCAGGCAGTCCTCAAACCACCGCATCCCAATTTTCCAGTGCGTCATCAGATGCTTGGTCAAGTAACTGGCTGTGATCATGCGCGACCGATTGTGCATCCGACCGGTCACGTACATCTGGCGCATCGCGGCATCCACCACTGGAATTCCGGTTCTGGCCGTTTGCCATGCAACCACTTCGGGACGAGTGACGTCCGTATTCCACGAAAACGCCTCCCACTCTGGCCTCCAGTTATCCGTTAACAGGTGGGGCGTATGAAACATCAGGTGGTACGCGAACTCTCGCCACGCAAGCTGGCGCAAGAAGGCATCGGTCTCTGACACGCCGGTCAACGCCGCGTTTTGAACCGAATGCCATACGGTGCGCGGACTGATTTCCCCCAAAGACAGGTATTCGGACAGATTGGACGTTGCATCACGATCCAGCCGGTCCCTGTTTTCGGAGTAACACGAAATCCGATCCAAAAAGCCGTGCAGCGCTTTGCTCGCAGCCACTTCGCCTGCCCGCACATATGGGGCCACGATTGCCGCCCCCCGGTTCATGCCCGAAGCCAGGTTCCACTCTGACAAGTCGTCGGAATTCGGCCAAATCTGCGGTCCGGTCAGTGTTGTAGGGGCAGGCTCGGGAAACGCGACATCCCGGCCTTTTATTGCCTTCCACATTGGCGTGAAAACGCGAAACGGCTGACCGGATTTGGTTGCTACGGTCCAGGGCTCGAACAAGAGGTGACCCGCGAAGGATCTCGCCTTAACGCCCTGCTCAGACAACCACGACTTTATTTCGGTATCCCGTGCAATCGCATCGGGATCGTATGCCCTAGACCAGTATACAGCCGTTGCTCCAGTCTGCGCGACGAGGTCTTCAAGAACAGCAAGCGCACGCCCGCGACGCAGAACCAAACGACTACCCAGATTGTTCAGTGCCCGCGCCAGAGCATCCACGCTCAATCCCAAACGCCATTTCGGTGCAGACCCAAGCGCTTCGGCCTGATCATCCAGAATAAACAGTGGAATAACCGGTCGCCCGGACGCAGCAGCTTCGGTCAGCGCGGGATGGTCCGACAGGCGCAAGTCCCGTCGGAACCAAACAATAATCGGTGGCCGCTCGTTTTCCATTTTCGCCCTGTTTTCTTCGATCTACGAAACAGAGCGGAAACTGGATCACAAAACGGCGTCAAGTGCATTCAATAATTGATCAATTTCCTGCTGAGAGGTGTAGTGCGTAAAGCTGACCCGCAGCACGCCTTGGGTCAGATCGACCCCCATCGCCTGCAACGGACGCACGGCGTAGAAGTCGCCGCCACCGGCCATGATGCCATAATCCACGAGATCAGCCGCGACCTGCTCGGCGTTGCGCGTGAGGGCCATCGCAACTGTCGGGGCACGTTTGCTTGCATCCGACGTTCCAATCAGCCGAATGGCGTTGCGATCCTTGACTGCGTCCAGAACCGGCTGAAGCAAGGCCACTTCTTGCGCGCGCATAAGGTCGTGAACAAAGGCACCGCGTTCCGTGGCGTCGCCGTCCGGCCCGTTGTGATGGTCACACAGAAGGTCGACGTAATCCGCCATACCTGCGCTCGCCGCGATTTGCGCGTGGTCAGGACCGGCAGGTGTAAAGCGTTTATACAGCGCATCCGCGTTGAAATAATGCGCCTGGTTGGGCAGCAGGTCCCCCAAAGATCGCCGGACAACCATGCAGCCCTGGTGCGGCCCATAGGTCTTGTAGGCGGAAAACAGATAGATATCCGGCCCAAGGTCCCCAACATTGGGAAACCCGTGCGGTGCATATGAAACGCCGTCAACGCAGACGAAAGCGCCCGCCGCATGCGCGATGGCGGTGATTTCGGTAACCGGGTTAATCTCTCCGATCACGTTCGAGCAGTGCGGGAAACAGACAAGACGCACCTTTTCGTCCAGCAGGTGTTCAAGATCGTGCGGGTTCAGGGACCCGGTCTCGGGGTCGATCTGCCATTCACGGATTTCGATGCCGTCATCCTCAAGCCGCCGCCAAGGGCCCGAGTTCGCTTCGTGATCCTGATTGGTCACAACAATCGCCTCGCCGGGCTTCATCCATTGGCGGAATGCCTGCGCCATAACATAAGTGTTCTGAGTTGTTGACGGGCCAAAGCTCAGCTCATCCGTTTCAACGCCCAAAATAGCGGCCATCCGGCTGCGGGCCTCGTCCATTTCCTCACCCGCCAAACGGCTGGCCTCATAGGGGCCATAAGGTTGAACCTTGCGCTTGGTATAATAACGGGTCAGCCGGTCGAGAACCGGTTTGCAGGTGTAAGAACCGCCCGCATTCTCAAAAAACGCCTGCCCTTGCAGGCTGGGTTCGGAAAACGCGGGGAACTGTGACCGAACAAAATTGATATCCAGAGTGCTCATGGCACGGGCCTCCTTGATCATGCGCATAAATCCATGAGGAGCCCGCGCATGATTTCGGTCCCCTCGAAAATCATGGCAGGTCTTCCAGCCCAGCCTGTGCCTTCGAAACACCGGCAGCCCTTGCGGATCACAAGGACGGGGCCAAATTGCCCAGAACAGCATTTGTCGTCAAGCGGGCCTGCAATCACGACACATAAAAAAGCCGGGCGTTTAAGCCCGGCTTTGCGACGTGAATTGGGTTATTTAACCCTGAACCTTGGTGTAAGTCCCCTCGCCCGCGAGAATACCGCGGAAGCCGCCCGGTTCATCCAGACCAAAAACGATCAGCGGCAGGTTGTTGTCTCGCGCAAGCGCAATGGCCGATGCATCCATCACCCGCAGTCGCTTGGCCAGCACATCGTCATAGGTCACCGTATCATAGCGCACGGCATCGGCGTGTTCTTTAGGGTCTTTGTCATACACGCCATCAACACCGTTTTTACCCATGAAGATCGCCTCGCACGCCATTTCATTGGCCCGCAGCGTCGCGGCAGTGTCCGTGGTGAAGTACGGGTTTCCGGTCCCGGCGGCGAAAATGCAAACCCGCTTTTTCTCAAGGTGGCGAACGGCGCGGCGGCGGATATAGGGTTCACAGACCTCGTCCATCCGAATGGCCGAGATAACGCGGGTAAATACGCCGACTTCTTCCAAGGCGGACTGCATCCCAAGCGCGTTCATCACGGTCGCCAGCATTCCCATGTAATCAGCGGTCGTGCGCTCCATCCCCTGTGCCGAACCGCTTAGGCCACGGAAAATGTTGCCGCCGCCAATGACCATGCAGATTTCAACGCCCAGATCGTGAACGGATTTCACCTCTTGCGCGATGCGCTGAACGGTTGGCGGATGCAGGCCAAAGCCCTGATCCCCCATAAGCGCTTCTCCGGATATTTTCAGCATCACGCGCTTGTACTTTGTTTTCGGGGGTTCAACGGTGTCGGTTGTCGGGGAAAGGCTCATGTTGCGCTCCGGGCTGGCACGGGTTTAATTCCGGCGCAAAATGAAGCAAAACCTCGGCAGGTTCAATGCGGATGGTAAGGAATGAGGCGTGCCGGGATGACCAGTGCAAAAACTCTGCAGATTTTGGATCGCCTGCCCAGAATTTCGGATGGTGTTCCGGTGCTGATCGCTGGCCCGACGGCGTCTGGAAAATCCGCATTGGCCTTAGAGATCGCTGAACGGTTCGGCGGCGCCATCGTCAATGCAGATGCCAGTCAGGTATATGACTGTTGGCGCGTGATTTCGGCCCGCCCTTCGGCCGAAGAAGAAGCACGCGCACCGCACGTTTTATACGGCCATGTCCGGTATGATCAGGAGTATTCAACGGGCCACTGGCTGCGCGACATCAAACCGATATTGGCAGGAGGTCAACGCCCGATCATCGTGGGCGGGACCGGGCTGTATTTCTCGGCCCTCACCGAAGGTATGGCGGATATTCCTGCCACCCCTGCCGACGTCCGGGCCGAGGCAGACGCTCTGGACCTGACCACCCTTATGGATGGGGTCGATGCCGAAACTCTGGCGGGCATCGACACACAAAACCGCGCCCGTGTTCAACGTGCCTGGGAGGTGCAACGGTCCACGGGCCGAAGCCTGCGCGACTGGCAGGCCGATACACCGCCCCCGATACTGCGGTTACAAGACACCGTGCCCATAGTTTTTGACGTGGACAAACAATGGCTTCTGGACAGGATCACGCGCCGTTTTGACATGATGCTTAACACTGGCGCCCTTGAGGAAGTGGAAGCCATGCGCGACAGGTACGATCCCGCGCTTCCTGCCTGTAAAGCCATCGGCGTACCCGAACTTGTGGCTTACCTTGATGGTCACATGTCGTTGGAAGACGCCCGTGAGCGCGCGACAATATCGACCCGGCAGTTTGCCAAGCGCCAGCGGACATGGTTCCGCGCACGGATGAAATCCTGGAATCGGGTAGATTTCTCAAAGTGATACCTTACGCGGGAAAGTCTCTGGCACCTGCAATTTCACCACGAGCGCAAATTCCCACGAATCCCTGATTCCGACGCAGGCAAAAGGACGGACCGAGGCGCGTTCGCCGGGCGGTGTTGCCGATAATCTCATACCGCCGATGTCGCTTTTGTGCCTCGAATGACGATTTCGAACATTGACCTGATTTAAAATCTGGTGCCGAATGTCGTCATGGGGATGGTCAAAATTCGAAAAACACGAACCCGAGAACCTGCTGCCCGACTTGTTCGGGTCTGAGCTGTTCGTAACTTTACCGACAAAAAATCTATGTCACAGGGAGAGACATAAATGGAAAACCAAACAATCACCGGAGCACCGATGCACTGGGCTGCAGAAATGCATGCGCAAGAGTATCGGGACGGTAAGCTTAGCCGACGCGAATTCATGGCGCGCGCAACAGCGTTGGGCGTCGCGGTGCCAGCCGCATATGGCATGATCGGTCTGCAATCACCCGCAGCCGCTCAGGAACCTCAGCGTGGCGGCACCATTCGCTATCAGATGGAAGTCCGCGCCCTGAAAGACCCGCGCACCTATGACTGGACACAGATCGCCACCTTCACCGCAGGCTGGCTGGAGTATCTGGTCGAGTACAACAATGACGGCTCATTCAAGCCCATGCTGCTGGAAAGCTGGGAAGCAAATGATGACGCGACCGAGTACACTCTGAACGTCCGCAAGGGCGTCAAGTGGAACAACGGTGACGACTTCACCGCCGAAGACGTCGCGCGCAACATCGAAGGCTGGTGTGACGCAGGGCTCGAGGGCAACTCGATGGCGTCACGTATGGCGTCGCTTGTGGATGAGAGCACTCAGAAAGCCGCTGATGGTGCCATCACAGTTGTCGATTCTCATACCGTAAAGCTGAAGTGCAGCGCCCCGGACATCACCATCATTCCGGGCATGGCCGACTATCCGGGTGCAATCGTCCACAGCAGCTTTGACGCAAACAACATTCTGGCCAACCCGGTCGGCACCGGCTTCATGATCCCCGAAAGCCACGAAGTTGGAGTCAAAGGCGTTCTTGTACGCAACGAAGGTTTCGAATGGTGGGGCTATGAGGCCGGCAAAGGCGGCTATATCGACCGGATCGAGTTCATCGACTACGGCACCGACCCTGCGGCATTCCTGGCTGCTTATGAGGCCGAAGAGATCGACATGAACTGGGAGTCGGTCGGCGAGTTTGTCGATATCTTTGACAGCATCGGCCTTGTGCGTTCTGAAATCCCGTCGGGCTTTACCATCGTCATTCGCCCCAACCAGCTGGCCGAAGATGAGAATGGCAACAAGATCTATGGCGACAAGCGTGTCCGTCAGGCTCTGGCCATGGCGGTCGATAACGAAATCTGTCTTGAGCTTGGTATGTCAGGTTACGGCATTCCCGCAGACAACTGCCACGTCGGTCCGATGCACCCTGAATATGACTCGGCCGTAACCCGCATCCCCTATGATCCAGCCGCGGCAAAAGCGCTGATGGATGAAGCGGGAATGGGCGACTTCGAGCATGAAGTTCAGTCCATCGACGATGACTGGCGTCGCAACACAACTGCGGCTGTCGTCGCACAGCTGAACGATGCGGGCATCAAGGCCAAGCACACGATCCTGCCTGGCTCGACCTTCTGGAACGACTGGACCAAGTACCCCTACTCGTCGACCAACTGGAACCACCGTCCGCTGGGCACACAGGTTCTGGCGCTGGCCTACAAGTCTGGGGTGGCCTGGAACGAATCCGGCTTTGCCAATGACGAGTTCGATACGCTGCTGGCCGAAGCGAACTCGATCGCGGACGTCGACAAGCGCCGCGAGGTGATGGCCAAGCTGCAGGCGATCATGATCGACGAAGGCGTCGTCATCCAGCCATATTGGAGGACCGCAATGCGCCACCACCGTGACAACATGGTGGGTGTCGAAAAGCACATCGCGGACCTGCCGCAACTGTATAAGTTCGGCATCGTTTCCTAAGCCAAAAAACACAAGGCCGCGCCCGTTGGGTGCGGCCTTTTCGTCCTGATTACGGCGACCAGAATAACAGCGATGCGTGCGGCGAACCCGCCGACACGCTAGCCTACCAACAGGGGCTACCATGGGACTTTTCATACTAAGGCGCGTCGGCATTATGCTGTTGACCGCACTGTGCCTTACCTTCCTGGTCTTCTTTCTGACCAACCTCTATCCGAACCTTGAAAAGCTGGCGAAGACGCAGGGCAATTTCAGGATGTCGGACGAGCAAGTCGAAAGCTTTCTGGAAAAAGGCGGCTACCTTCAGCCAACGCCCATAAAATATGGCGAATGGCTGGGTGTTTTACCTTCGTACAGACACACGAATGAAGACGGCACGGTGCAAGGCAGATGTATCCTGCCCGGCAAAACAGCCGAAGAATCTCCGAATTTCTGCGGGATTTTGCAGGGGTATTGGGGATATTCGACGGTCTTCAAAGAAGAAGTCTCAACTGTTGTTGGTAACCGGCTTGCACTGACGGGCCGTCTGATGTTCTGGGTCATGCTGCTGATGGTTCCATCCGCTTTGATCCTTGGAATTCTGGCGGGCATGAAAGAAGGGTCAGCCACCGACCGGACCCTTTCGACCTTTGCGATCACCACCACGGCAACGCCGGAATATGTGTCGGGTGTTATCTTCATCGCAATCTTCACCTCGTCTGCGGTCGGCTTGAAGTGGTTCAAAGGGACCGCCACGCAAGCCATGGAAAACCCAACGTTCGAGAACTTTTTCCTGCCGGTGCTGACCATTGCGCTATACGGAATGGGCTATATTGCCCGTATGACGCGCGCCTCGATGACCGAGGTGATGACGGCGCAATACATCCGAACCGCCCGACTGAAAGGCGTCTCGTTCCCCAACATCGTCATGAAACACGCGCTGCGCAACGCGCTGATCGCGCCGTTCACCGTAATCATGCTGCAGTTCCCATGGCTGCTGAATGGTGTGGTGATCGTCGAGACCCTGTTCAACTACAAGGGCTTTGGCTGGGCGCTGGTGCAGGCGGCGGGGAACAATGACATCCAGCTCCTGCTCGCGATTTCGGTCGTGTCGGTCTTTGTGGTGCTGGTGACGCAGCTGATTTCGGATATCGGCTATGTCTACCTCAACCCACGCATCCGTATTTCGTAAGGAGGGATAGATCATGGAACCACTTACCTGGACCGGCTCTATCGCCTTCCTGAACCCGTTACTGGCCATCGCCTTGGCGCTGATGGTTATTTCGATCCTGGCCTGGATACTGGCCAGCTTCATCCTGCCGGAACCCCAGATGACCGTGAACCCGGATGGGACGCTGACATCTGGATCGGGCGTGCGAAACCTCATTCAAACCGTGCTGCGCTTTAGCTTTCTGGCAAGCGTTGGTTTGGGCGTTGCCTATATCGTTTTAGGTGTCGTCATGGGGACAAGCGCAGGCATCATCGGGGCTATGGCCCAACAATTCCTGCCTGTCTGGTTGTCGTTGGTCCTTCTCTATGCCATGTCGATCGCGTTCAAACGCAAGCTGGGTTTGTACGGCAAACTGTTTGACAGCCCGATTGGTATGATCGGCTTTGGTCTTGTGATGTTCTGGGTGTTTACCGGTATCTTTGGCGCGCTTGACCTGATCGTGACGCATGACCCGCTCTCGCAGGTTTCGGGGATGAAAAACAAGGTGCCCGGAACGCCCCTGCCCAGCATCGAAGACGGGGAATATGCGTGGTATTTGCTAGGGGGCGACAATCTTGCCCGGGACGTGTTCAGCCGCATGGTCAAAGGGGCGTGGATCGTCGTTCAGATCGCTCCGCTGGCGACGATGTTCGCCTTCATGGTCGGGATCACGCTGGGCCTGCCCGCCGGTTACTACGGTGGTCGTTTGGACACGCTGTTGTCTTTCCTGGCGAACCTGATCCTGGCCTTCCCGGTGATCCTGCTGTTCTACCTGCTTGTGACGCCCGAGATCGTGGCAACAGGGGTGCCCAACTATATGGCGGCCATCCTGTTCATCTTCCCGATCATCTTCCTTGGTGTGCTTCTGAACTCGCGCTATTACACAAGGCCGACGTTCCGCACACCGCTTTTGATTGGCGTTCTGGGTGTCGCGCTGTGGCTGTATCTGTCGCTGATCTCTACAAGCGGATACATCGTTAACACCGACAACTACAGCATTTGGGGATTGCCCACCTATCTGGACCTTTTTGACGTGCCCGGAGGAATTCTGGTCGTCTTTGTCTCGGTGGTTTTTGTGAACTCACCAACCGTGTTCCGTATCGTGCGCGGATTGGCGATGGACATCAAAACCCGCGACTATGTCGCCGCCGCTCAGACACGCGGTGAAGGGCCGTGGTACATCATGCTGTGGGAAATCCTGCCAAATGCACGGGGTCCGCTGATCGTCGATTTCTGTCTGCGGATTGGCTATACCACTATCCTTTTGGGGACTTTGGGTTTCTTTGGACTGGGATTGCCGCCGGAGAGCCCGGACTGGGGGTCCACGATCAACGAAGGGCGTAAGCTGTTGTCGATCTATCTGCACCCGGCCCTACCGCCTGCTTTGGCCTTGTTGTCGCTGGTTCTTGGTTTGAACCTTTTGGCGGATGGTCTGCGCGAAGAAAGTCTGAAGGACTGATTGTGATCGAAGGCCGGGGGCTTTGCCCCCGGACCCCCAGGATATTTTTAGCCAGATGAAGGGGATCCCCTGACTCTCGCGAGGAGTAAGCAAGATGAACAAACTGGCGGATTATGACGGGCCAATTCTTGAGATCGACAAGCTGTCGATTTCGTTTTTCACCCGTTTGCGCGAGATACCGGCTGTGATGGATTTCTCGGTCAGTGTGCAGCCCGGAGAGGCTGTCGGACTGGTCGGAGAATCCGGGTGCGGCAAATCCACCGTTGCGCTGGGGGTCATGCAGGACCTTGGCAAAAATGGGCGCATCGTGGGCGGTACGATCAAATTCAAAGGGCGCGATCTGGCCGAGATGACATCCGACGAGCTGCGCGATATTCGCGGCAATGAGATCGCGATGATCTATCAGGAGCCGATGGCCTCGTTGAACCCGGCCATGAAGATCGGCAAGCAGTTGATGGAAGTGCCGATGATCCACGAAGGCGTCGGCGCTGAAGAGGCTTATGCGCGCGCGCTTGAAGTGGTCACCGACGTGCGCCTGCCTGACCCTGAGCGGATGCTGAACTCTTTCCCGCATCAGTTGTCGGGGGGACAGCAGCAGCGGATCGTGATCGCAATGGCGCTGATGTCGAAGCCCGCGCTTTTGATACTGGATGAGCCTACGACGGCGCTGGACGTAACGGTTGAGGCTGCCGTGGTCGAGCTGGTCAAGGATCTTGGCAAGAAATACGGCACCTCGATGCTGTTCATCTCGCACAACCTTGGTCTGGTGCTGGAGACCTGTGACCGGCTTTGCGTGATGTATTCCGGTGAGGCTGTTGAGCGCGGATCAATCCATGACGTGTTCGACGAAATGCAACACCCGTATACGCAGGCGCTGTTCCGCTCAATCCCCCTGCCCGGGGCGGATAAGAATGCGCGTCCTCTGGTGGCCATCCCCGGAAACTTCCCTTTGCCGCATGAACGTCCGCCGGGGTGCAATTTCGGGCCGCGCTGCGACTATTTCGAGGAAGGCCGGTGTGACGCGCAGAACATTCTGATGGAGGCCGTGCCGGGCAATGACCGCCACCATACGCGGTGCCTGAAGTTCAAGGAGATCGACTGGAACGCGCCGATCACAGTGTCTGAGCAGAAGGAAAAGGCCGAAATCGGTCGCACCGTTCTGAAGATGGACAACCTCAAGAAATATTATGAGGTGGCTGCGAATGCCCTGTTCGGTGGCGGTGAGAAGAAGGTTGTGAAAGCCAATGAGACGCTGAGTTTCGAAGCTCATGAGTCCGAGACCTTGGCCATCGTAGGCGAGTCGGGTTGTGGCAAATCCACTTTTGCCAAGGTTCTGATGGGGCTGGAGACAGCGACAGATGGTCAGATCCTGCTGGACAACCGCAACATCGAAGCCGTGCCGATCGAGGAGCGCGACGCCAAGACAGTTGGCGAAGTGCAGATGGTGTTCCAGAACCCGTTCGACACGCTGAACCCGTCCATGACCGTCGGTCGTCAGATCATTCGGGCGCTGGAGATTTTCGGCGTAGGAAATTCCGAGGCTGAGCGCAAGAAGCGGATGCTGGAGCTTTTGGACCTGGTGAAGCTTCCACGCGCCTTTGCCGATCGGATGCCGCGGCAGTTGTCAGGTGGGCAAAAGCAGCGTGTCGGTATTGCCCGCGCCTTTGCCGGGGACGCACGGATTGTTGTGGCCGACGAACCGGTCTCGGCGCTGGATGTGTCGGTGCAAGCTGCCGTCACGGACCTGCTGATGGAGATTCAGCGCGAACACAAAACCACGCTTTTGTTCATCAGCCATGACCTGTCCATTGTACGGTACCTGAGCGACCGGGTGATGGTGATGTATCTGGGTCATGTGGTCGAGTTGGGAACGACGGATCAGGTCTTCTCACCGCCGTATCATCCCTATACCGAGGCCCTGCTGAGCGCCGTCCCGATCGCCGATACGTCAATCGAAAAACAGCATATCGTTCTGGAGGGCGACATTCCGTCAGCCATGAGCCCCCCACCCGGCTGCCCCTTCCAGACACGGTGCCGCTGGAAATCCGAGGTGCCGGATGGACGGTGTGAGCATGACGTGCCGCCTGTGAAAACACTCGCCGACGGTCATCAGATTAAATGCCATCTGGCCGATGACATCCTGGCCCGGATGGAGCCCGTCATCAAAATCGCGGCGGAATAGACGCTCATTTCAAAAGAACCGGTCAAAGTGCCGGTTCTTTTTTTCGGAGTGGTTCGGTTAGCCGCCCCAGATGACCTTCACGTAGTTCTGGGTTTCCTTGTACGGCGGAACACCGCCGTGCTTTTCAACCGCCTTTGGACCCGCGTTATAGGCCGCCAAAGCCAAGCGCCAGGATTTGAACTTGCGGTATTGCCACGACAGATAACGCGCACCACCCTCAAGGTTCTGCTTTGGATCGTGTGGATTCACGCCCAAAAGCTGCGCAGTGCCGGGCATCAGCTGCGCCAGACCCAGCGCGCCCTTGTGCGATACCGCGTGGGGGTTCCAACCGCTTTCCTGCTGCACAAGCCGCAGAAACAACTCTTCCGGCACGTTGTGCTTGCGGGCCGCTTGACGTGCCAGAGACAGGTATTGGCCGCGGTACTTGCCGTTGTAGCGTTGATTGAACGTCCCCGTGGCTGTTTTTCGCTTGGGCTTCAGGCGTTCGGAATCGCGATACTGGGTCGCCGCACGGGTATCCAATATCTTGGCCTGCTTGAGAAAAATGTCTTTACGGCTTTTGGTAGACAATGTCTGAGCCGCAGCCGGAACTGAGACCAGCGCAAGGCAAAACCCTAAAAACCAACCAACCAGAAAACGCATTAATGCCAATCCCGCTCGTCCACGAACCCGACTGAGTATAGATATTTCATCAAAAAATGAAAGCTTGGTAAAAATATTCTGAGTGTTTTGCTGCCTGATGCCGTCTTCATCAACTGTGTTTTAACCGCGCCGCAGGCCGTATAGGGTCGCAGAGATACTCGGCGTCAGATTCGGGCGCATCAAATTCAGTCTAGAACGGGGAAATACATGGCAGGCTCAGTCAACAAGGTCATTCTGGTCGGAAATCTTGGGCGAGATCCCGAAGTCAGGACGTTCCAGAGCGGCGGAAAAGTCTGCAACCTTCGCATCGCCACCTCTGAAACATGGAAGGACCGCAACACGGGCGAACGCCGTGAGCGGACCGAGTGGCATTCGGTTGCGATCTTCAACGAAGGGCTTGTTCGTGTGGCCGAGCAATACCTGCGGAAAGG
This sequence comes from Ruegeria sp. CJ2, assembly GCF_056536745.1. Classification (NCBI taxonomy): domain Bacteria; kingdom Pseudomonadati; phylum Pseudomonadota; class Alphaproteobacteria; order Rhodobacterales; family Roseobacteraceae; genus Ruegeria; species Ruegeria sp. CJ2. The sequence continues at coordinate 81,771 of NZ_JBQFQF010000002.1, forward strand.
ATCGAAAGTTTACCTTGAGGGTCAGCTGCAGACGCGCAAGTGGCAAGATCAATCCGGTCAGGATCGCTACTCGACCGAAGTCGTCTTGCAGGGCTTCGGTTCCACCTTGGTAATGCTGGACGCGCGCGGTGAAGGCGGCGGTGGCGGATACGGCGGTGGCCAGTCCGGTGGCTATGGCGGTGGTCAGGCTGGCGGCGGCTATGGTGACCCCTACGGCGCGCCCTCGGGCTCTCCTGCCCCTGCATCCGGCGGAATCGACGACGACGAGATTCCGTTCTAAGCAAAACGGAGATTGGTGATGACGTGGTCCTTCTCACTCGGCCGATTATTTGGGTCGGAGCTGAAGGTCCATGTCACCTTTTTCCTATTGCTGGCCTGGGTCGGGTTCGCGGCTTATTCCAGCGGCGGCGTATCGGCGGCCGTCCAAAACCTGATCTTCGTACTCGCGCTGTTCGCCTGTGTTGTGGCCCATGAATTCGGCCATGCACTTATGGCTCGGCGTTACGGGATCAAGACACCTGACATTACCCTGCTACCCATTGGCGGGCTGGCCCGGCTGGAACGAATGCCGGAGAACCCGATGCAGGAAGTCTGGGTCGCCCTTGCGGGCCCTGCTGTAAACATCGTCATCTGGATCATTCTGATCGCTTTTGGGGCCGGAATACCGTTGGAGACGATGGCCCAAATCGACAGCACAAGCCCCGGTCTTTTGAACCGGCTGGCCTATGTCAACCTGCTGTTGGCTGCCTTCAACATGATACCAGCCTTTCCGATGGACGGCGGACGAGTCTTTCGCGCCTTGCTTTGCCTGAAAATGGATCGCGTCAAGGCAACTCGGGTCGCCGCGCTTGCCGGACAAGCGGTCGCTGTGGGTTTCGGCTTTTTGGGTCTCAGCACGGGCAATCCGCTGCTGGTCCTGATCGCTGTATTTGTCTTCGTTGCAGCCAATGCGGAAAGTCAGGATGTGGCCATGCGCTCTGTCGCGCGGCAGGTTATGGCGCGCGATGCGATGATCACCGAATACCAGTCGCTTTCGCCTTCGGACACTCTGGCGACGGCTGCCCAAGCCGTCATACATACAACACAGCATGAGTTTCCGGTGCTGGACACAGACGGAACGCTCAAGGGGTTCGTTACCCGCAATCGCTTGTTTGCGGCCTTAGCCGCGGAAACCCCGCGATCAGACCTCGCCACATCCATAATGGAGGCCAATATTCCGCAGGTCGAACTCACCAGCGGGCTGGAGACTGTTCTGGAAGGTCTGCACAAGGGCGCGCCCGCCATAGCGGTCTGCACCAAAGCCGGTCACATGGTGGGCTACATTACGCGCGAAAACATCGGTGAGTTGATGGTCATCCGGGGACGCTGATCAAGCGACGGCCAGAGCATCCTCAAGCACCGACAGGACAGCTTCGCGCGGGACATCCGAGGTTACGAATGCCTGTCCGATTCCTCGTGCCAGAATGAAACGCAACTGCCCGTCTATGACCTTCTTGTCTTGCGCCATCAGGTCGACCAACGCCTCTGCGCCGGGAAGATCACCCGGAATGTCGGCAAGGTCCGTCTTCATGCCCATCTGACGCAGGTGCGCGCGAACGCGGCTGGGGTCTTCCTGCGCGCACAAGCCAAGGCGCGACGACAACTCAAACGCAAGCGCGCAACCTATCGCTACACCCTCACCGTGCAGCAAACGGTCGGAATAGCCGGTCGCGGCCTCCAACGCATGACAGAATGTGTGGCCAAGGTTCAGCAACGCACGATCGCCCTGCTCGGTTTCGTCACGCGCCACGATATCGGCTTTCATCTGAACCGATCGCGTCACGGCCCGGACGCGCGCGGCCATATCGCCGCCCGACACTTCGGTGCCGTTGGCCTCAAGCCATTCAAAGAACGCGGCATCGCCCAGCAGACCATATTTGACGACTTCGCCATAGCCTGACAGGAAATCCCTCTGGGTCATTGTACCCAAGACCGAGGTGTCGGCCAGAACCAGTGAGGGTTGGTGAAATGCCCCGATCAGGTTTTTCCCCTGCGGCGCGTTGATCCCGGTTTTCCCTCCGACCGAACTGTCGACTTGTGCCAGCAAAGAGGTCGGTATCTGCACAAAACGCACGCCGCGCCGCAACACAGCGGCGGCAAAGCCTGCCAGATCACCGATGACGCCGCCACCAAGGGCCACGACAACATCGCGGCGTTCGACCTTTTCGGCCAGCAGCCATTCGACCGCGCGCTCAAAATGCGGCCAGCTTTTGGTGGCTTCCCCAGCGGGCAAAGCCAGCGCCGACATCTCGATACCCGCAGCGGCCAGACCTTCGCGCAGGGCGTCCAGATGCAAAGCGGCCACGTTTTCGTCCGTCAAGACCGCAACCTTGGGACGGTTGAGCAAAGGCGCGATCATCTTCCCTGACTGGCCCAGCAAATCAGGCCCGATCTCTACATCGTAGGACCGCTCACCCAGCTCAACATGTACGGTTTGGTGCATTATTTCCGTTCCAAAACATCCGGGCGCGTCGTCAAAGCATCGACGACCCTGTCCACCATATTTTCAATCGACGTCTCACCATCCGAAGTCACGGCAAGGTCAGCCCGCGAATAGACCGGCACACGTTCCTCGTACAAGGCGCGCAACGTCGCATGAGGGTCCTCAGTGCGCAGCAAAGGCCGCGTGTCCTTGTGCTTGACCCGGTTCCACAGCACGTTCAGGTCTGCCTTTAACCAGACCGAAACCCCGCGCTCGGTAATCATCTGGCGATTCTGACCGGCCAGAAACGCGCCCCCGCCGGTGGACAAAACCCCTTTTTCCTCGTCCAAAAGCCGCCCGATGACCTGACTTTCCTTCGCACGAAAGAAAGGCTCACCGTCGCGTTCAAAGATTTCCGGAATGGTCATATTGGCCGCCGATTCGATCTCGGCATCGCTGTCGAGGAATGGAACGGCAAGCTTTGCGGCCAAGGCACGACCCACAGCAGTTTTTCCGGCCCCCATCATCCCCACCAAAACCACCGTTTTGTGCAGTTTGAAGCGCTGATCGGGTTCCGACGTCACGGTGTTATGCTTAATTTCGCTCATTTCACCGTGAATGACGTGATCTTGAGAAAAATGCCAGTTATAACTTGGTCAAAACACAAAATTGAGGCAGCGTTGAGCAATGGGTCGTCTGATCAAGTTCCTGATATATCTGGTTTGCCTGTGTTTCATCGGGCTGGTGGGCTACGCTTATCTGGGCCCAATCTTCGGCGTGGATTTTTCATCCCCGCAGCAAGAGATACGAGAGCCGGTAATCCTGAATGTCGAATAAGGCCGCAGTTGCTGCGCTGTTTCTCGCCACTTCGGTGCACGCGCAGCAAGAACCTCTTTCTGTTATTGAGTGGCTGAGCGAGCCACCCGAAAACCTGCCGGGCACTGTTTTGCTGGAACCACCGGTGACACAAACAGGTCTCGGGCCCGAGGTCGAGGTCACGCGGTTAGAGGCGCTGTCGCAACCCTTGGGCCTTGTCTCATCGACCGTAACCGGCCTGCCCGTCGGTCTTTGGCAGAACAGCGAAACGTATCGTCTGTCGGAACTGATTGCCCGTGTCCCGGTCAAGTACAACCCGGCCATGCAACGCCTTCTGTTTACCTTGCTGTTGTCCGAGGCGCGTGCGCCGTCCGGACCCGAGGCCGAAGAAACACTATTGCTGGCGCGTTTGGACCGGCTGATGCAGCTTGGGGCGGCTGATCCCGCGCAGTCACTGGTCCAGCTTGCCGGCCCGACCAACAGCCGCGAGCGGTTCAAACGCTGGTTCGACGCGACCTTGCTAACCGGTGACGAAGACCGAAGCTGCACCGCATTGATTGCCCAGCCCCACCTGTCGCAGGACTATGCCGCCCAGATTTTCTGCAAAGCACGCCGGGGGGATTGGCCCTCTGCCGCGCTCACCTTGGAAGCCGCGCACGCGCTGGAGGTCCTGCCCCCCGAGGATCTTGATGTCCTTGACCGTTTTCTCAGCCCCGAACTGTTCGAAGACGCGGAATACCTGCCGCAGCCGGAAAATCCGGACCCGCTGAGTTTCCGCCTGTACGAAGCCATTGGCGAGCGTTTGCCCTCTGCCCCGCTGCCTCGGGTCTTTGCAAATGCCGACCTGCGCGACGTGGCGGGCTGGAAAGCCCAGATCGAAGCGGCCGAGCGTCTGACCCGAATGGGTGCCCTGACACCGAACCAGTTGCTAGGCCTTTATACGGAACGATCCCCGGCTGCCTCGGGTGCCGTTTGGGACAGGGTTACAGCCGTTCAGCGATTTGAAACCGCGTTGAACTCGGGCGACCCGAACGCCATTGCAACAGCATTGCCCATCGTGTGGGAGCAAATGCGCAGCGTCGGGCTTGAGGTGCCTTTTGCCGAACTCTTCGCAGGTCAGTTGTCGCAGGTTACATTGGATGACCCGGCGGTCGAGCAACTGCGGTGGCGGATTGTTTTGTTGTCGGACCTTTACGAAACTGCGGCCCTTTCTGCCCCCGATCAATCAGAGGAAAGTCAGTTTTTGGCGGCGTTGGCGCAAGGTGATCCCGGTCGCGCCCCGTCCCCCTCTCCGTTAGCGGATGCGGTGGCAGAAGGGTTTGCATGGGCCGCGCCAGTGCCCTCGGACATCAATGCCCTGCTGTCCAACGACCAATTGGGCGAAGCGATCCTTGAGACGATGGAGCTTTTTGCGCATGGTTCACGCGGGAACCTTGTCGATCTGACGGCGGCCATTGCCACGTTGCGCCGCGTGGGTCTTGAGGACACCGCCCGCCGCGCTGCCTTGAACCTGCTGATCTTGCAGGGCACCTGATCATGACCGCCCCCGCCACTCAGGAGCTTTGGATTTCCACGTTTCTGCAGGCACAAGCGGCTGAGTTAGGTGCAGCCACGAACACACTGTTGGCATATGGCAGGGACCTGAAGGACTTTGCCGAGTGGTTGGACCGGCGAAAAACCGGTTTTGCAGAAGCAAGTCGCGACCAGATCGAGAGCTACTTAATCGACTGTGACGCTCAGGGGCTTTCCCAATCCACCCGCGCCCGCAGGCTTTCAGCGATCAAACAGATTTACCGATTTGCGTTTGAAGAAGGCTGGCGCGAGGCGAACCCTGCCATTCAGATCAAAGGCCCGGGCCGTCAGAAGCGCCTGCCAAAAACACTGGACGTGGCCGAGGTCGACCGGTTGCTTCAAGCAGCGCGCGAAACCGGCCGCACCAAGGCAGATCGCGTGCGCAACACTTGCCTGATGGAACTGCTATACGCCACAGGTATGCGCGTGACCGAGCTGGTTTCTTTGCCTGTGTCATCGGCACGGGGTGATCCGCGCATGCTGCTGGTTCTTGGCAAGGGCGGCAAAGAGCGGATGGTCCCCTTGTCCCCACCTGCGCGAGAGGCGCTTGCGGCCTGGTTGACTATTCGGGACGAAACCGAGGATCAAAAAGTTGCGGATGGCGGTCAGCGCTCAAAGTTTCTGTTTCCCTCGCGTGGTAAATCCGGGCACCTGACGCGACATATGTTCTTTCAACTGATCAAGGACCTGGCGGTTCAGGGTGGCGTCTCGCCGGAAAAAGTCACGCCGCACACGTTGCGCCACGCCTTTGCGACGCATTTGCTGGCCAATGGCGCGGATCTGCGTTCGATCCAGACCTTGCTTGGCCACGCTGATGTTGCGACGACCGAAATATACACGCATGTTCTGGACGAACGGCTTGCCGAACTGGTGTTAGAGCATCACCCGCTTGCCAAAGACCCCGGCGACAAGGGCTAACCCCTTGATCCGCAGGGGCCGCGCCCCCATAACCATTGCAGCAACACGAACAACCAAGGACCGATGGAACCCTCTTCTTCTCTGATCGACGGCGCATTCTGGTTTACGACCGGCGCCATTCTGTTTTTGCTTGTCCTATCAGGCTTTTTCTCGGGTTCTGAAACAGCATTGACCGCCTCGTCGCGCGGCAAGCTGCGGGCACAGGCCGACAAGGGATCACGCGGGGCGCAAAAGGCGCTGGACATCACCGATGACAACGAGCGTCTGATCGGCTCGGTCCTGTTGGGCAACAACTTGGTGAACATCCTTGCGGCGTCTTTGGCCACCGCGTTGTTTACGCGTCTCTTTGGCGAAAGCGGCGTCGCATTGGCGACACTGGTCATGACCCTTCTGGTTCTGATCTTTGCGGAAGTTCTGCCCAAAACCTACGCTATCACCAACGCAGAAAAAGCGGCCTCTTCGGTGGCCCCGCTGATCAGCGTAGTGGTGACCGTGTTCTCTCCGGTCGTAGCAGCGGTGCGTTTGCTGGTGCGCGGAGTTCTGCGCCTGTTTGGGGTGCAGATCGACCCCGACAGCAACATCCTTGCGGTACGAGAGGAAATTGCAGGCGCGCTGCAACTAGGACATTCCGAAGGCGTTGTCGAAAAAGAAGACCGCGACCGTATTCTGGGTGCCTTGGATCTGGGTGATCGGACGGTGGAAGAAATCATGCTTCACCGTTCGAACATTGAAATGATCGACGCGGACGACACGCCCGAGGTTATCCTGCAGCAATGCCTGAAAAGCCCCCATACCCGCCTGCCCGTTTTCCGGGATGAGCCCGAGAACATCGTGGGTGTCGTGCATGCCAAGGACTTGTTCCGCGCCATGTATGCGCATGCCGGAAGCAGCGAAGGTGATGCTAACCGCCTGAAAGAGTTCGATATTTCAAAGGTCGCCAACGACCCCTATTTCGTTCCCGAAACAACGACTTTGGACGATCAGATGCGGGAATTCCTGCGCATGCACAGCCACTTTGCGCTGGTCGTGGATGAATATGGCTCGCTGCGCGGTCTGATCACGCTGGAAGATATCCTCGAAGAAATCGTGGGTGAAATCGCCGACGAATTCGATCTGGATGAAGACGTCCCGGTTACACGAACCGAGGACGGTCAGTTTTTGGTCGAAGGCGCGATGACAATCCGCGACGTGAACCGCGCGATGGAATGGTCCCTGCCCGACGAAGAAGCCAATACCGTCGCAGGTCTGGTCATACACGAGGCGCAGATGATCCCGGTGAGGGGTCAGGTTTTCTCGTTCCACGGCTTCCGGTTTGAAGTCACCGCGCGCGAGGGGAACCGGATCACCGAGTTGAAAATCCGCCCTCTCTGACACGCGACCTGCGACACACCATGTCGGGAACGGAACAGTAAACCTCAGCCTGCGCTTGCAGGCTCGGGCCGAAACCGGATGGAGGCAGCAACGTGAAAACGACAACACAGGTGGCAGTCATTGGGGGTGGTGTTGTCGGATGCTCGGTCCTGTATCACCTGACCAAGCTGGGATGGTCGGACGTGATGTTGCTGGAGCGGTCCGAGCTTACCAGCGGATCCACATGGCATGCGGCAGGCGGTTTTCACACGCTCAACGGCGACACCAACATGGCCGCTCTGCAAGGCTATACGATCCGTCTGTATAAGGAACTGGAAGAGATCACCGGCATGTCCTGCGGCCTGCACCATGTGGGCGGAGTGACGCTGGCCGACAATCAGGACCGGTTCGACATGCTGCTGGCCGAGCGTGCCAAGCACCGTTTCATGGGCCTTGAGACCGAGATCGTCGGCCCCGAAGAGATCAAGAAAATCGCGCCCATCACCAATACCGACGGTATTATCGGTGCTCTTTATGATCCGTTAGACGGGCACTTGGACCCGTCGGGTACAACACATGCCTACGCCAAGGCCGCCCGAATGGGCGGGGCGACCATTGCAACGCATTGTATGGTACATGAAACGCTGCAACGGCGGGACGGTACTTGGGACGTCGTCACCGACAAAGGCACCATTCATGCCGAACATGTGGTCAACGCTGGCGGTCTTTGGGCGCGCGAGGTCGGGGCCATGGCAGGCGTGTATTTCCCGCTGCACCCGATGGAGCATCAGTATCTGGTCACCGACTCGATCCCTCAGATCGAAGCCATCATTGATGCAGGCAGCGAGCACCCGCATGTGATGGACCCCGCCGGGGAAAGCTATCTGCGGCAGGAAGGTCGCGGCCTTTGCATCGGATTTTACGAACAACCTTGCAAGCCCTGGGCCGTGGACGGAACGCCATGGGAGTTCGGACACGAGCTGCTGCCCGACGATTATGACAAGATCACCGACAGCATCGAATTTGCCTATCGCCGCTTTCCTGTTCTGGCCGAAGCCGGAGTGAAATCGGTGATCCACGGGCCGTTTACCTTTGCGCCGGACGGGAATCCTCTGGTCGGGCCTGTGCCGGGGCTGCGCAACTACTGGTCGGCCTGCGGTGTGATGGCCGGGTTTAGTCAGGGTGGCGGCGTGGGCCTGACGCTGGCCCAGTGGATGATCGAAGGCGAGCCCGAACGCGATGTCTTTGCCATGGACGTGGCCCGTTTCGGCGACTGGATCAGTCCCGGTTACACCCGCCCCAAGGTGGTCGAGAACTACCAGAAGCGCTTTAGCGTCGCCTACCCGAACGAAGAGCTACCCGCCGCGCGCCCGAACCGAACGACGCCGATGTATGACATCTTCAGCGATCTGGGCGCGGTCTGGGGACAGCAATACGGGCTGGAGGTGCCGAACTATTTCGCCCAAGCCGATGAGCCGGGATATGAAACGCCTTCCTTCCGACGCTCGGATGCGTTTTCGGCGACGGGGCGCGAGGTCAACGCTGTCCGCAGTGGCGTCGGGATTAACGAGGTGCACAACTTCGGAAAATACCGCATCACCGGAGCCAATGCTCGGGCGTGGTTGGATCGGATTATGGCCGGGCGCGTTCCACAACCGGGGCGATTGTCACTGACCCCCATGCTGTCGCCTAAGGGCAAACTGATTGGAGACTTCACCATATCCTGCCTTGGCGAAGAAGAATTCCAGCTCACCGCTTCCTATGGCAGCCAAGCGTTCCACATGAGGTGGTTCCTGCAAAACCAATCCGATGGTGTGAACATCGAAAATGTCAGTGATCGCCTGAATGGGTTTCAGATCGCAGGGCCCAAAGCCGATGAGGTGTTATTGGCCTGCACCCGGGACGACATCACGACCCTTGGTTTTCTGGATGTGCGGCGCATGACAATCGGTATGACGGACTGCATCGTTCAACGGGTCAGCTATACCGGAGACTTGGGGTTTGAGATCTATTGCGATCCGATGGCGCAGAGGCAACTTTGGTGGACTTTGTGGCAGGCTGGGCAGCCTCATGGCATGGTACCTTTTGGAATGCGCTCGATGATGAGCCTGCGTCTGGACAAGTTCTTTGGGTCCTGGATGCGCGAATACTCACCGGATTACACCGCGGCAGAAACAGGGCTGGACCGCTTCATTGCATTTTCGAAAAACGTGGACTTTATCGGCCGCGCCGCGACCGAATTGGAACGCGCAGAAGGTCCGACACGCAGGCTGGTGGCCTTCGAAGTCGACGCGGACGACGCCGATGTAAATGCCTATGAACCGATCTGGCTGGATGATCAGGTCGTAGGCTTCTGTACATCTGGCGGATATTCGCACTATGCCGGAAAATCGGTGGCGATGGGGTTCCTGCCTGTAGAGGAAATCCAAGACGGGTTGGAAGTCGCAATCGAAATTCTCGGCCAGTTCAGAAAGGCACGCGTGATCTCGGAACCCCTGTTCGATCCAGATGGTGCGCGCATGCGGGGATGACTTACGTCTTTCGGGGCGGCATTCTAGCGCTATGATTCCGTTACCCATTATCCTTTTGGCCGCCGGACAGTCGCGTCGTATGGGCGGTAAGGACAAGCTGCTGCAAGCCGTTGACAATATGCCTTTGCTGCGCCGTTCGGCAAAGACGGCGCTGCAGGCTGGCCCGGTTATTATCGCTCTGCCACCGAAGCCTCATCCACGCTACGACGCGCTCATGGGTCTGGATGTTCTTAAGGTAGAAATCCCGGATGCCATCGAAGGAATGAATGCCAGCCTGCGCAGAGCGATGCGGCATCTCCCGCCAGAGGCAAACGCCGTCATGGTTTTGTTGGCTGACTTGCCGGACATCACGCCCAACGACCTGACTGCAGTGATCGACGCGGTGCACACTCATCCAGACAACCTGATCTGGCGCGGCGCGACGTCCCAAGGGAAGCCCGGCCACCCGGTCATTTTCGACAAGGCGCTTTTCGATGACCTTGCAAGACTAACTGGCGATGAAGGCGCGCAGGCCGTCGTCCGGGCACATGCGGATCGCGTTCATCTCGTTCCCCTGCCCGGCCAAAACGCGTTACTGGACTTGGACACACCAGAAGACTGGGACGCATGGCGGCAAAAAAAGGGGGCCTGAAAAGAACGCGGCCCGGTCTTTTCAGACCGGGCCGGTGCCCAAAACAGGACTACCACTTTTCATCAATCCTGAAAGCGCGGCCATTTGTGCCGTGTAGCACGCTGGCTATTCCGCCGCTGAACCTAAACAAGACCCCCTCGTTAACATGCCGCTCAGCGCTTCCAGTGACTGTGACGGCCGTTGGCACCCCCTAGTGCCTTCGGCTCCCCTCGCTTGGGCCTGATCATCGTCACCCATCGCGCCGGGTCAGACAACGGGAAACTGGAAAGAACGGTTAATTTTCGACGTATCGGAATGGTTTTTGCGCAACATCCTGCCGAGGAAAAAACAATCAATGAGGGAACCGAAATTCGTGCTACCGACGCTAAAACCGCCCTTATGAGCGCTCTTATCCAGCAAAAGACCGGCTGCTTTTAGGCTTGTTGCGGCTGGCAAAGACTAATCGTTAGACCTAGTCACAACTAAAACACGAGCGATTGGCAAAGGGCCTGAGGAACCATTCCTTTGTTAACCAAACTGTTTCAATTCAGCCCTTTTCAGGTATTGCCTACTTACGCGTCAACAATCCAGTGATTCGAGCCATCGATTCGTCCGGCTGCACGACGTCGCATTGCCCAACCCGGACATAGGACTGGCCTATTGTGGCGAAATTAAGATTTCTTAATCTTTCAAACAGGAAACTCAAAGACTGATGCTTCATCTGCTGTTTTAACGCGCGGCCGCAACCGCGTGATACAAACAGGAGACCAAAATGAGCATCCGTAAATCCTCTCTTCTCATGCCACGCACGTCCAACTGGGTGGGTGTCACAGCGCTGAGCGCCGCTCTGCTTGCGACGACCGCCCTACCCTCGAAAGCGGACGAAGCCCTGGCCGATCTGGTTGAGAGCGTGTCACCTTCCGTTGTGACCATTATCGCGGAACAGGACGCCACCGCAGTTCCGGCCAGAGGTCAGGACTTTGATTTGGAAAGCCACCCGTTCGGTGAGTTCTTCAAACGCTTTGGTACGCCAGAAGGGTTCAACGCCCCACAACGCGGCCCGGCGCAAGGCTTGGGATCGGGCTTTGTTCTGGATGAGGCAGGATACATCGTCACTAATCACCACGTTGTCGACAACGCGTCGAACGTCACCGTTCGCCTGAGCGACGATCGCACCTTTGACGCCGAGGTTGTCGGAACCGACCCGCTGACGGACATCGCAGTCCTGAAAATCGACGCCGGTGAAGACCTGCAGGCCGTTGAATTGGGCGACAGCGACGTGATCCGCGTGGGCGAGGACGTTGTGGCAATCGGTAACCCCTTTGGCCTGAGCTCGACCGTGACAACAGGGATCGTTTCGGCCAAGGGTCGCAACATTTCCCAAGGGCCTTATGCCGAGTTCATCCAGACTGATGCGGCCATCAACAAGGGCAACTCGGGCGGACCGCTGTTCAACATGGAAGGCGAAGTAGTCGGCGTGAACTCGGCGATTTATTCGCCCAGCGGCGGATCCGTGGGTCTGGGCTTTGCAGTGACCTCGAACATCGTGGAACACATCGCGGCCGATCTGCGTGATGACGGTCAGGTCAGCCGTGGTTGGCTGGGTGTTTCGATCCAGAATGTCAGCCCGGAAATCGCAGCCGCGATGGGAATTGAGGCCTCAAAGGGCGCACTGGTGTCCGACGTGGTCGATGGAAGCCCGGCTCAGGGGATTCTGGAACAGGGCGATGTCATCCTGACCTTCAACGATGAAACAGTCGACTCAAGCAGTGACCTGCCCTTGTTGGTCGGCACGACGAAGGTGGGGACTGACAGCACCCTCACCGTTCTGCGCGATGGCAAGGAGCAACAGCTTGAGCTGACCATCGGCCAGCACCAAAGCGCCTCGGCAGACATCGACAAATCTGTAGATGAGACCGTCTCGGGAACCGCCTTGGGCGTTACCGTGGCGCCGCTTACCGACACGACCCGCGCCGAAATCGGCGTTGGTGAAAACGTCAACGGCGTGATCGTGACCGATCTTGCGCCCGAAAGCCCGGCGGCGAAGGCTGGTCTCCAGCGTGGCGACGTGATCGTGAAGCTCGGCGGGCAGGAAACCGTCACGCCGGACGCGCTCAAGGCCGCGTTGGACAGCGAAAAGACCGATCCTGCGCTGGTTCTGATCAATCGTGGCGGCAACCAGATCTTCGTTGCGGTGGAAATCGCCTGATCAGACACCCGCGCGCGCCACGTGATGGGGAATATCTGGCGTGCGCCTCCCCGGTGGATTGAATTGTCCGCTATCCACCGGGACTGCCGGGTGCGCAACGACGCACCCGGCACGTTCTGTCCCTAAAACCAGTGCTTTACCCCAAATTTTGTGTTTAAATACCAGTAGAAATAGGAGATCAGATCATGAGCCGTCGCCTGCTGATCGTTGAAGACGACGAAGACACCCGCGAGTTCATCGCCAAAGGGTTTGGCGAGGAAGGCTATGTGGTCGAACAGGCCGCGGATGGCCGTGAAGGTCTGTATCATGCCACCGACGGCGGGTTTGACGCCATTGTCCTGGACCGGATGCTGCCGGGGCTGGATGGTTTGTCCTTGATCCGTTCCCTTCGGGCCGCGGGTCTTAAAACCCCCGTCCTGATGCTTACCGCGATGAGCGCGGTTGATGAGCGGGTCAAAGGGCTGCGCTCGGGCGCGGATGACTACCTTGTAAAACCGTTTTCTTTCCAAGAGTTACACGCGCGCATTGAGGCTTTGTTGCGACGTCCTCAGGAATCTGAGGAAAACGCGACCTTGACCTGCCGCGACCTTGAGATGGACCTGCTGACCCGCAAAGTCACGCGCGACGGACACGAAGTGTCGCTGACCCCTCGCGAGTTCCAAATCCTTGAGTATTTTCTGCGCAGAAAGAACCGCGTCGTGTCGCGCACGATGCTGCTTGAGGGTGTTTGGGATTACCATTTCGACCCGAATACGAACGTGGTTGACGTCCATATCTCAAAACTGCGGCGTCAACTGGATGAAGGTGGCGGACCGCCTTTGATTGAAACCGTCCGGGGTGCCGGCTACATGATCTCTGATGGATAACCTTCAACTCTCCTTCAATAATTCCCGAACGAGATTGGTTTTCGCCAGCATGGTCCTCAGCACCTTGCTGACCGCGACGGTGCTGGCTTTGGTCTATGTCACGGCCAACCGCAGTATTGAAGGTGAGACACGATCGGTCGTGTCCGCCGAACTGACCGGGTTGGCCGATGAATACGAAAGACGCGGCCTTATCGGTCTGTTGACGGCCATCGAGCGACGCCTGCCCTCGGCATCCGAGCGCGATGCGCTGTACCTGCTAACTGATCGCTTCGGCGCGAAACTTGCAGGCAACCTCAAACAATGGCCTGCGGACGTCACCGCCGGCAGCGGATGGGTCGATCTGGAGCTGCGCCGCGCCGACAATGACGAGTTGGTTCCTATTTCCGCCGCCTCCATCCGCTTACCAGGTGGCGAGCGTCTTCTGGTCGGACGGGACGCCCTGGCGCGGCAACAGTTCGACAGGGTTCTCCTCCGCTCGGTTGGTATCGCGCTGGCGATTGCCCTTGCGCTTAGTGTCCTAACTGGGTGGTTGTTCACACGGCTGGTGTTCTCTCGCCTGTCGGACATAGCCAGCACTGCCGAGAATATTGTGTCCGGCGATTTGTCCCGCCGCATGCCCTTGCGCGGGACAGGTGATGAGTTTGATCAGGTGGCCCGCACGCTCAACACCATGTTGGACCGGATCGAGGAACTGATCAGCAACCTGCGCACAACCTCAAATTCAATCGCGCATGACCTCAGATCCCCTTTGTCACGCCTGCGTCAGAGAATTGAAACCCTGTCAGATCCAAGCAAAACGGATCTGGACCGCGAGATTGATGTGGCACGGGCCACAGCCGAAATTGACCATGTTCTCAGAGTTTTGGGACAACTTACTGACATCTCACGTGCCGAGGCCGGTGTGGGGCGCGAACAATTTGAAACCGTTGATCTGCAACAACTGGTCGGTGATGTTGTTGAACTCTATGAGCCCGTGGCCTCAGATCAGGGGGTTCAGATCACTGTCAACGGTGAGGCCACGCCAATACAGGGTCACCGCCCCTTGCTATCGCAGGCCCTGTCAAACCTTTTGGAAAATGCCTTGCGCTATGCGCCTGAAGAGACATCCATTGACATCACGATTTCCGAGGATGGCCCGTTCACCTGCATGAGTGTCCGCGATCACGGCCCCGGCGTGCCAGACGAGGACCTACCCCGCCTTCAAGTACCGTTCGTCACGCTAGACCCTGCGCGAACAGAACGAAATGCGGGGCTTGGGCTGGCGCTGGTTGCTGCGATCTCACACATGCATGGCGGCGCATTCGCAGCCAGAAACAGCGATCCCGGCCTGCAAGCGACCATCAAGCTGGGACGCCACTAGTCGCCATTGTTTTATTCTTGTACCGCTTGTCAGACGTCACATCCGTGCCGAACCAATCCGGGGGTGTAAAAGCCAGCGCCTCGGCCTCGGTCGAAAACTCAACCTCAACAAGCTGCAGCGGGGCAAGATCCCCTTGAAACACATCCAGCTCAAAGACCCGACCGTCTGTGAGCGCGCCAGTATAACGCTCTTTCTCGACCCGGCGTCCTTCAGTTTCAGGCCAGAAGGTTTCAAACTGTTCGGCCGAAATCTCCACCTCGCGCTCGACCCGAACCATTGTGCCACCGCCCTTTAGGGTCAGGTAGAACCGATCATTCTTTTGCCTAAGACGCAATTCAGCAGAATCGTCGAGTGATGTCAGATAGCCCTGCCGCACGATGGCTTTGTCCGCGCGGCTTAGATCCGGCAGGTCAGCCACAAGGAATTTACGTTCGATTTCGGTACTCATTTGTCTGAAACCACTCCGTTTTCCAACTCATCATAGAGCGTAAGATACGCGGCACTCGCCGCACTCCGACCGGCATAGATGCTGACGGGCGCCCTGTTCTGCCCCATCCGTTCGATATCCGCCGCAAACGGGACCGATGCCTGCAGGAACCGCTTTCGATACAGTTTTCGCATCGCAATCATCGTTTCAACATGCAACGTCTTTCGGCGCTGCACCATCGAGAAAAAGGCCCGCAGCTTTTTCTTAGGCAGTCCTTTCTGGTCAAAGAACGTCACCAGTTGGTCGAAGGTCCGTTCGGACAGAGTCGTTGGGATGACAGGTACGACAATCTGGTCCGCAGCCTTGAATATGTTTTCGGACAAGGTCGAAAAGTTCGGCGGACAATCCAGGATAATCACATCATAGTCGCTGCCTGCCGCAGCCAGCGCCTTCTTCAACCGCGATCTCTTGTTGCGCATGCGAGACAGAAACACATCAAAGTCGCGAAAGCTCATATTCGCCGGCAATACGTCCAGCCTTTCGAAATCACTGGCACGGATAGATTTGGTAAAACGCTCAACATCCTCGAAGAAACGAGCATCCGTCAGCTTTTTCGAAGGTTTGACCCGCAGGTAGAACCCAGACGCGCCCTGCGGATCCAGATCACATAGAAGAACAGTTCTCCCTGCCTTCGCATAGGCATAGGCCAGATTGACCGATGTCGCTGTTTTTCCAACGCCGCCCTTGTTGCTGTAACAGGCTATGATCTTCAATCCCTAGTCCTCCTTGTGGTGAAACAGGCTGCGAAACAGGTGTCTGATGTTCGCGCTGTCGAATTGCCGGAAATTTGCGATAACGCGGTCTCGTTCCGATTTCTGCCGTTGATCCAATACGGCGACCAACCCGCCGACAGACATGGCAAGTTGTGCGTTTGCCCGGTTTTGAGAGTTGCTTTGCCGTGCGACAAATTCCAAAAGCGCCTCTTGCTGGACCGAGCAGTCATTGAACAACCCAAGATTATCTTGCAGCTTTTTCAACGGCTTGATGATGGTTTTGAAGTCCCTCGCGTCGAAAAGAGGGCCAAAGAATTCCATCAGATACCGCAGCTTCTTGCAGTCGATCCGCAAATCATGCACCAGTGCATCCGGGGTCTCTGGCGTGATCTGCCGCGCCAGATTGCAGACTTTTCGGTATCGTTTCCAAATCAGGGCGCAGGCATACCCATAAGCCCCTCTGCTTGCATTCGGGCCGGGCTCCAGATTTCCCACATCCGAAAATAGCGTGGACAGGTCCTTCATCTGACGATCATATGCGGCGGACTTGAACCGGCGTGAGAGCGTGTTGAGGGCCTGCAAACGCTCTTCCTCAAACTGCGCGAACATGGCCTCAGCGCCGGGATGAAGTTTGGATGGTATTAGATTGAAATATCTTTCTTTATCCAACAAATAGACATCAAGATCACGAACCCGTCCCGTCGGGGCCATCAAGTCTGAGAACGTATGTTTCAGAGCGATCGTCTGTTCGGTCGAAAACACCCCTTTGAAAAGGCTCAACACCGATCTGACCCGCCGAAGGGACACGCGATAATCGTGCAGATATTCGGTATCAATGTCGGCAATCACACCAGCCTCGTTCTGGCGCGCAACGGCCAGGAATGTTCGAATGATGTCCGTTGCCACTTCGATGGATGGCTCTTCTTTGCCCAATGCGATATCCGGTTTTGCCCTGTATGGGGTTGCGTCGGGAAAGAGTGTCCCGAACAGTGTCTCTGCACTGCTTGCCTTCCCGGTCAGCTTTGTGCAGACCGCCTTGAATGCGCTGCTATATCCTTTCAACCGCTGAACAGACACGATGCTGAGTTGATCTGCCTCGGACTCCAAAGAATACACACAACCACGGACCTGTGTTTTTTCAAGGTCATCCAGTATCGAGAATGCTTGGGTTCGGAGCGTTCCTGTCCCAATGGCGGTCAACGCTCGTAATTCGGGGAAACCATGCAGGGCCGATTTTACGGCACCGTCCGGCAGGTTCTGAATAAACGTGCCATTCCCCTGAGCATCCTGCGTCGCCACTGCCCCATCGCACTTAAAAAGCAACAGTGACCCGGATGTTTCAATCAGGACATCTCCGGACATCCGGATAGACTGATCAAAGCAGTCCAGCACGTGAAAATTCTGAGCAGCCTTCGCCGGTGCAAGCCTCAAGCAAAGCTTCTTTAGCGGCTTTGCAATCAAGGATGGCTCGAATGCGCCTTGAATAACAAACAAGGCGTCCGCCTCTGTCATCTCGACTGTTCCTTCCGCGGCGTTTCAAGATACTCGTTCACCAGGTTTTCCACGATCTTCTGTACGCTGGTCCCCTCTTCAATCGCACGAATCTTGAGAGCCTTCAGGGTTTTTCCGTCCAGTCGCAGCGACGTGTTCTTCTTGTCCTTGGCTTTATTTTCTGCGGCTTCCTTGTTTTTGGACATGGACACCTCGCTTGACAGCATGACGTCATGAGATCGCATACGTCTGCCAATAGCAAGCCTGCCAACTGCATCCCCTACAGGCAAAAAGGAACAATTGGATGACAGCAGCAAAGGGTGGCGCTAGGACGCTGCTATGACTGATCCGGTTTCTTCCATCCGCAATCTTGGCCCCGCGTTCGAACAGGCCTGTGCACGTGCGGGCATACACTCGGCCCAAAACTTGCGCGAGTTGGGGGCGGATGCTGCCTATACCAAGTTGCTACAGTCCGGATCACGCCCGCATTTCATCGGCTATTACGTGCTGGTCATGGGCCTGCAGGGACGCCCCTGGAACGATTGCAAGGGCGATGAGAAAAAGGCGCTGCGCCAGAGGTTTGATGCGATCAAGGCCAGTGTGGGAACGGCGCCCGAGGCTCAGTTGATATCCGACCTTGATGCGATCGGCGTCCGGGTGTCACCGGATGATCTGAAACCCGCATAGAAAAAGCCGCCCTCACCTTCGGAGGACGGCTTTTCAAATTCTTCATGCGGCGCGTTAGCCGACCAGCTCGATACCCGAGAAGAAGTAGGCGATCTCGACCGCTGCAGTCTCAGGTGCGTCTGAGCCGTGGACCGAGTTTTCGCCAACCGATTCAGCAAACTCGGCGCGGATGGTGCCGGCTGCTGCGTCTGCTGGGTTGGTTGCGCCCATGACTTCGCGGTTCTTTGCAATGGCGCCTTCGCCTTCCAGAACCTGAACGACGACCGGGGCCGACGACATGAATTCGCACAGTTCGTCATAGAACGGACGCTCGGCGTGGACTTCGTAGAACTTGCCAGCCTGTTCCTTGGTCATGTGGATGCGCTTTTGCGCGACGATGCGCAGGCCCGCGTCTTCGAACTTGGCGTTGATCTTGCCAGTCAGGTTACGGCGGGTTGCATCGGGTTTGATGATCGAGAATGTGCGTTCCAGTGCCATGTCGGGCTCTCCTTAATGCTCGGCGCGACGCTCGCGCCCAAATCCATCGCGCGCCGCCTAGCACGGTATTTGGCCCAAGAAAAGCGTTATGATGACCTGACCGTCAGATCGCGTCAGGCAACGGCTCTACCCGGTCCACCCAGCGCACGTACAAAACGGCCAACAGCCCTGCGAAACTGCATGTGCTCATCATGCCCAGCACCAGGTAAGGTCCGTTTTCGGGGCTGACCAGCGCCCCCGTCATCGACGTCAGAACTGCGCCAAGTGCAACAATCATCGCGCCGGACAAACCAGCCGCGCTGCCTGCCAGTTTCGGGCGAACCGACATCACGCCAGCCGATGCATTTGCGTTGGTCAAACCGTTTCCGAAGCCCACACAGATCGCCGATCCGAAGAAAACCCAGACCGATCCCTTATCCGCCATAAACAGCAGCAGTCCAAAGAATGGCCCGGTGGATGCCACGACCCGCCCGATCAGGATCATCGTCGTCAAACGTGTTCGGGCAGCGATCCGCCCGGTGATGAAATTTCCCACCATGAACCCGCCAGTGATAATACCAATCCCCAGCCCCAGAAATGCCGGGCTAAGGTCGAACCACGCGGCGGCCACGAGGGGCGCACCGGTGATAAAGCTAAAGAAGCCTCCGATCGAAAACGCCGCGCACAAGGCGTACCCCCAGAACCGGCGGGCCCGAAACAGATGCGGATATTCGCGCAGTTGGGCGGCGAAGGTTGCTGATGGTGTGCTGTTCGTCTCACCCATATCTAGCCAAAGCAGGGCAAACATCCCTGCCCCCAGCACCGTGTACAAAATAAACCCGGCCCGCCAGCCGAATAGCATGTCCAAAGCACCCCCCAGCATCGGGCCCAGCATCGGCGCCAAGGCCATCGCCATGGCGACATATCCCAGTTTGCTGGCGGCTTCGTTTGGGGCGTACCGATCGCGGATCGAAGCGCTGGATAAAACCGGCCCGGCAACCACTGCCGCCTGAAGCAATCGAAAACCCAGAAAGACCCAGATCGACTCGGCCAGCACGCACCCCAGCGAGGCAAGAGCAAAGACGCCCAGCCCGATCAACATGATGGGCCTGCGCCCGAAACGGTCTGACAAGGGCCCTACGATAAGCTGCAATATTGCAGAAACCGCCAAGTACCCGGCCACCGAGAAGTTCACCAGCGCGTAGTCGACCTGAAAATCCCCCGCCATTTGCGCCAGCGATGGCAGGAACATGTTAAGCGACAGCACCGACAGTGCCGTCGCAAAGATCAAGGTTACCAAGGATGGGGGCGTTTGGGCCGCTCGCATGGGTCAAGAAACCGTCTGAAATCCAATCGGACCAGCGCTATCACATTGATCCCGGGATGAACATGCCAAGCCGCTGGCGGCGGCATCACGGCTCTGCTAAGAGCGGCTCATGTTACGGATCGAAGACATCAATTATGCCGTCGAAGGCCGCCCCTTGTTCGATGGGGCCAGCGCAACCATTCCCGATGGGCACAAGGTCGGCCTTGTGGGGCGCAATGGCACCGGCAAGACCACCCTGTTCCGCCTGATCCGGGGGGAGTTGGCGCTGGAATCAGGCAATATCGTGCTGCCCAAACGCGCGCGTATCGGCGGCGTGGCGCAAGAGGTGCCATCCTCCGATGTCTCATTGATCAACACCGTGCTGGCCGCAGATACCGAACGCAGCGCTTTGATGGCCGAGGCGGACAGCGCCGAGGACCCCGCTCGAATTGCCGAGATCCAGACTCGTCTGGCCGATATCGACGCTTGGTCAGCCGAGGCGCGAGCGTCCTCGATCCTAAAGGGCCTTGGATTTGATGATGAAGATCAGTTGAAACCCTGTTCCGATTTCTCGGGCGGCTGGCGGATGCGCGTCGCGCTGGCGGCGGTGCTATTTTCACAGCCCGACCTGCTGCTGCTGGACGAACCGACCAACTATCTGGACCTTGAAGGCGCGCTGTGGCTGGAAAGCTATCTGGCGAAATACCCTCATACCGTCATCATCATCAGCCACGACCGCGGGCTGTTGAACCGAGCCGTTGGCTCGATCCTGCATCTGGAAGACCGCAAGCTGACCTATTACGCGGTGCCCTATGACAAGTTCGCCGAACGCCGCGCCGAACGTCTGGCACAGGCGGAATCCGAGAACGCCAAGGCCAAGGCGCGTATTGCCCATCTGCAAAGCTATGTGGATCGCTTTCGGTATAAGGCATCCAAGGCTGTTCAGGCCCAATCGCGCCTGAAGATGATTGAACGTATCCAGCTTGTTTCCACCCCGCAGGAAGCCGCTTTGCGCGCCTTCAGCTTTCCTGAGCCCGAAGAGCTGTCACCGCCGATCATCCACCTTGAAGGCGGCGTGACCGGCTATGGCGACACCGAGGTGCTGCGCCGCCTGAATCTGCGTATTGATCAGGATGACCGCATCGCATTGCTGGGCAAGAACGGTCAGGGGAAATCGACTCTGTCCAAGCTGCTGTCCGATCGTCTGCCCCTGATGGCAGGCAAGATGACCCGCAGCTCCAAGCTGCGCATTGGCTATTTCGCCCAGCATCAGGTGGATGAGCTGTATGTGGACGAAACCCCTCTGGACCATCTGCGCCGCCTGCGCCCGGATGAGGCGCCGGGCAAGTGGCGGTCGCGTCTGGCCGGGTTTGGCCTGAACGCAGATCAGGCGGAAACGCAGGTCGGACGATTATCAGGCGGTCAGAAGGCGCGCCTGTCGCTGCTGATTGCCACGATCGACGCACCACATATGCTGATCCTTGATGAGCCGACCAACCATTTGGACATCGAAAGCCGCGAGGCGCTGGTCGAAGCGCTGACCGCCTATTCCGGCGCGGTGGTGCTGGTCAGCCACGATATGCACCTGCTGTCGCTGGTGGCGGATCGGCTGTGGCTGGTCTCGGATGGGACGGTCAAGCCGTTCGACGGCGATCTGGAAGCCTATCGCGCCCTGCTGCTGGCGCGGGACAAGCCGGTCAAGGAGAAACCTGCGGCGGCCAAGCCCAAACGCCCCTCGCGCGATACCATGCTGGCCCTACGCGCCGATCTGCGCAAATGCGAGGACCGGATCGAGAAACTGACGGATATGCATGAAAAGCTGTCCGCGAAACTGGCGGACCCGGCGCTTTATGAAGATGACCGGATCAGCGATCTGGAATCGTGGAACCGCAAGTTCGCCGAAGTGGTTGAAGCCATGCAAAAAGCCGAGGCCCTGTGGGTCGCCGCCGCGGAACGATTGGAAGAGGCCGAAGCGTCATGACGTCCCCCGTGTCCGAAACCAAAGCCATGATTTCCGGTATGCGCCCCGCGCTTCAGCCCGGTGAATTTGCCTTTGTGGTCTGGCCCCCAGACACGGAATGGCCAAAGGGCACGCGGGCAAGCTGTATTGAGGCCGAGGGCCTGTCGCTGATCGTGCCCCTTGAGGCAGCGCAGATCGGCGCGGTGGCTATGCGCTGCATCACCCTGCAGGTGCACTCCTCGCTCGAAGGTGTGGGCCTGACGGCCGCCGTCGCAGGTGCGCTTGCGCAGAACGGCATTCCCGCGAATATGGTCGCCGGGTATCATCATGATCACGTTTATGTTCCCAGTGACCTAGCAGAAAAAGCTGTGGCGGTTCTGATGGAACTTCAGCAAGGTGCCGCCGAATGATGGATCTGGCCTTTTTTGTCACCGCATTCACCACTTTATTCGTGGTGATCGACCCGTTCGGCACCACGCCGATCTTTGTGGCGCTGACGCAGGACATGGACGCCGCAACACGGCGCAAGACTGCGATCCGCAGTTGTCTGACCGCAGTTTGTATCCTGATCGCTTTCGCGGCCTTTGGCGAGGCCGTGCTGGGCTTTGTCGGTATCTCGATGGAGGCGTTCCGCGTGGCCGGGGGTGCCCTGCTGTTTCTGACCGCGCTGGACATGCTGTTTGACCGCCGCACCAAACGGCGCGAGGACCGGGCCGAGGAGGAGGAACACCCCGACCCGTCCGTGTTCCCGCTGGCCATTCCCCTGATCGCCGGGCCGGGGTCGATTGCAACGATCATTCTGTTGGCTGGTCAGCATCCCGGCGTGTTGGGTATCGTCGAGGCCTGCATTGTCATGTTGGCGGTCATGGCCGTTGTTCTGGCCTTTTTTCTGTCCGGAGGCGTAATCGCGCGCATTCTGGGCAAGACCGGCCTGAACGTCCTGACGCGCCTGCTTGGAATGCTGCTGGCCGCCCTGTCCGTACAATTCATTCTGGACGGCCTCAAAGCCTTTGGATTTGCGGCCTGACTCCCCATATGTCACTCAAGCGCATGGTTTAAGGTGAAAGTATGGACGGCGACAGCATCGCACGCATAGCGTATCTGGGACTGCTTGGCGCGGCTGTTGTCGCCTGGTTTATCTCGCAGAACAGACAGACGCTGAATAAGACGCTGCAACAGGCTATGGCCTGGGTGTTCATCTTTATCGGCGTGATTGCCGTTGTCGGCCTGTGGGAAGACATTCGCACAACCGTCGGCCCTGCCCCACAAATGACTGTAACGGGCGAAACGATCGAGGTGCCGCGCGCCCATGATGGCCACTATTATCTGCCCGTTGTGGTCAACGGAGAGCTGATCACCTTTCTGGTCGATACCGGTGCCAGTCAGATTGTTCTCAGCGCACAGGACGCCACCCGCGTAGGCATTGATCCCGATCAGTTGAACTATTTCGGCCGCGCGGCCACCGCGAACGGTGAGGTCCGGACAGCCCCCGTTCGGCTTGAGACCTTTACGGTGGGTCCAATCACCGACCAGAACGTCTCGGCCTGGATCAATGAGGGTGAGCTGCACAAATCCCTTCTGGGTATGGATTACCTGCACAGGTTCTCGAACATCCAGTTTGCAGACGGTCGGATGATTTTGTCCCGCTGAGGGCATTTCCAAATTGAGAACAAAATGAGAACATGCTAGATTGAAAGCATGTCTACTCATCTTCTTGGCCGCAAACCCGCGCGTGAAGCGCCGGGTATAAATCTTGATCCGCAGATCGCCCTGCAACTGGGTCGCGTGCACGAAGCCTGCGGCCCCGCCCGGCGCAGCTTTGCCATGTGGCTGGCGGGTCAGGCGCAGGGACCGGTGCTGTGGATTTCCCCTGCGTGGGAGCCCGGTCAGCTGAACCCAGACGGGATGATGCCCTTTGCGGATCCGGCCCGGTTCATCTTTGTCCACCCCACCCGCGCCGAAGACGTGCTGTGGTGCCTTGAAGAGGCGCTGCGCAGCGGGGCCATTCCGCTGGTGATCGGAGACCTGCCCGGTGCCCCCGGCCTGACACCCGTGCGCCGGATGCATCTGGCCGCCGAACAGGGCGGCGCGATGGGGCGGGCTCCGCTGGGGTTGCTGCTGACCCCCGGCGATGGCGGCGCGCAGGGGATCGAAACGCGCTGGCACATGGCAGCCGATCATCACGGCGAGGCCCGCCGCTGGACCCTGACCCGCCGCCGCGCCCGCGCCCTGCCCCCGGTCAGTTGGCACGCCACTCAGACCAAACCACGTGCAGGGCTAAACCTGCGCCAAGTGAAAACCCAAGACGCCCGCGTATGACACTGGCAGACGATCACACAAGATGTGACTAGCCAAAACCAAACCTGCACCCTAGCGTGCCGGAATGAGCCATCCTATCCACGACAGCCGCTATTCCTGGCTTCGCCTTTTGATCACGCTCGCCATTGCGACGGTGGCGAATGTGGGCATGTGGGCCGTGATCGTGGTGATGCCCGCAATCGAGGCGCAGTTCGACGCAGGCCGCGCCGAAGCATCGTTGCCGTATGTCCTGTCCATGATCGGCTTTGCGCTGGGCAATATGTGGCTGGGCCAACTGGTGGATCGACTGGGTGTGACCAAGGCGCTGATCGGAGCCGCGGTCCTGAGCGCAATCAGCTACCTGCTTGCAACATGGGCGCCGAACATGGCGCTGCTATCTGCGGCTCATCTGTTGCTGGGGCTGGGCACTTCGATCGGGTTCGGGCCGCTGATCGCCGATATCTCGCACTGGTTCATGAAGCGGCGCGGCATCGCCGTAGCGCTGGTAGCCAGCGGGAACTACTTGTCGGGTGCAATCTGGCCGACCTTGCTGTCCGGCATTCTGGCGCGCGAAGGCTGGCAGCAGGTCTATCTGACGCTGGCGATTATCACGGTGGTCGTTGTGATCCCCCTGTCCCTGCTACTGCGCCGTCAGGTCCCGGTCGAGGCCCATCAGACCGCAGCCGCAAACGCGCAGATCAAAGCGCACAGTGTCGGCATATCCCCCCGGGCCCTGCAATACATACTGGGTCTTGCCGGGATCGGTTGTTGCGTGGCGATGTCGATGCCGCAGGTTCATATCGTCTCGTACTGTGTCGGGCTGGGTTATGGCCCTGCTGTCGGGGCCGAGATGCTGTCGCTGATGCTGCTTGGCGGCGTGGTCAGCCGGGTTATCTCGGGGATGGTCGCGGATAAGCTGGGTGGTCTTTACACATTGCTGATCGGCTCGGTCCTACAATGCATCGCCCTGTTCCTGTTCCTTCCGTATGACGGGATGGTTTCCCTGTATGTCATCAGCCTCATGTTCGGGCTGGCGCAAGGCGGGATCGTACCCAGTTACGCTCTGATCGTGCGCGAATACATGCCTCCGCAAGAGGCTGGCGCGCGGGTTGGCTTCGTCATGATGATGACAATCATGGGTATGGCTCTGGGTGGCTGGATGTCCGGGTGGATTTACGATTTCACCGGAAATTACCAACTGGCCTTTATCAACGGCATTCTCTGGAACGGTTTGAACATAGCCATTGTTGTAACCCTGCTCAACCGATCACGCCCGCGCAGGCAAGAGGTACCCGCATGACCTTTCTGTCACGGCGCACTGTATTAGCCGGGCTTGCCACCCTGACGATGGTCCGCCCCGCGTGGGCCGCGTTACAGCCTTACGAACTGTTGCAGGACGGAACATCCGTTGACTTTACCTTTGCGCTTTCGGGCATCACCCAATCCGGCACGATGCCGATCCAGAGCGCGGATATTCAGATCGACCTTAGCAACCTGCCAAACAGCCGCGTTGCTGTTGTTCTGAGCGTTGCCGAAGCACGCACCAAAGTCCCGTTTGCCCGCAAGCCGATGCTGAGTGAAAGCGTTCTGGACGCCGCTGCCTTTCCGACCATTCAATTCGAGTCGACCAGTATTGTGTTGGGCGAAGGCGGGCGTATCTCACGCGGGGCGATGGTTATCGGCGATCTGACTTTGCGCGGCGTTACCCGCCCAATCGCGCTGCAGGCGAACCTGTTTCGGGAGCGTGGCAGCGCCACCGACAATCTTGACGATCTCTCGATCAACTTGACCGGAGCATTGAACAGGCACGACTTCGGCGCGTCTGGCTATGCCGATCTTGTGCAAGACACCGTTGGGCTGGACATTCAGGCCCGCATCAAACGTGTCGGATAGGCGAAAAACGACGCGACAAAGTCGATAAGCTGCGCGCGTCCCGTAGTGGATACGCCAATCTGAGGGCATTATGCGCACCATCATTTCTTTTGCCGCCCTGTTCCTCTCGGTCATACTGCTGCAGCTTTCGACCGGCGGCGTCGGCCCTTTGGATGCCATCTCGGGCCTCACGCTTGAGTTCACGACCGAGCAGATCGGTCTTTTGGGCTCGGCACATTTCATCGGGTTCTTTATCGGCTGCTGGTGGGCACCGCGCCTGATGGGAAGCGTCGGTCACTCGCGCGCTTTTGCTGTCTGCACCGCTTTGGGTGCAATGGGTCTTCTGGGGCATACGTTGACGGAAAACCCATATGTCTGGGCAGTACTTCGCATCGCGTCAGGCACCTGCGTCGCCGGGTGTTACACCGTGATCGAGGCCTGGCTGAACGCCAAGGTAACCAACGAAACACGCGGACGTGCGATGGGCACGTACCGGATTGCAGATATGGGCGCGTCCTTATGCGCGCAGTTGATCATCGCCGTTCTGCCGCCTGCATCCTATGTCTCATACAACCTGTTGGCTATTTTGTGCTGCGCCTCGCTGTTGCCCTTGACCCTGACCCGGGCAAGCCAACCGAAAACCCCTGACGCGCCGCGGTTGCGACCCAAGCTTGCCTGGCACAGCTCTCCTTTGGCCGTGGCAGGCGTGATCGTGGCTGCACTAAGTTCGGCATCGTTTCGGATGGTCGGGCCGGTTTACGGGCAAGAAGTTGGATTGGACGTAGACCAGATCGCTTTCTTCCTGGCGTCCTTTGTCTTGGGCGGGGCACTGGCCCAGTACCCTCTGGGCTGGCTGGCCGACAAATATGACCGCCGCTGGGTGTTGATCTGGCTGTCGGTCGCGGCCGTTCTAAGCTGCGGCGTGACCATGGCCGCAAGCGGTGCCGGGACGTTGGGCGTGATGCTGGCCGCCGGACTGTTCGGCCTGACGACCTTTCCCATCTTTTCGGTCTCGTCCGCCCACGCCAATGACTTCGCCACTACGGAACAACGGGTCGAGCTTTCTGCGGCGTTGATGTTCTGGTACGCGCTCGGGGCCATTGCCTCGCCATTCATTTCGTCCACCTTGATCCAGCAGTTCGGACCCGGTGCCCTGTTTGCATTTGTGGCAGTTGGTCATGTTGGGTTGATCGTCTTCGGCCTTGCCCGGATGCGGTCGCGCCCAACACCGGAAGAGCGCACGAATTACGTCTATGCACCGCGCACCTCTTTCACAATCGGGCGGCTGCTGAAGAAGTCGCGGGAAGAGCACAAGTCCTAGCCCTGATCGCCGAATTTTCGCATCCAAACCGGCAAGTAAGCAAAAGCCGGGGTTTTGCTGGCCGGTCACATCATGTAGACGGGCGCGCAGTTAGATACGTGGAAGCGCAAAATGGCTCGGATTCTCATCACCTCGGCGATCCCCTACATCAACGGGATCAAGCACCTCGGCAACCTGATCGGCTCGCAACTGCCTGCTGATCTGTACGCACGCTATCAGCGTGGCCGGGGGAATGAGGTCATGTTCCTGTGCGCCACCGACGAGCACGGCACTCCGGCAGAACTGGCCGCGGCCAAAGCAGGGCAGCCCGTGGCCGAGTATTGCGCCCAGATGCACGGCGTGCAGGCCGATATCGCGCGGCGCTTTGGCCTCAGTTTCGATCATTTTGGCCGTTCCTCCAGCGATCAGAACAAGCACCTGACCCAGCATTTTGCGGGTAGGCTGGACGACGCGGGCCTGATCCGTGAGGTCAGCGAAAAACAGGTCTATTCCAACGCCGATGGCCGCTTCCTGCCCGACCGCTATATCGAGGGCACCTGCCCCAATTGCGGCTATGACCGCGCGCGCGGCGACCAGTGCGAGAACTGCACCAAGCAATTGGACCCGACCGACCTGATCGAGCCGCGCAGTGCCATCAGTGGCTCGACTGATCTTGAGGTCCGCGAGACCAAGCACCTGTATCTGCGCCAATCCGCGATGAAGGATCAGTTGGATGCGTGGATCGACAGCAAGACCGACTGGCCGATCCTGACCACCTCGATTGCCAAGAAATGGTTGCATGACGGCGACGGGTTGCAAGATCGTGGCATCACCCGTGATCTGGACTGGGGTGTGCCGGTCAAGAAAGGCGATCAGGACTGGCCGGGGATGGAGGGCAAGGTCTTCTATGTCTGGTTCGACGCCCCGATCGAATATATCGCCTGCGCCAAGGAATGGGCCGATGCCAGTGGCAAACCGGATGCCGAGTGGGAGCGCTGGTGGCGCACCGACAAAGGCGCGGATGATGTGCGGTATGTGCAGTTCATGGGCAAGGATAACGTCCCCTTCCACACCCTGTCCTTCCCCGCCACCATTTTGGGCTCGGGCGAGCCGTGGAAGATGGTCGACCACCTGAAATCCTTCAACTATCTGAACTATGATGGCGGCCAGTTCTCGACCAGCCAAGGGCGCGGCGTGTTCATGGATCAAGCGCTTGAGATCCTGCCTGCCGACTATTGGCGCTGGTGGCTGCTGAGCCATGCGCCCGAAAGCAGCGACAGCGAGTTCACGTGGGAGAACTTCCAGCAATCGGTGAACAAGGACTTGGCCGACGTGCTGGGCAATTTTGTCAGCCGGATCACCAAGTTCTGCCGTTCGAAATTCGGTGAGGCCGTGCCCGAGGGCGGCACATTTGGCGAGCGTGAGCAAGAGCTTATCGCAGAACTCACCCGCCGCACCCGCGCCTATGAAGGCTTCATGGAGGCGATGGAGGTCCGCAAATCGGCGCAGGAATTGCGCGCGATCTGGGTTGCGGGCAATGAATATCTGCAATCTGCGGCACCGTGGTCGACCTTCAAAGAAGACCCTGAACAGGCGGCAGCGCAGGTGCGTCTGGGCTTGAACCTGATCCGTCTCTATGCGGTTTTGAGCGCGCCGTTCATCCCCGAAACCTCGGCCAAGATGCTGAGTGCGATGAACACGCTGGACACAAGCTGGCCGGATGACGTGGCCGAGGCGCTGAGCGGGCTACCTGCGGGACACGAGTTCGCTGTGCCGGACGTTCTGTTCGCCAAAATCACGGATGAACAGCGAGAAGACTGGCAAACCCGCTTTGCAGGCACACGCGACTAAAGTCGCGCATCATCTGAGAATACCAACACGAGGGGGCAATTTGCCCCCTTTTCTATTTCCATTTTCTTCTCTGACGTATGCGTCAGCCTACCTGACACACGATCTTCGCCCGAAGCGGCCAGGTAACCCTGCGCGCCACCGCAAGAAATTCCGCCTGCGGTCCGGCGCAAACGCGTCAACGTGCTTGAGAAATAGAAACAAACCCGCCATCCTGCCTAAAAGTTCACTCGACTCGGGCCGCGTTCGGCAATCCGGGTCGCGTTCAGTTTAATTTTATGAGGCAATTGCCATGTCCCTTGCATCGACGTTGTTGAAACTTGGCCAAAGCGGAACGAAACCCGGTTTTCTGAGGTACGCCGTGGCTTTGACCGCAATCGGACTGGCAAACCCCGCCATGGCCCAGGATCAGGGCGACGCAGCACCGCCCAAGGTGTCCATCGCCGCAGCCTACACGCAGGAAATCACTGAAGAAGCCGTTTTCATCGGGCGGGCCGAGGCACTGAACAAGGTCGACATTGTCGCGCGTGTCAGCGGATTTCTGGAAACCCAGAACGTCGAAGATGGCGCGCTTGTAAAACAGGGTGATCTGCTGTTCACCATTGAACCCGACCTCTATCAGGCGACCTTGGATGCCCGGAATGCGGACCTTGACCGGGCCGAGGCCAATCTGGAACTCGCCAAGGTCGAGCTGACGCGAAAACAGGAACTGTATGAGCGGGACGCCACGCCGGAATCGGAACGCGATATTGCGCGGGCCAATGAATTGGTTGCCGAAGCTGAGGTGAAAGCCTCGAAAGCGGCCATCCAACAGGCCCAACTGGACCTGAGCTATACCGAAATCCACGCCCCGTTTGACGGACGAATTGGCCGCGTTGCCATCAGCGTCGGGGATGTGGTCGGCCCGAATAATCCACCCTTGGTCAATATTGTCAGCGAAGCGCCGATTTACGTGAATTTTTCAGTCAACGAAAAGCAATTTACCTCGGTTTTGGAAGCTGTTGGTGAAAATCCTGCATCCCTCGCAGAAAGCGATAAAAGCCCAAATGTTCGCATCACCCTGCCTAACGGAACAGAACTGGATGAGACTGGCAAGATCGTGTTCGTCGATAACCGGATCGACCCTCTGACCGGTGCCATTTCGATGCGGGCTGAATTCGCGAATGCCAAACGGCTGATCGTCGACGGGGCGTTTTTGCACGTCCGGATCGAAGCACTGCAACCCACGCTCGAAGTGCTGATCCCGCAAGCCGCGCTGCAACGTGACCAGCGGGGCGAGTTCGTGCTGGTCGTCAATGACAAGCAGATGGTCGAACAGCGCTATATCACGACTGGCAACAACGAAGGCACCGCCGTAATCGTCAAAGACGGGTTGCGTGAAGGGGAAAGCGTCATCGTCGAGGGCCTGCAACGGGTCCGCCCCGGCGTCGCAGTCGACGCTGTCGTGGCGTCTGAGCAGCCGGGAGAATAACCCATGTTCTCAGCCCTGTTCATCAGCCGGCCAAAGCTGGCCCTTGTTATTTCGCTTGTCCTCACAATTATGGGCGCCATCGGCTATATGGTTCTGCCGGTCGCTCAGTTCCCCGACATCACGCCCCCCGTGGTCAGCGTGACAACAAACTATACTGGGGCCAATGCCGAGACTGTCGAGAATACCGTCGCTGCCCCGATCGAGGCGCAGGTAAACGGCGTCGACGACATGATTTACATGACGTCGACCTCCTCGGATAACGGAAGTTATTCGCTGAATATTACCTTTGAAGTGGGCACCGACCCGGATATCGCTTCGGTGAACGTGCAAAACCGCGTGGCGCAGGCCATGTCGTCGTTGCCGTCCGAGGTGACAGCATCTGGGGTGGTGACCCAAAAAGCCTCGACCAACATGCTGTTGCTGGTCACGCTGACTTCGCCAGAGGGCACATATGACAGCGTATTCCTGTCGAACTATGCGTCCATTAACCTGAAAGATGCGCTGGCGCGGGTTCAGGGTGTCGGTAAGGCCGATGTTCTGACCAATCTGGAATACGCCATGCGGATTTGGATGGACCCGGATCAGATGGCTGCGCTGTCTATCACACCCGGCGATGTAATCAGCGCCATTCGTGAGCAGAACGCCGAAGTGTCTGCGGGTTCGATCGGTGCCCCGCCGGTGCCGAAAGGACAGACATTCCAGTACACGATCAAAACCAAGGGCCGTCTGACCTCGGCTGAAGAGTTTGGTGACATTGTCATTCGGACCGGGGATGCGGGTTCGATTGTCCGCGTCAAGGATATCGCTCGGGTCGAGCTGGGGGCCGAGTACTACGCCGCCTCGGGCTATTTCCAAAGCGTCCCCGCGACCGTCATCGGCATTTACCAGGCCCCCGGTGCGAACGCGCTTGCCGTATCCGAACGCGTTGAGGCGGAACTGGAACGCCTTTCCCGCTCTTTCCCGACGGATGTGGAATATCAGGTTCCGTTCAACACCACCGACTTTGTCGAGCAATCTCTGAATGACGTTGTCTCAACCCTGATCCTGACCTTCATTCTGGTGATCTCGGTCGTGTTCGTCTTTTTGGGCAGTTGGCGCGCGACTATTATTCCTGCCGTTGCGATCCCTGTTTCGCTTATCGGGACGTTTGCGTTCCTGCTGGCTTTTGGAATGTCCCTGAACACGATCTCATTGTTCGCCTTGGTGCTTGCAATCGGGATCGTGGTCGACGACGCCATTGTTGTTGTTGAAAACGTCGAACGCATTATCGCGGATGAGGGGCTGCCCCCGGCGGAAGCGACCCGTAAAGCGATGGGACAGATCACCGGGCCGGTGATTGCAACCACGCTGGTTCTTCTGGCGGTGTTCGTGCCTGTGACCTTCATGCCCGGAATTTCAGGGCGGCTGTATTCTCAGTTCGCCGTGACGATTTCGACGGCCGTCGTTATCTCATCAATCAACGCCCTGACGCTGTCCCCGGCCCTGTGCGGGCTTGTGCTGCGCGCCCGCTCTGGCCCGCCCAAGGGGTTGCTGGCCGTCTTCGAAAGGTTCATTGGCACAGTTCGATCCGGCTATGTCGCGATCGTTCGCAAACTGCTGATCCTGCCGGTCATCGCTTTGGGGATCGTTGTCGCCCTTGCGATGGGGACAGGGACAATTATGTCCAAAACCTCGAGCGGCTTTATCCCGCTTGAGGATAACGGATACCTGTTCGTTGACATCCAGTTGCCCGACGCCGCAACGCTTGAACGGACCGAGGCGGTCTCTGACCGTGTGGACAAGCAAATCCAACAAATCCCGGGCGTTGCAAGTACGGTTCTGATCAACGGTTTCTCGCTGTTGAACGGAACGATCACCAATGGTGCCGCGATCTTTGTGAACCTGGATAACTGGGATGAGCGTCAGGAAGACGACCTGAGCGCCAATGCCATCCTTGGTAAGGTGCTGGCGATTGCAAATGGCGAATCCGCAGCCTCGATCGTGGCCTTCAACCCGCCACCGATCCAAGGTTTGGGCATGTCTGCGGGTGTCGAGATGGAAGTGCAGCAGACCGGGGGTGGCACACCTCAGGATCTGGCGTCGGCTGTTGGCTCGTTTGTATATTCAGCCAACCAGCGGCCCGAGATTGCGCAGGCCTATACGACGTTCCGGGCAAACGTGCCGCAGTTGTTTGTTGATCTGGACCGGGAGAAAGCCAAAACGCTGCAAGTGTCGGTTGCCGAAGTCTTCCAGACCATGCAGGCGCAGTTGGGTTCATATTACGTGAACGACTTCAACCTGTTTGGACGGGTCTACCGCGTGATGATCCAGGCCGACGGAAGCTATCGCGATAACGTCGAGGATATTTCGAACCTCTATGTCCGTTCCACCAAGGGCGAGATGGTTCCGCTTGGGACGCTGGTTGATGTCGAAAACGTGCTTGGCCCGGTTCTGCTGAAACGCCATAACCTGTTCCGTTCGGCAACGGTTACGGCGGTGCCTGCCGCAGGGCTATCGACCGGAGACGCCATCAACACGATGACCGAAGAGTCGGCCACCGCCCTGCCCCCGGGATACGCGTTCGAATGGACCGGTACAGCCCAGCAGCAGCTTGCGACCGGAGGATTGGTCATCGTGATCCTGGGTCTGGCAATCCTGTTTGGGTATCTGTTCCTTGTCGGGCAATACGAAAGCTGGACGCTTCCGGTCTCAATCCTGCTTTCCGTGGTGGTCGCCCTGTTCGGGGCTGTCGCTGCGGTGGCGATCGTGGGCAGCGACATCAACCTGTATACGCAGATCGGGATGATCATGCTGGTGGGGCTTGCGTCCAAGAACGGCATTCTGATCGTTGAATTCGCGATGGAACAGCGCGCGAACGGCCTGCCGATCAAAGAGGCCGCAGCCGAAGCCGCGTTTCAGCGTTTCCGCGCGGTTATGATGACCGCCCTCTCGTTCCTGCTTGGCGTTGTGCCGCTTCTGGCTGCAAGCGGCGCTGGCGCGGCGAGTCAGAAAGCCATCGGCGTGGCGGTGTTTGGCGGCATGCTGGCGGCGACATTGGTCGGGGTGATTGTCGTCCCGGTCCTCTACGCGCTTCTTCAGGGGTTGAGAGAGTGGCTGAAGGGCACCAAGAACGATCCCGGGCCGTCGGAAAAAACAGCCTGACCAAAAAAAGGCCCCGCTGAAACAGCGGGGCCTTTTGGTGTCGGCAGGGTTACGCCGCCGGTCTTAGGCGCGTTTCCAACCATTGTCCGATCTGGTCGATTTGTTCGGTGGTCAGTTTCAGCCCAAGTTTGTTACGCCGCCACACGACGTCTTCGGCGGTTCTGGCGAATTCTTTGTCGACCAACCATTCCAATTCGCGCTCGGTCAGAGTCGCCCCAAAATCTTCGCCCAGATCGCCGACGTTCTTTGCATTTGCAAGAATGGAACGGGCATCCGTGCCGTAGGCGCGTACCAATCGCTCTGCCCAGGCCCGGTTCAGAAAGGAATAATCGGCTTCAAGCCCGGCGATCAAATCCTGCACGCCATCTACTGGAAAGTCACCGCCGGGTAAGGATACGCCTGCCGTCCATGGACCCGGCAGGTTTGGAAAATGGTCCGCCACCTTTTCCAGCGCGCTTTCGGCAAGGCGACGATAGGTGGTGATCTTTCCACCAAACACGTTCAAAACCGGCGCACCACCCTGCGCATCAACCTTCAACGTATAATCCCGCGTGGCGGCCGTGGCGCTGCTGGCCCCGTCATCATACAGGGGACGCACGCCGGAATAAGTCCAGACGACGTCTTCCCGCGTGACAGGCATTTTGAAGTATTTCGACGCAAAGGCACACAAATAATCCTGCTCGGCCTCGGTACAAACCGGTGGCTCTGCGGGATCCGGATGGTCCTGATCCGTGGTGCCAATCAAGGTAAACTCACGCTCGTAAGGGATGGCAAAGATGATGCGGCCATCTTCGCCCTGAAAGAAGTAGCATTTATCGTGATCGAACAACTTGCGGGTTACGATATGGCTGCCGCGCACCAAACGCACACCCTCGCGTGAGTTCACACGGATCTTGGTCTGAATGATGTCACCAACCCACGGACCACCGGCGTTGATCAACATCTTCGCCTGCACCATCCGCGTCTCACCGCTGTTCTCGTCGCGGATTGTGATATGCCACAGATCATCCACCCGTGCAGCCGACATCACTTTGGTTCGGACCATGATCTTTGCACCACGGGCCTCGGCATCGCGGGCGTTCAGGACAACCAGTCGCGAGTCTTCGATCCAACAATCCGAATACTCGTAGGCCGTTTCAAACCTATCCTGTAAGGGGCCGCCTTCCGCCGCGGTCCGAAGGTTTAGCGACGTCGTACCCGGAAGAATTTTGCGCCCGCCAAGGTGGTCATACATGAACAGGCCCAAGCGGATCAGCCACGCCGGTCGCCTTCCGCGCATCCATGGCATGGCGGTGCTTAACAAGCGGGAGGTCGGCGTATCCGATTCAAACCGCATATCCTCGTGATAGGGCAGCACGAAACGCATCGGCCAGCTAATGTGGGGCATAGCCCGCAACAGGGTTTCGCGTTCAACCAAAGCTTCTCGGACCAGTCGGAACTCGAAATACTCGAGATACCGCAATCCGCCATGAAACAGTTTGGTTGAGGCCGACGATGTTGCCGAGGCCAGGTCGTTCATTTCAGCCAGCGCAACCGACAGACCACGCCCCGCTGCATCCCTGGCGATCCCGCACCCGTTGATCCCTCCACCTATGATGAAAAGATCGGTGACCTGTTCACTGCGCCCTGCCATATCCTGTCGATTCCCTTTGTCGGCGTATTCGCCGTCATTAACCCGGTGAGCACTCGGTTCGTCAATGTTGATTTTCGTTTTTGTTCGTTTTGGGAGTAATAGGAAATCTCCAACCCACTTCTAACTGGTAATCGAGCCATCGAGAGCAAATCCTTGCAATTTCCCCGAAAGCGAACAAAAACGAATTCACCACATTCCGGAGACGCCCGTGTCACTTTCATTCCGCCAGTCTGACATTCTGAAAATCGCCAAACAGAACGGGCGCGTCATGGTTGAGGAACTGGCCGAAACCTTCGATGTCACGGTGCAGACCATTCGAAGGGACCTGTCAGAGCTTGCGGATATGGGAAAACTGGACCGCGTGCATGGCGGCGCTGTGCTGCGGTCAGGTGTTTCGAACATTGGATATGAAGACCGCCGCGCGCTGAATGCGGATACAAAGATCAGCATCGCGCAAGCCTGCGCCGAGGACATCCCGGATGGCGCGTCGCTTTTCATGAACATCGGAACCTCGACCGAAGCGGTCGCGCGCCAATTGCTGAACCACAAGGACCTGATGGTCGTGACGAACAATATGAATGTTGCGAACATCCTTGTCGAAAACACGGAGTGCGAGATCGTTGTCGCCGGGGGCGTTCTGCGTCGTTCCGATGGCGGCCTGATCGGAAATCTGACGATATCGACAATTGAACAGTTCAAGTTCGACTATGCCGTGATTGGGTGTTCCGCCCTTGATGCGGAAGGCGACCTGCTGGACTTTGACTTTCAGGAAGTCCGGGTCAGCCAGACAATCATCGCGCAGGCGCGCCAGACCCTATTAGTGGCCGACCACTCCAAGTTCCAAAGAACTGCGCCGGCAAGAATAGCTTCACTCGCTGAGGTTGACGTATTCTATACGGATTTACCGGTGACCGGAGACCTACGAAAAAAATGTACGGATTGGCAGACGCGACTGAATATCAGTCAATAAAACGCTGCATCAGCGTATGTGGAGTTTATTACAAAACCGGTTCTTGTCAGGTGCGGCTTAGCCTGACACTATCACAACGTATTGCAATCGTTGCACGGCAGGGAGGGTCCGGGCCATGATCGCGCTTTTATTCGCGTTGCTTACGGCCACAATGGGGCTGAATTACTTTCGATTGACCACAGCGGCCAATGTGCTGTTTTTCATCACTCTTGCGATGAGTGTCTACTGGTTCAAGTTCCATGCAACCAGCCAATTGACGATTCAACTCTAGGGGGCTGCGATGACACCCGATCTGTCCCGGAACCTGAACGCCCTTGGCACTCTGGCTGTCAGTCTGGTTTTGCTGCTGGCCTATGTCTATCAGTTGACCCTCTACGAACTGCCCTGCCCCCTTTGCCTGCTGCAACGCGTTGGTTTTGTTGCCGTTGGGGTTGGGCTGGGGTTGAACCTTCTATACGGCGCGCGGCCCAGGCATTATGCGCTGATGCTGATTGCCGCCCTCTTTGGTATCAGCGTTTCGGTGCGGCAAATCCTGCTGCATATCGTGCCGGGCACGGGGCATTATGGCTCACCCGTACTGGGCTACCACTACTACACTTGGGCGGCGATTTGCTTTTTCCTGATCCTGCTGGGAACCGCCATCATGCTGATGTTCGACCGGCAGTATGCTGACGACACAACCGATCAGCCTCGGTTCGGCGGCAGCGCACTGGCGAAGGTCGCGTTCTTCATAATGCTGGGCTTGGCCGCCTTGAACGCAATCTCGACCCTGCTGGAATGCGGCCCGGGCATCTGCGCCGACCCGCCGACGGACTACAAACTGATTGACGAACTGGGGACCAACAACTGAGGATGGGTCAACCGTCCCTCAAGGAGGCACGAGCATGGGACTATTGGGGCAGCCGCTTGGCTACTATGACTACCTGACATTTCTTGCGCTGATATTGCTGCTTGCTGCGGTTATGGGGCTGTTTCTGTTCCTGATGGGGCTTCCGGGCCGTATTGCGATCAAGCGCAACCATCCTCATGCCGAGGCGGTCAAGATCATGGGCTGGATGGGGTTTCTGGCAATCGTGCCTTGGGTCCATGCCTTTATCTGGGCTTTCCACGACGGCACAACCGTCGACATTCGCCGTATGCCAGACGATGAACGGGATGCCGTGCGCAAAGAAATCAAGCGGTTGGGTGGAACTCTGACCGACGAATATCGCGACCGGCTCGACCCCGACGAGACGCAGAAGAGCTGAGCCAAAGGAACTGAAACACCATGTTTGTCGCCCTCGGCATTACGCTTTTCTACATCATTTTTGTCTGGTTCATTTTCTTCAAAATGCAGTGGCTGCGGTTCAACATCGCCTGGGGCATCGTGTCCTTCTGGGTGGGTGCGCACCTGCTGCTGATTTTCCTCGTTGCCTTACGGTTCTTTCAGCCGTTTTCCATCGACAGCCACGTTGTCCGCTCGACCATCCAGATCGTCCCCCGCCTGACCGAGCCGACGATCCTGACGGAGGTTTTGGTTGAACCCAACACCGAGGTCAAAAAAGGCGACCCGCTTTATCGTTTCGACGACACTGTTTTTTCGCTGGAGGTTGAGGAAGCCAATGCGCAACTGGTTGCCGCACAGCAGAACGCGAAGATCCTTGAACAGGACGTCATCGTGGCCGCAGAAGCCGTCGAACGCGCGAACGCAAAGCTGGCCTATTCACTGACGCAGCAGGCGCGATACGAAAACCTCGTCCCCGCAGGCGGCGCGCGTCAGGATGAGTTGGATCGCTGGAACGAACAGGTCACCGAGGATCAGGCTTCGATCAAGGAAGCCGAAGCAAACCTTGAGAAGGCGGAACTGGCGCTGAATTCTCAGATCGACGGGGTGAATACGGGCATCCTGCAAGCGCAGGCACAGTTGGAAAAGGCTGAGTATTTCCTTGAGAATACCACGATCTACGCCCCGGAAGACGGCATGATCGTGTCGCAACAGGCGCGACCCGGCCTTGTTGTCGGAGATATCCGTCTGGGCGCGATTGCCAGCTTTGTGACCAAGGATAACCCCTATATTCTTGCGACCTATCGTCAGCAGAACCTCAAATTTGTCGAGCCCGGCCAGGATGTCGAGGTCGCGCTGGACCTGTATCCCGGCGAAATCCTCACCGGCAAGGTCGAGGCGATCTGGTGGGCCACACGCCAAGGTCAGTACCTTCCATCCGGCCGTCTGCCAGGTTTTGAGCTGCCCAAACTACCGGGCCGCATTGCGGTGCAGATCTCGGTCGATCTTCCTGACGGCCACACGTTCCCCGCTGGTGGGCACGCGGCGGTGGCGATCTACACAGGTCAAGGCAAAAGCTTTGAGTTCCTGCGGCGCATCAATATCCGCCTATATTCCTTCGCCAACTTCATCCGGCCACTGGACATCTGAGGACGCGCAGCATGAACCGGACCAAATTCCGCAGCAGGATCATCGGTACAGCACTGAGCGCGGCATTGCTTGTGGCGTGTACTCCGGTCGGTCCTGATTTTGTGCGGCCGAATTCTCCGGTCGTGAAGGAATGGATCGAGGTGAACGACCCCAGCGCAGGACCCAGTGGCCTGACGTCACGCAGCGCGCCGGTGGTGCGCTGGTGGGAGACATTCAACGACCCGACCCTGAACAAGCTGATTGCAGAAGCTTATGCCCAAAACCTTGACCTACAAGTGGCGGGAGCACGCGTTTTGCAGGCCCGCGCGCAATTGGGCATCGCGTTTGGCGAACTCTATCCGCAATCACAGGCTATCGGGGCCTCGATCGAACGGCGTCAGATCAGCGAAAACCTTGGGCCGATTTCGGACATTAACCGGATTATCCCTTTGGACACCGAATTTTCGACCTCGCAAGTCGGCTTTGACGCGCAATGGGAGTTGGACGTCTGGGGCGCGCAACGACGAGGCGTGCAGGCTGCACGCTCGAACCTGGCGCTGCAGGTCGCGAATTATGACGACGCGTTGGTTACCCTGACCGGCGATGTGGCCGCGCTATACGTCAATATCCGTGCATTGCAGGAATCTTTGGCCGTGGCGCGCGAGAACATTCAGTTGCAGCAGGAGAGCGCGGATCTGACCGAACTCCGGTTCAAAAACGGCGTCACGACTGAGCTGGATGTACAAGAATCCCAAGCGCTATTGAACAATACCAAGGCTTTGGTCCCGGCAATCGAAAGCGACTTGCAGCAGGCCAAGAACGCGCTGGCCGTGTTGCTGGGCGCAACGCCGTCAAGAATGGCCGGCTTGCTGGGGAATTCAGGTCGTATCCCCACGGCGCGGTCCAATGTATCCGTCGGCGTTCCGGCAGAGTTGCTGCGACGACGCCCGGATGTGCGCGCGGCTGAGCTGGCGGCGGCCACGCAATCGGCGCAGGTCGGGATCGCACTGGCGGACCTTTATCCCCAGTTCATCCTGTCGGGTGCTATCGGAGTGCAGGCTTCGGGTGGCCGCGATTTGTTTTCGGCGGCCAGCACGACGGGGCTTGCCAATGCCGGGGTGGTCTGGAACGTCCTGAACTATGGCCGGATCAAGAACAATGTCCGCGCGCAGGACGCCGCCTATCAAGCCCTGATCGCGAATTATCAGAACACGGTCCTGACGGCCTATTCCGAAGTTGAAAGCGCGATGGTCGCGTACACTCAATCCCGCAAACAGGTCGGGTTTTATGAAAACAGCGTCGCTGCCTCGCGCAAGGCAGCCGAGATTGCGGTGGACCAATACCGCGATGGGGCTGCCAGCTACTCTCGCATCCTGAACACGCAAACGGCGCTGCTGCGGTCACAGGCGAATTTGATTGAAGCCAGACAGCAGGTCTCCAGCAATCTGGTCGCAGTCTACAAGGGCCTTGGCGGGGGCTGGCAGATTCGTCAGAATCAGGAGTTCCTGCCCGAGACCGTCCTTGCAGAAATGGCATATCGCACGGATTGGGGCGACCTGCTGCAAGAAACACCGACTGGGATCAGCCTGAACTGATCGCTATTTCGTCAGGCCCTTCAACCCGCCTGAAATAAGGATGTTCACCTCATACAATATGCGGGGGGCTGCCAGACCACCGGGGCTGGCCAGATAGTTCGGGCTCCACTCCGGGTCGAACTTCTGCTTGAAGGACCGCAGCCCCTCAAAGTGATAGAACTGCTCACCGTGCTCGTACACGAACCCACCAATGCGGTTCCAGATCGAGGCAAGCTGGCGGTTTTCGATCCCTGAAAATGGGGCCGCTCCCAGCGAGAACCATTGGAACCCCTGCTCTGCCCCCCACGACATCATCTCTGCAAACAGAGCGTCCATGACAAAGCTGGGGCTGTCGGGCTCATACCGCATAAGGTCCAGTGACAGTTCAGACTTGTGCCCCCCCTGAAACAGATTGGCAAACGCAACGATTTCGCCCGTATCCCCGTTGCGCAGAACCGCATGGTCGAAATACGAGAGGTATTCGTTGTCAAACCCACCAAGGGCGAACCCTTTTTCTTCGCCCGCTTTTTGGGCGAGCCAATCATCGGAAATCTTTCGCAACTCGGGCAGAACCGGCGCCAGTTGCTCTTTCGGGATGATTTCAAACACATACCCCTCCCGCTCGGCCCGGTTCTTGGCCTGACGGAAGCGTTTGCGCGACTTTCCGTCCAAGGAAAAGTCACTCAGCGGCACGCGCGCGACCTCACCGATTTTCAGGATCGACAGGCCCAGATCAAGAAAGGTCGGCAGGTATTTGGTCGAAACGCTGTAAAACGCGCAGAGCTTGCCTTCACGGTCTGCCATTTCGCGAAGTTGCCAGATCAGTTGCTGACCGGCCGTTTCATCACCAACAGGCTCTCCCTTGG
Organism: Ruegeria sp. CJ2; assembly: GCF_056536745.1. NCBI lineage: Bacteria > Pseudomonadati > Pseudomonadota > Alphaproteobacteria > Rhodobacterales > Roseobacteraceae > Ruegeria > Ruegeria sp. CJ2. Next base: position 122,929 of record NZ_JBQFQF010000002.1, read on the forward strand.
TGATCAGGGCGTTACCGGTATCGGCGTAGGCCAGAAAAGCGTCTTCCTCGGGCGAGATTAGGAACTGCTTGTCGCCGGTCAGAGAGATTTGCGCCTCGGTATCTTCGCTTTCCATTACCAGACGTTCGACCGCCGCAGGGATTTCCGTGCGAACCGGTGGCGGAATGTCCCTTCCAAACAAAGAGTTCACGGCTACTACGCCCAAAATGACCGCCACAATCAGGCTTGAGCGCAGGAAACGCGACGCGTCGCCGTTCCACGCGAATTCCCACCAAAGGGAATTCTGATATTCCACATGAGAATAGGCGAACAACCCAATCCAGAATATGACGGCCAGCAGAGCAATCACACTGACAAGCCACGGGATATTCAGTCTGAAAATCGACGCACCACTCACACGGTAGAACGCACCCCGGAACATGGCAAGCAAGGCGATTGTGCCCAGCATGCTGATCGCCTCATGCGTATTCAGCCCTTTGGTCAGGGACGCCACGAACCCAACAACCATCAGCAGCATGGCCACAACCCACGCCCGATAGAGTTTTCGGAACAATCCGCGCGAGACAAGGATCAGCAAGACACCGACCGCACTGCCCGCAAGGTGAGACGCCTCGACAAAGGACAAGGGCAGGAAATCCCGCAGAACCCCTAGGTTTTGGCTACTGGTCGGCAGCGCGCCAGAGACCAGCAGGATCACCCCGGCAATGGCTGACACACCCGCAGCAACCATCGGCACGATCGGACGCAGGACTCTGTAAACCCAGGTGGCGGCTCCGCCAATTCTGCGGCGATGCGTCAACGCCGAAGCGACAGCGATTGACAGACTGGCAATAGCGAACGGCAGGAACGTGTAAACCAACCGGTACAACAACAACGCTGCAATAACGTCCGAGCGGCCCGAGGCCCCCAACCCCGCGATCAGCGTGGCCTCAAACGCACCAATCCCACCCGGTGCGTGGCTTAGGATGCCTACCGCGATGGCGCCGATGTATACGGCAAAGAAGAACGGGAAGCCAATTCCCAGATCATCGGGCATCAGGACATAGAGCGTCATGGACGCACCGAACAAGTCACCAATGGCCGCGAGGGTCAGCAATCCGGCCAATTTTCCACCCGGCAGATTGAACCCCAGCCCCCCGTAGGCCAGCCTGCGCCCGCCCTTTGCCAGCCAGATCAACAGCGTCGCAAGGCCGATCAGAAGACAGATGCCAATGACGGTTTCGACGGTTTCGTTGATCGGTAGAATTTTGGAAATCCCATCGGGATGAAGGGTCAACAGACAGCCTAGCAACAGGACCATACCCGACCAGAACGCAATCCAGGACGTCGCGATGACACCCGCGACCCGCCCAAGGTCCAATCCCAGTGAGGCATAAATGCGATACCGGATCGCTGTTCCCGTGATGTAGGAAAAGCCCAGACAGTTCGACACGGCATATCCACACGCCCCTGCCATCCCCGCAACGGGCAACGGAACCTCACCATCTGCCACGCTTTGAACCGCGAAAACGTCGTACAGGGACAGGGAAACAAAACTGAACGCCGTCCAGCAGACGGCAAAGAACATGAGTTTCCAAGACGTGTTCGCCACGTCTGTCTGAACGTCAGACCATTTCACATGCGACGACAATTCATGCAAAACGACCAATGCGATCAATGTAACCAAAACCGGAATTGCGATACGGACCAGAGGTCGCTCAAGAAATCCCGTCGCACGTTCGGCCCAGCGAACCGCCCACAGTTCTTCGCCTGTGTCCTGCGTCGTCATATTGTTCCCCTGCTCTCAGGCCCGGTCATGGTCACTCGGGCGTATCGCTACGCCCGGAAACTGTTGCACAATTTCTTTGAACGTCAAAGCACTACGGCCGTCAGACGCGCCCTTTGCGGGTGGACAGCAATAGATTGGTTTCTGAGCGGGTGATCCCTTCCATCCGGCGGATTTGAAAGAGGATCTCATCCAACTCGGCCAAAGTTTCGGTGCCGATTTCAGCGATCAAGTCCCAGCTTCCATTGGTCGAATGCACAGCACGCACTTGCGGCAACGCTGCGATCCGCGACATTGTCCGCTCTGTGCCGCGGCCTTCGATTTCAAGCATCATCAAGCCGCGAACCGGGCTTTGCGCCACGTCCCGGCGGGTCAGCACAGTAAACCCAACAATTTCTCCTGACTGCTTAAGGCGCTGCAGGCGGCTGCGCACTGTTGCGCGCGTTACACCCAGAGTTTCGGCAAGCTCGGACAATGACGCGCGCGCGTCACGGTGCAGAGCACTCAGCAAGCGACTATCCAAATCGTCCATAGCTGCTTTCCATTTTGTTATGTTATCTACCTTTTTGAACAATTTGAAGCCTGTTCGCAACCCGCTACGAGTGACTAGATATTCATATGGATACAGGAAACGTAATATTGGTCGGCGCTGCGATGGACGCGGGGAAACGCCGACAGGGTTGTCGAATGGGTCCTGACGCCTATCGGGTGGCGGGATTGGAACACGCTCTGTCCACCTTGGGGCATGTGGTTCACGACGTCGGTGACATCCGCCCGGATGACACTGACGCCCCACCACATGATCACCTTTTTGCCCTGCCTGAATGCGTGGGCTGGACACGCGCCCTAAGCCGCGCTGCCCGTGACGCCGCCGCCAAGGGACTGCCGATCTTTATGGGCGGTGACCACGCTTTGTCGATGGGCACGGTCAAAGGCATGAGCGAATATGCCAAAGGGATTGGCCGCCCAATGTTCGTGCTCTGGCTGGATGCGCATAGCGACTTCCACACTCCCGGCAGCACCGACAGCGGCAATCTTCACGGCACACCTGTCGCCTATTTCACAGGGCAACAGGGGTTTGATGACTTTCCGACTGTAACGGTCCCGATCCCAACTGACCGGGTCGGCATGATCGGTCTGCGGTCTGTGGACCCGGCAGAGCGTCAACGGCTTGAACAGGACAACGCAATGCTGGCTGATATGCGCAGCATCGACGAACACGGGATCAAGGCCCCCTTGATGGCATTTCTGGACAAGGTGCGAGCCGCCAATGGTATGCTGCATGTTTCGCTGGATGTGGACTTTCTCGACCCCTCCATCGCACCGGCTGTCGGCACAACCGTTCCTGGCGGCGCAACCGAACGCGAGGCACATCTGGTCATGGAGCTTCTACACGAAAGCGGGCTTGTCTGCTCGCTGGATCTGGTCGAATTGAACCCCTTTTTGGATGAACGCGGTCGAACCGCAAAGCTGATGGTCGATCTGGCTGCCTCATTGCTGGGGCGTCGAATCTTTGATCGCCCGACCCGGAGTTTCTGATGACACAACCATCTGACAAGGCGCTGGTGCCATTTGTTTCTGTCGACAACATGATGCGATTGGTGCACCACATCGGTGTCGAACGCATGATCACGCAGATCGCTGCCCAGATCGAAGCAGACTTCAAAAGGTGGGAAAGTTTCGACAAAACTCCACGTATTCCTGCGCATTCACCGCACGGCGTGATCGAGCTTATGCCGACATCGGACGGTGAAGCCTATGGGTTCAAATACGTTAACGGCCATCCGAAAAATACCTCGGAAGGGCTGCAAACGGTCACGGCGTTTGGCCTGCTGGCTGACGTGTATACCGGTTACCCGACATTGCTGACCGAGATGACCCTTCTAACCGCGCTGCGCACGGCCGGGACATCAGCGCTTGTCGGCAGCTATCTGGCGCCGAAATCGGCGACAACAATGGCGATGATCGGAAACGGAGCGCAATCAGAGTTTCAATGTCTGGCTTTCAAAGCAATGTGCGGCATCAATACAGTGCGCCTGTATGACACCGACCCGAACGCAACCGAGAAATGCGCGGCAAACCTCAAAACGTCGGGCCTGACCGTCGTTTTGTGCAAAACACCTGAAGACGCTATTGAAGGCGCACAGATCATCACGACCTGTACTGCCGACAAGAAATACGCAACGATTCTGACCGACAACATGGTCGGACCCGGTGTTCATATCAATGCCATCGGCGGAGACTGTCCCGGCAAGACCGAGCTTCACCGGGATATCCTGCTAAGGTCGGACATTTTCGTCGAATATCCGGAACAAACGCGCGTTGAAGGTGAAATTCAGGCGCTTAGCCCGGATCACCCGGTTACGGAAATGTGGCAAGTGATAACCGGCCAGGCACCAGGCCGACGTGATGACCGGCAGATCACCCTGTTCGACAGTGTCGGCTTTGCAATCGAAGATTTCTCGGCCCTGCGCTACATCAAAACCGCGATTGACGGGACGGATTTCTACGAGCCGCTTGATATGCTGGCTGATCCTGACGATCCGCGCGATCTATACGGAATGCTGATGCGGGCACGTTGAATTGGGGGCTCTGCCCCCGCCACCCTGCGGGCGTCTCCCCCGGGATATTTGGGGCCAGATGAAGCAAGGGATCCGTTCTTCATCTGGCTAAAAATATCCCGGAGCGCGAGGCAGAGCCTCGCAAAATACAAGCTACTATCCGGCGAGCGACGGAAGATAGAGAACAATGCCCGGGAACGCGACAAGCAATGCGATCGTGACCGCATCTGCTACAAAGAAAGGGGTCACCCCTTTGAACACGTCCTGAACACTCAGGTCTGGACGTACTCCCGCGACGACGAAGCAATTCAAACCAATCGGGGGTGTGATCAGGCAGAATTCAGCCATCTTGACGACAAGGATTCCAAACCAGATGGCGCACATCGGCCCTGACATGCCAAAAGCACTATCTGCCGCGCTGACAGTCTCGCCCCCGTTCAAAGCCATGACCGCCGGGTAGACAACTGGCAGGGTCAGCAGCAACATCCCGATGGCATCCATGAACATCCCCAGCACCGCATAGGCGAGCAGGATACAAATCAGGATCAACATCGGAGACATTTCCAACCCGGTGATCCAATCGGAAAACGCACCCGGCAGGTCAGCAAAACCCAGAAAACGGACATAAATCAGAACGCCCCAGATGATCGAGAAGATCATCGCCGTCAGCTTTGCGGTTTCAAGCAGTGCGGACTTCAACTCGGTCCAGCGCATTCCATGGAAAAGAGCGAAGCAGAACACGATAAACGCTCCGATTGCTCCGCCTTCGGTCGGGGTACCCCAGGCTTTTTCACCAAATGGGTTGTAGACAAAACAGATGATGATCAAGATCACGGCCACGATCGGAAAGGCACCCGGCAGCGCGGCAAAACGCTGTTTCCACGTAAAGCCCGTGACCGGTGGGCCAACGGTCTTGAACACAACCGCAATTCCCACGATCAGCAATCCGTAGACCAGGGCCGAGAACGCGCCCGGAATGAAACCGGCCAACAGGAGTTTTCCCACGTCCTGTTCAACGATGATTGCATAGATCACGAGGATCGCGGAAGGCGGGATCAAGGACGCCAGCGTCCCCCCAGCCGCCACCACGCCCGCAGCGAATTGCTTGTTATACCCGACCTTCAGCATCTCGGGGATCGCGATGCGCGCGAACACTGCAGATGTCGCAACCGAGGCGCCGGAGACGGCCGCGAAGCCCGCCGTGGCGAATACGGTCGATACGGCCAAACCTCCAGGCACCCAGGCGACCCAGCGCTTGGCCGCCTCGAACAACGCGCGGGTCAGGCCCGCATAGTAGGCAAGGTAACCGATCAGGATGAAGGTCGGGATCAGGCTAAGAGTGTGGGCTGCTACCTTGGAATGTGGCACCTGCCCCGCCGTCTTGACTGCAACCGTCAGAGCTTTGCCAAACCTGTCTGGATCGTAGCCAAACTTGGCCCAGAAGATCCAGACGAGCCCTACCAAGCCGGCTAGTCCAGCAGCAAAGGCCACGCGCATGCCGGTGACGACCAATACAAGCAGGCCACCGGTGACCCAGAGCCCGATGTCAATACTGTCCATCTACTCGTCCTGCCCTTCAAATTGTTCGGCTTCGGCTGCGGCTTGTGCAGCGGCATCCTGGATCAATGGCACGGCGACAGGGCTTTCCAACCCAAGAACAAAAGCCCGGCCGTATCCCCAGATTTGAAGAACCAAGCGCACGCACAGTACCGAAAACGCGACGGGCGCCAACAGTTTTGCAGGCCAAAGCGGGATACCGATGTCGATCGAGCTGTCGCGGCTCCACAATGGCGCGCCGAAATCGAACGACCGGTCGAAATGGGACCAGCTTCCCCAGACAAGGGCCAGCATCAGCACAAGGATCAAAATGACCGAGATCAGTTCGAACAGCCACAGCGCCCGCCCGTGCAGGCGTGAGATCACGATGTCCATACGGATATGCCCGCCATCACGCTGAACGAAAGAGACACCGAGAAACGCAATCAGTGGCATGGCCTGCTCGATCCAGTCCACGTAGCCGGGTAAAGGTGCGTTGAATGCGTTGCGTCCACTGACCGACACAACAGCAAGAACCATCAGGCCAAAAACGGCAATACCGCTTATCAGGGCAAGAAACTGCTCTATCCTCAGCAGATGGTGATCCAGCCGGCTGAGGCGACTGCCATCTTCCAACACCGTGGCCTGTCCTGCCATTCCGGTGATCCCCTTGTTTATGATTGGTATCCGGGTGCCCTGTCAGGCACCCGGAACATTCAGGTCAGTTACCACCGCGCTGCTGTTGCAGCGTCGTTTGGACCAGATCATACAAGTCCTGTGCAGGCAGGCCCTGTGCAGTCATGTCCGCGATCCACTGTTCACGGATCGGATCGGCGGCCTTGGTGCGGAACTCTTCGATCACGGCGTCGTCGATCATGACCTTTTCAACGCCCTTTTCGGACAGAACGCCGTCCCACTGCTCCAACAGCCCGCCATAGTTGGCAAGGTAATGTTCGATTGCCTCGTCGATCGAACTGTTGAGCGCTTCGCGGTGCTCGGCCGGCAAAGCTTCATACGCTTCGATGTTCACGACGACCGGGCAGTTCACCGTGCCGGGGTTCAGGTTGGCGGTCCACCAATCGGCTTCGTTAATGGTGCCGAAGGACAGGTGCGCGTGCTGGGCAAACGCAACAGTGTCAACAACGCCCGATTCCATCGCGTTGAACGCTTCGGTCGCGGGAACCGATGTCGGTACGCCGCCAACGGCCTCGAACGCCTGTCCCAGGCCGCCCGTGGCACGGACCCGCATTCCATCGAAATCCGCCAAGGTCGCGCGCGGATCGCCTGTACCAACAAGGTTATACTGCGGCATCGGCGAGGTCATGATAATGCGCGCGTTCCACTGGGCCATCTCATCCTTGACCGCGGGATGGTCATAAACGGCGTGGCTTACGGCCACTTCTTCGTCCAACGTGTTCACGCCGAGGAAGGGCAGTTCCAGAACCGTGATCGCGCGGTTCTTGTCACGGTGATACCCCGCGCAGAACTGGGCCATCTCAAAGGCTCCGATCTCGATTCCGTCCAGGTTTTCGCGCGGTTTAGACAAACCGCCATAGCTGACATTGATCGTGAATTCGCCGCCGGTCTTTTCGCTGACAAGCTCAGCCAGCTTTTCAACATGTTCGGTAAAGGCGCGGCGCTTACCCCAGACCGAGGCACTCCATTCCGTGGCTGCGGCTTCCGAGACGAAGGCAACCGTCAAGGCGGCGACGGCGGCGCCGCTCAACATTTTTTTCATCATGAATTCTCCCTTTGCTGCGCCTCCTGTCGGGGCGCTTGGGAACAAAGCTAGCGCCAACATCCAGAAGTGCCAACCCCCGGACCCTGTTCAAAAATTAAGCAAGGAACAACAGTCATGCGCTAACAACCAAAAGGTGAGTTTCAAATGCAAGAAACCGGGACAAAGACCTCAGACCCGTTACCACAAAATACCTTACATTTTTCCTTTTGTTTTAATTGTATTTTTCCAGATATGACGGCTTGAAATTTACTAAATCAACGATGACGCAGAAAGAACTTTACAAACTAATCCATAGATTTCTGTAATTTATTTCCTTGTTTTCAGTTCTCCGTATTATTCGGTACCGGGAGGAAGCGGGTCGACATTGCAGGTTCAGCAGGCAAAATCGACCTTGTGAATTTTAGTCCAGAGGGAGGAGCCTCAGAATGACAACCGCTGCCCAGGCAGATGCCAAAGTCTATCCGCCATCCGCAGATACTGTTGCGCGTGCACATGTCGACGCTGAAAAATACAACGAGATGTACGCGGCCTCCGTCAATGATCCCGTCTCGTTTTGGGGCGAACACGGCAAACGTGTTGACTGGATCAAACCTTACACGCAGGTCAAAGATGTCAGCTATGATTTCGGATCGGTCGGAATCAATTGGTATGCCGATGGCACATTGAACGTGTCGGCCAATTGTCTGGATCGCCACCTGGAAACGCGCGGTGATCAGACGGCGATTATCTGGGAACCGGATGATCCGAACGACGCGGCACAGCACATCACTTACGCCGAATTGCACCGCCGCACCTGCCGGATGGCTAATATTCTCGAATCGATGGGCGTGCGCAAGGGCGACCGCGTGGTGATCTATCTGCCGATGATCCCTGAAGCGGCTTATGCAATGCTGGCCTGCGCACGGATCGGCGCGATCCATTCGATTGTGTTCGCAGGTTTCTCGCCGGACGCTCTGGCGGCACGAATCAATGGCTGCGACGCGAAGGTTGTCATCACTGCGGACGAAGCACCGCGTGGGGGTCGCAAGACACCTTTGAAATCCAACGCGGATGCGGCTCTGCTGCATTGCAAGGACACCGTGAAATGTCTGGTGGTCAAGCGTACCAACGGACAGACCACGTGGATCAGCGGCCGTGATTTCGACTATAACGAAATGGCGCTTGAGGCGGACGACTATTGCGCGCCCGCCGAAATGAACGCCGAGGATCCGCTGTTCATCCTCTATACTTCTGGCTCGACAGGCCAGCCTAAAGGTGTTGTGCACACGACAGGCGGTTATCTGGTCTACGCTGCGCTGACGCATGAGGTCACGTTCGACTACCACGAAGGCGATATTTATTGGTGTACCGCTGACGTGGGCTGGGTCACCGGCCACAGCTATATCGTCTATGGACCGCTGGCCAACGGTGCGACCACGCTGATGTTCGAAGGTGTTCCCACCTACCCGGATGCGGGTCGCTTTTGGGAGGTTTGCGCCAAGCACAAGGTCAATCAGTTCTACACCGCCCCAACCGCGATCCGTGCGCTGATGGGACAAGGCAACGAGTTTGTTGAAAAGCACGACCTTAGCGATCTGCGTCTGCTGGGCACGGTGGGCGAGCCCATCAACCCCGAGGCGTGGAACTGGTACAACGAGGTTGTCGGCAAGGGCAGATGCCCCATCGTTGACACTTGGTGGCAAACCGAAACCGGCGGCCACATGATGACCCCCCTGCCCGGCGCACATGCAACCAAGCCTGGATCGGCCATGAAACCCTTCTTTGGCGTTCAGCCGGTGGTCTTGGACCCGCAATCGGGCGTCGAGATCAGCGGAAACGGGGTCGAAGGTGTTCTTTGCATCAAGGATAGCTGGCCCGGTCAGATGCGCACCGTCTGGGGCGATCATGAACGGTTCGAGAAGACCTATTTCTCGGATTACAAAGGCTATTACTTCACCGGCGACGGCTGCCGCCGCGATGAGGGCGGCGATTACTGGATCACCGGCCGCGTCGATGACGTGATCAACGTTTCGGGTCACCGGATGGGTACGGCCGAGGTTGAAAGCGCGCTTGTGGCTCATGCTGCCGTGGCAGAGGCCGCAGTGGTTGGCTACCCGCACGACATCAAGGGTCAGGGCATCTATTGCTATGTCACCCTGATGAATGATCGCGAACCTTCGGATGATCTGCTGAAAGAGTTGCGCACTTGGGTGCGGACCGAGATCGGACCGATTGCCTCGCCGGACGTGATCCAGTGGGCGCCAGGGTTGCCGAAGACCCGTTCGGGCAAGATCATGCGCCGTATCCTGCGCAAGATCGCCGAGAATGACTTTGGCTCGCTGGGTGACACGTCGACGCTGGCTGATCCGTCGGTGGTCGAAGACCTGATCGAAAACCGCGCGAACAAGTGAGGATGTGATGGACGCTGCCACGATCACCACACCCGCAGTTCTGATCCTTCTCGGCCCTCCGGGTGCCGGGAAGGGAACGCAGGCCCGGATGCTGGAGGACAAGTTCGGTCTGGTTCAACTCAGCACCGGTGACCTGCTGCGCGCAGCGGTCGCTGCGGGGACAGAGGCAGGCAATGCCGCCAAAGCCGTCATGGAAGCCGGTGATCTGGTCAGTGACGACATCGTCATCGCCATCCTGCGCGACCGTCTGGCCGAACCGGATTGCGCCAAGGGTGTCATTCTCGACGGCTTTCCGCGCACCACGGTTCAGGCGCAGGCACTGGATACGCTGCTGTCCGAGACCAGCCAGAAGATCAACGCCGCGATCAGCCTTGAGGTTGAGGATGCGGAAATGGTCACGCGCATCTCGGGCCGGTACACCTGCGCTATGTGTGGCGAGGGGTACCACGACACGTTCAAAATCCCTGCCACCGACGGGAAATGCGACAAGTGCGGTAGTTCCGAGTTCAAGCGTCGCGCGGATGACAATGCCGAAACCGTCGCCTCGCGTCTTGCGGCCTATCACGCGCAAACGGCGCCTCTGATCACCTATTACCAAGACCACGGCGTTCTGAAAGGTCTGAACGCCATGGGCAATATCGACGACATCGCCAGCCAGCTTGAGAAAGTTGTCAGCACCGCGATGACCTAAGGGAATACAGCCCGCCCTGAACAAGGGCTGAATTCCTAAACGAATACTTCATCGGACCCGCCTTGGCGGACCGGAGAGGTTTTGCCTGATGCCAACCGGCCTTGGGCGTTTCGAAAAGCGGCCCCAAGCGCTGGAGGATTGGGCAAAGGGTCGCAACAGGAGGAAGCGAAGGAGGACCCCGCGATGGCGGATCAATCAACAAACTCCGCGCAGACTGCCGAGGCCGACAAGGGCTATTGGCAGGCCAATCTGCGTCTCATCTACATCAGCCTCGTGATCTGGGCGCTGGTGTCTTTTGGATTCGGCATTTTGCTGCGTCCGCTGCTGTCGGGTATTTCCGTGGGCGGCACCGATCTGGGCTTTTGGTTCGCCCAGCAGGGTTCGATCCTGGTCTTTCTGGTGCTGATCTTCAACTACGCCTGGCGCATGAACAAGCTGGACGCCGAATTCGGCGTGGATGAGGAGTAAGCCCCATGGACCAGTTTACCATCAACCTGCTGTTTGTCGGCGCATCCTTCGCGCTCTACATCGGCATCGCGATCTGGGCCCGTGCGGGGTCTACGTCGGAATTCTACGCCGCCGGTCGCGGCGTTCACCCGGTCACCAACGGTATGGCGACAGCGGCGGACTGGATGTCGGCGGCCTCGTTCATCTCGATGGCGGGCCTGATTGCCTTTACCGGCTATGACAACTCGACCTTCCTGATGGGTTGGACCGGTGGCTACGTGCTGCTGGCGCTGCTGCTTGCGCCCTACCTGCGCAAGTTCGGCAAATACACCGTTTCGGAATTCATCGGCGACCGTTTCTACAGCCAGACCGCACGTGTTGTTGCGGTGATCTGTCTGATCGTTGCCTCGGTGACCTACGTGATTGGCCAGATGACCGGCGTGGGCGTGGCTTTTGGTCGTTTCCTTGAGGTATCGAACACATCCGGTCTGCTGATCGGTGCCTGTGTCGTGTTTGCCTACGCCGTATTCGGCGGGATGAAGGGTGTGACCTACACTCAGGTTGCTCAGTACTGCGTGCTGATCACAGCCTACACGATCCCGGCCATCTTCATCTCGTTGCAGCTGACCGGCACACCTGTTCCGGCACTAGGTCTGTTTGGTGACACCGCCAGTGGTGAACCCCTGCTGACCAAGCTGGACGCCATCGTGACCGAGCTGGGCTTTAACGAATACACGGCCCACCACTCGAACACGCTGAACATGGTGCTGTTCACGCTGTCGCTGATGATCGGTACTGCGGGTCTGCCGCACGTCATCATGCGCTTTTTCACCGTGCCCAAAGTGTCAGACGCCCGCTGGTCGGCTGGCTGGACGCTGGTCTTCATCGCGCTGCTGTACCTGACCGCCCCTGCGGTTGGCGCAATGGCTCGCCTGAACATCACCGACATGATGTGGCCCAATGGTGGCATCGACGGTGGCGCTGTGACGGTTGAACAGATCGACAACGACGCCCGCTATGACTGGATGCAGACATGGCAGAAAACCGGTCTGCTGGACTGGGAAGACAAGAATGGCGACGGCAAGATCCAGTACTACAACGACAAGTCCGAAGCCATGCAGGTCATCGCGGAAGAAAAAGGCTGGGTTGGCAACGAGCTGACCAAGTTCAACCGTGACATCCTGGTTCTGGCCAACCCCGAGATTGCCAACCTGCCGGGTTGGGTGATCGGTCTGGTCGCAGCCGGTGGTCTTGCGGCTGCTCTGTCGACCGCTGCGGGTCTGCTGCTGGCGATCTCGTCGGCTGTGTCCCACGACCTGATTAAAGGTGCGATCAATCCGAATATCTCGGAAAAAGGCGAGCTGATGTCGGCCCGTGTCGCGATGGCTGTGGCCATCGTCGTGGCAACCTATCTGGGTCTGAATCCTCCGGGATTTGCGGCGCAGACGGTGGCGCTGGCCTTCGGTCTGGCGGCGGCCTCGATCTTCCCGGCGCTGATGATGGGCATCTTCTCGACCCGCATCAACAACACCGGCGCGGTCGCGGGTATGCTGGCCGGTCTGACCGTCACGCTGATCTACATCTTCCTGCATAAGGGCTGGCTGTTCATTCCGGGCACCAACTCGTTCACCGATGCTGATCCGCTGCTGGGTCCGATCAAGTCGACCTCGTTCGGCGCAATCGGTGCCATGGTCAATTTTGCCGTCGCTTATGTGGTGGCTGGTGCGACCAAGGAAACCCCGCAGGAGATCAAGGATCTGGTCGAAAGCGTCCGCATTCCCCGTGGCGCGGGTGCAGCTCAGAATAAATGAGCGTGATGCGGCCCAAAGCGTACTTGCCAAAGGCCGCGCCTTTCGACTGACTACTCCCGCCCGGCACACCACCGGGCGGGATTTTTCACCCCGAAACCGAGGAGTATTCCATGCCCCTGTCCCATGACGAGATCACCCGGTTTCTGAAATCCGTACACCCCTATGATGCCTTGCCTGCCGATGTCCTGGACACGGTGGCAAAACAGATCGAAGTCTGGGAAGTTGAAGAGGATTTCCCGGTTTACGAGCTGGGCCATACGCTGCCCGGCGTCTTCGTGATTTATGAAGGACAGGTTGAGATCAAAGATGAGAATGACGCGGTCGTGTCTCATCTTGGACTGCGCAATTCCTTTGGTGAACGGGGCCTGCTGAAGGACGGAAAGGCCGCAACCAAGGCCAAGGCGCATACTCCGTCGGTGCTGCTGGTTTTGCCCCCCGATCTGGTGCGTGATCTGATCGGCGGGCATCCGGTCGTTTCTAAATTCTTCAACCGAACCCGCGACACCCGGTCCGGTCCTCAGAGTTTGGCGACAAGCTCCATCGACGTTTTGATGGCGCATAACCCGGCCACCTGTTCGCCTGCGACAACGGTTCGCGAAGCGGCGCAAATAATGCGCGACAAACACATTTCATCGCTTTGCGTGACCCAAGGCGAAGCGCTGCTTGGGATTGCGACGTTGCGCGACATCTCGGGCAAGTTCGTGGCCAATGGCTTGCCGAACGACACACCTGTATCGGCTATTATGACCGCTGATCCGATCACCCTCTCCCCCTCGGATATCGGGTCCGACGTTCTGCATATCATGATGGAACGCGGAATTGGGCACATCCCGATCTCGGAAGGCGGACGTCTTGTCGGTATCGTCACGCAGACCGACCTGACCCACTATCAGGCGGTCAATTCCGCCGAGCTTGTCCGCCGGATCGCTTCGGCGCAGACGGCGCAACAGATGGCGGCCGTGACAGCGGAAATCCCGCAGTTATTGGTGCAACTTGTCGCCGCCGGGAACCGGCACGAGATCGTGACACGTCTGATCACGGACGTTGCGGATACAGCAACGCGCAGATTGTTGACGCTTGCCGAGGCAGAACTCGGCGCGCCGCCCGTCCCTTACCTCTGGCTGGCTTGTGGATCGCAGGGACGGCAGGAACAGACCGGCGTGTCGGATCAGGACAACTGCCTGATGCTGGATGACAGCGTCACGGATGACGACATGGCCTATTTCGCGGCTCTGGCCAAATTCGTCTCGGATGGGCTGGACACGTGTGGGTATTTCTATTGCCCCGGCGACATGATGGCGACGAACCCGCGCTGGTGTCAGCCGGTGCGCATCTGGCGCGATTATTTCAAAGGTTGGATTGCCAAACCCGATCCCGAAGCGCAGATGCTGGCCTCGGTCATGTTCGACCTGCGCCCGATCGGTGGTGCCTACCACCTGTTCGACGACTTGCAAGCCGATACGCTGGCTGCGGCAAGGGCAAATTCGATCTTTGTGGCGCATATGATCTCGAACTCGCTCAAACACACACCACCTTTGGGACTGCTGCGGGGCTTCGCGGCGATCAGATCAGGAGAGCACCGCAACACATTGGATTTAAAACACAACGGCGTTGTCCCCGTTGTCGATCTGGCTCGCATATACAGCCTGCAAGGGGAATTGCCCGAGGCCAACACCCGCGCCCGGCTCAAGGCCGCAGCCAGTGCGGGTATCCTCAGCGACTCTGGCGCGCGGGACTTGCTGGACGCGTATGACCTGATCGCTGAAACCCGGTTGGAGCATCAGGTTCGGCTTGTGAAAGAAGACATGGCACCGGACAATTTCCTGCCCCCGTCTGACCTGTCGGACTTTGAGCGAAGTCATCTGCGCGATGCCTTCGTTGTGGTAAAAACGATGCAATCCGCGGTAGGCCACGGAAAAGGAATGCTCGGCTGAACCGGCCGGAATTGGGAGAGAGTGAATGTTCCTCGAACTGATCGCCACCATCTTTGCAGGCATCGCCTTTGCAGGCGTTGTGATGCTGGTGAACAAACTGCTCAGGGGGCGCCTGCCCAAATGGATGGCCCCTGTCGCCGCCGGGCTGGGCATGATCGCAGCGACAATCAGCAGCGAATATTCGTGGTACGACCGCACCTCTGACACGCTGCCCGAAGGCATGGAAGTCATCCAAGAGGTTGAAAGCCGCGCCTTCTATCGCCCCTGGACGTATGCGGTGCCGTTTGTGGAACGCTTTGCGGCAATCGACACCGCTTCGGTGCGCAGCAACGACCAAGTGCCGGATCAACGGCTGGTCGATATCTATTTCTTTGGCCGCTGGTCCCCGGTTTCGAAACTGCCCGTTGCGGTCGATTGTGCACAGAACCTGCGGGCAAATCTGGCAGACGGGGCCGAGTTTGGCACGGACGGTCAGTTGCTGAACGCCGACTGGATCAAGGGCGAGACCAACGATCCGATCATCGAGGCCACCTGCGGAGTGTAACATGCTGACTCGGCTAAGCCTGCGCCTTCGCATTTTCCTGTTCTTCTGCCTGCTGGCTATTGGTGGTCTGGCGGTCAGTTCGACCGCGCTCTGGATCAGTTATCGACGCGTCGCGGACCCAGAACTTATCAATGCGTTCATTTTTGCGGAAATCCTCATGGCGTTCGGCTTCGTCGCAATGATCGTCGCCGTCTGGCTTTTGTTCGACGACAACGTCGCAAAACCGATCGAGCGTCTTTCGGCCGAGCTGCGCGCCCGGGCGCACGCGGGGGTCAGCACCGATATGGACGTTCAGACCGCAAGATACCTGGGGGACCTGGCCCCTGCTGCCGCTGGGTTGGCAGGCCAGTTGTCGGAAAAGACCATGGGTGTCGCCGAAGCCGTTGCCGCCGAAACCGCACATCTGGCTGCCGAAAAGCAAAGGCTGACCGCCCTTCTGACCGAAATCCCGGTCGCCATGGTTTTGGCCAGCCCAACGCATAAGATCGTTTTGTATGACGGTCAGGCCGCGCAGGTTCTGGCGCAAATTGCCCACCCGCGCCTGAATGCATCGCTGTTTGAATACCTGAAGCCGCGCCCACTGGAAGACGCCTATGCTGCACTGACCAAAACGGGGCGGGAAGTCGTCTGCGAGCTGACGAGCATTGACGGGGCGCAAACATTTTCTGCCCGGATGAAACCATTAGGCGACGCGCCGGGATATATGCTCATCCTCGAAGACAGCGCGGCCAACATTTCCCCCGAAGCAGCCCGACCGCTGGTTTATGATTTCGACCTCTTGAACTCTGCCGCCGACGCTGCGTTTGACTCCAAGGCGTTGAGGGACCTGTGTTTTGTTGTGTTCGACACAGAAACCACCGGGCTCTTGCCGCATAAGGATGAGATTGTTCAGATCGGAGCAGTCCGGGTCGTGAATGGGCGCATCGTGTTGGGCGAAAACCTCGATATGCTGGTGAACCCCGGCATCCCCATCCCTCCGGCCTCGACCAAGGTGCACAAGGTTAGTGACCGAATGGTCCAAGGGGCACCGGACATTGCGGAAGCCGGGCGCGTGTTTCATCAATTCGCGCGCGATGCGGTCATCGTCGCCCATAATGCGCCGTTCGACATGGCGTTCCTGCGGCGACACGCGAAACGGATGGATGTGGATTGGAACCACCCGATTCTGGACACGGTTCTTTTGTCAGCCGTCCTGTTCGGAGCCAGCGACAAACACACGCTGGACGCTTTGTGCGACAGGCTCGACATCACCATCCCGGTCGAGCTGCGCCATACGGCCTTGGGTGATGCAGTAGCAACGGCTGAGGCCCTCGTCAAAATGCTGCCGATGCTACAGGCACGCGGGATGAACACGTTCGGGGCAGTCGTCGAGGCGACGCGGCAACACGGTCGCCTGCTGGAAGACCTGAACTGAGCGGGAAAAATACGCCGCAGACTCAGCTTTTCGTGGACAATCCCTGCATGCCGTGGCACCTGATGCGCGGCCACGGATTGAGCGCAAGATGACGGAAAACACTTTTACACCAACCACAGATCAAAGCATCGCGTTTCGCGAAGCCTTGGGGTGCTTTGGCACAGGTGTAACCGTTGTCACCACCAATACCGCGCAGGGGCCGCGCGCGATCACCGTGAATTCATTCTCGTCCGTGTCTTTGGATCCGCCGCTCGTGTTGTGGTGTCTGGCCAAGGACTCGAACCGATACGATGCGTTCAAAGATTGTCAGCACTATTCCATCCACGTAATGGCCGAGGAACAACAGGAACAGGCCCTGAAATTTGCGCGGAACGGCGAGGATTTCTCGCACGCGGATTGGGTATCTGACCACACCGGCCGTCCGCAACTGGCGAAGTGCCTGGCGCGTTTCGACTGTCACCTGCACGCCTGTCACGAGGCGGGCGATCATCTGATCCTTGTGGGTCAGGTCGAAAAAGTCATGTATCGCACCGGCAAGGGCCTGATCTTCAAGCGCGGTCAATTTGGCGGCTTTGCCGACCTGCTTTAGACGTCAGTCGTCAAGCGAGCCGTGAACGGCCAATGCCTCAAGCTGCGTTTCTTGCGGTGTGATTAACCGATACGCCTCATGAACGCCCGTGTCCGACAACTCACGCGCCACCGTCAGCAATGTATTTGGCGCGTGTTCTTCACACAATTCGGTCATATGCGCGATTTCGGACTGCGCAACCTCCAACGCCGCATCGACGGACGGCGCTCCGTAGAGTTGGACGAAGTGTTCAGCAAGGTTCCGGGTGATCTGGTCAATCTCGGCCTGTTCAATCTGCGTTACCGCAACAAAGGTCACGCGACCAAAGGTTTCCAGACCCAACCACCCGTTTGCAAAGGCCTGCCGCGCTTTGCCCTCCAGATCGCCTTCGCCCCAGTTCGAGAACTCGAACCCGCCGGAAATACACCACTCACCCGTTCGGGCCGGAGAATGGAACACGTTCAAGTCGCTTTCATCGAAATGGATAGCTCGGGCCAGTTTCATCGTCCGTTCTCCAATAACTCCGTCAGCGGCACAAGGCGCGTGTCTGCCCCGTCGCGGATCAGCATACCGAACCTCTCATCCGTTCCCAGAAACACGCCCTTATCGCCATAGGGCTCGCCAACCCCACGCAACAGGCCCATCCATTCCGCGTGGAGCGAGGCGTTGCCGTCCTCCTGCCAGCGGTTGAGCCATGTCAGCGTGTGGCGCGACCAGCTTTCGACCAACTGAGTCGCCGAAACCTCGGCGCACCCTTCGTCATAAAGCGCTGTGATATCTGGGTTTTCACCGGGCGCGTCACTGGTTTGCAGCAAGGCCAGTTCCCACCCCACGATCAACCAATCCGGCTCTTCATCCGGCGCATGAGTTGATGCCGCGACGTGAAAGGTGCCGCATTTGGCACCGTTCACGCAGATCGGTCCGTCCCAATCCAAATGCACCGCAACCTCGGGCGGGGCCAAGGCCCCCAGCGCATTCTGGAACCCAACCGAACAAAGCGGCACCATTGCCATTGCATCCTGCAAGGGAACTTCGGGGGCAAAGACAATGGCAACACGCAGGCGGTCCGCCTGAATATTGTAAAGCACGGTTCCTGCATCACATCCCAATGCAGCCATGGCCTGAGCACGCTGGAACGGGTCTTCCCCGCCCTGAACCGGATGACCCGTCAGCAATGGGGGAAAGACCGGTTCGCTCATGCGTTGCCCTTGGCAATCAGGTCACGGGCAATCTTGCGGAATGCCTCGGCCTGAGGGCTGTTGGGTTTACTGACCACGATGGGGGCACCGCCATCCGCCGCGACCCGAATATCCAGATGCAAGGGAATTTCCCCCAGCAACGGAACACCCAGCGACTCGGCTTCGGAGGCAACACCGCCGTGACCGAACACGTGTTCCTCATGCCCGCAGTTTGAGCAGATATGAGTGGACATATTTTCGATCATCCCGACGATCGGCGTCTTGAGTTGATTGAACATGTCGATCCCCTTTCGGGCGTCGATCAGGGCTACGTCCTGCGGAGTCGACACGACGATCGCGCCATCCACCTTGAACTTCTGACTCAGCGTTAGCTGGACATCGCCAGTACCGGGCGGCAAGTCGACGATCAGCACGTCGAGCACACCCCACTGCACCTGGTTCATCATCTGCTGCAACGCGCCCATCAGCATCGGCCCACGCCAGACAACCGCTTGACCTTCGTTTGTCATCAATCCCATCGACATCATGGTGACGCCGTGATTGCGCAGCGGCAGGATCGTTTTTCCATCCGGGCTGGCAGGACGACCAGAGACGCCCAGCATCCGGGGCTGCGACGGGCCATAGACATCGGCATCCAACAAGCCCACGCGTCGCCCTTCTGCTGCAAGTGCGCAGGCTAAGTTGGCGGAAACAGTAGATTTACCCACGCCCCCTTTGCCTGACGCCACGGCAATGATCCGGTCAACACCTGCCACAGCCTGCGGGCCGGTTTGCGACGGCTTAGGCTTGGGCTTAAGATCGGGCGGAGCCTTGTCTGAATGCGCCGTCATCAGCGCCGACACCTTGGTAACCCCGTCCACCATCTGCGCAGCCTGTTCCGCAGCAGCGCGAACCGGCTCCATCCGCTCGGCCTGTTTCGGGTCGATTTCCAGAACGAACCTCACGGTATCGCCTTCGACATTCAGGGCGCGCACGACACCCGCGCTGACGATATCCTGCCCGGAAACAGGATCCGTGATCTTCTTCAGGTTCGCCAGAACCGCGTCACGCACGCTCATGCCGGAAACCCACTTAGTTGACCTACCATGTGTCTTTGTCTCTTTCTGTTTATTTGACGCATCCGGGGCGGTGCCCTTAGGCTGCTGCCATGCGCCGTGTCCTTTTGTGCCTGAGCCTGACGCTCTCCGCTACCCCCTCTTGGTCGCAAGAGGCGTTGGGGCTTGCCGCCCCAGCCGAGGTGACAGACTCCGGTCTGTTGCAACATATCCTTCCGCGCTTCTCTCTCAAGACCGGGATACGCGTTATTGCGGATGATACGGGCGTTCTTGTGCTGGAAACGGCCCCGCCAGGTGATCCCGTCTTTGCCCGGAACGGCGTAATTTACCATTTGCGCATCCAGGACAACGCCAAGCACGAACGGTTCCGCGACTGGCTGCTGTCGGATATCGGTAAACGCACTGTCGAGGGGTTCAGCCCTGAAAGCGGTCCGCCGTTCTCTGCCAGCTTCGAGGTCGCCGCCGTCCGGCAGGAAGCCGTGATCGACGGCAATGCAGCACTGGGCGAGGAACTGTCGATGACGCATTGCGGACGGTGCCACGTGATCGGCCCCAAAAACAGAATGAACGGTCTGGGCTCTACCCCGTCTTTTGCGGTGCTGCGCGCGATGCCCGACTGGTCGGAACGCTTCGAGGCGTTTTTTGCCCTCAACCCCCATCCGGCCTTCACGCAAATCGAAGGGCTGACTGCTCCGTTTGACCCGGAACGCCCGTCCCCCATCCATCCGGTCGAGATGACCCTGGACGAGCTGGAGGCGATTTTGGCTTTCGTATCCGTCATAAAAGCCGCCGATCTTGGCGCGCCGTTGCAGCTTCAGTGATCCTTTCTTTTTGAAAAATAGTCTTCGGTGGTGACGACCTTTGGCTTCGGATTAGACTGGAACGGATTGTCCGTCTGCTGAAACTGCGCGTTCACGCGGCAGTTGTCGCACATCTGGATCATGCGGGCCTTGTCCGAGGTCGCAAACATCGGGTGCGCGCCCGACAGTTTCTCCATGATCCGCTCGACCGTCGATTTGACGCCGAACAATGCACCGCATTCCACGCAGGCGAAGGGTTCTTCCTCATTCAACACCTGCTGGGACAGGGCCGCATCGCTGAGGTCCAGTTGCGGAACGAGCGCTATCGCGTTCTCGGGGCAGATCGTTTTGCACATCCCGCATTGCAGGCAAGCGTCCTGCTGAAAGTTCAACTGTGGTTTGTCCGGGTTGTCGATCAATGCCCCGGACGGGCACAGCGAAACGCAACTCAGGCACAAGGTACAGGCGTCGGTATTGACCGCGACAGCCCCATACGGCGCGCCATCGGGCAGTTGCAATGGCGCGTCGGCTTCTGGATTAAGGGCCTGAGCCGCCAATCGCGCGATCTGCCGTCGGTTGCCAAGCGGCAGAACCGGATCAGCCAGCGGAACCGGGGTTTTTTGTTCATACAGCACATCCGACAGCGCATCCGGGTCGGTCTCGTCGATCAAACCAAGCGCGTCCGTTCCGGCAATCGCCTGCGCCAGTTCAAGCTCACGACCCAAAGCGTCCCGTTCTGTGGTCGGCGCAAGCACGACATCGACCCGCGCAAATCCATGCGCCAGCGCTGCCAGCATTTCGGCATGACCAAAACCGGAAATCGCAGTCAACTCTATCGGAATCACATCCGACGGTAGCCCCCTGCCGAAACGCGCAGCCAACCGGATCATTTCCGCCCCATGTGCATCGTGGACCAACAGCCGCGGGGCCTGCCCTCCGGCCCGGCGATAGGTCCGCGCGAGGATATGCATCCGCGACAGCAGGGCCGATACAGGCGGGTCTTCATACGTGATTGCCGTCGATGGGCAGAGGGCCGCGCACGCCCCGCACCCCGCACAAATCATCGGGTCAATTGCAACATGCTCACCTGCCGGAGCGATTGCTCCGGTCGGGCAGATATCCAGACAATTCGTGCATCCCACCTGCTCGGCCCGTGAATGGGCGCAAAGGCTTTCCTCTAACCGAACATAAAGAGGTTTCTCAAACGTACCCACCAGTTGCGCGGCGTCGAACATCATCCGTTCGACGGCGACAGAATCCTTGGGGTCAGCGCTCAGATACCCTTCCCGTTTGGCAGGGGCCTGCACAAAGGGCGTGCCGCCCGTGAGGTCCAACACGATGTCGCAGGACGATTTGGCCTTGTCGCGCGGCGCGCTCCACGCAAAGGCACCTCGCCCACCGGGTTCAAGTTGCTGCAAAGCGTCCATCGACAGGGTGAACCCGCCCAACGCTCCGTTCAGCGATTTGATGCGCCCCCGCACAACGTCGTAGGCGCGCGACATTGGTTCGGCGTCGTCTGTTACCAATACCGTTACGGCCAGCGTGGTCGCCAGCCGCTCGGCCACATCAAAGGCGACTGCGCCGGGCCCAATGACAAAACAAGTGCCTTCGCTGAACACATCTACACTTGGCGTTATAGGCTGAGGCAGCAGAGCCTCGGCAGCCAAGGCTGCCATCTTGGGTGCTGCATCTTTCCCCTGCTCGGACCAGCCCGCGCGATCCCGCAGATCGACGAACCCCGGCGCATCCAGTTCCAGCTCTTCCGCCAGCGCCCGAAACACATCCTGTTCTTGCCCGCAGGCGACAATCGTGTCGCCTTCCTGCATCAGCGCAGCCGCCGCTTCGATCTCTTGGGTGCACAGCGCCGTGTGAACCTTTGAACACGCGAAATCACAGGCCGACGTTATTTTTTCGGCGTCAATGGATTGAGACCCCGCGCAGTCGCAAAGAAGTATCTTGGTGCTCATATCCCCTCCCCGGACGTCGCGCCTTTCATCAGCACAGTAGGCTGTATTCCCAAAGTGGCAATGTAAACCCCACCCCCATAACCAGTGGGAGCAGATCAGAGATACCATATTGGCCATAAAACCAAGGCGTCCCGTGGGCTCCTCACGAACTCGCTATCGCGGCATACGACTAAGGTCGTAGGCATCGGGCTTGGCACAGAGCTGTTTTGTGTACCATAGTGGACGCAGGGGAAGGTAGGGGAGAGCCTTCCGGGGAGGATTACGTGGCGAAGGCCGCTAACCAGATCGAAATGCCGATTGGCGTCGTCGTGCGCAAAACACCCGGTGTAACACGCTGGGCCAAGTGGAACTGGCGCGCCGTCGCCGTTCTGCCCGGTGCGGGGCCAGCCGATTGGCTTGAAATGCGACGCGAGGGTGAGGCAATTGAATATCACGCTGCCACCCTGCCGCTGACCCTTTGGGCGGACGAAACCGAAGCTTACATGGTGAACCTGTCGGACGGCCAACCGTCGATCTATTTGGTTTTGCGTGACGCCTTGGATGGCCAGCGCCCGATGGACGCGGTTCTGGTCACCGCATCCCCGTTCGAGGGGCAGGACTATGCCGATACCGGAGAAGAGATTGTCGAAAAGATCCCGATGACCGAAGGCTTGATTGCCTGGGTTCGGGATTTCGCTCTGGAACATCACCGTGACGAGGTTTTCGTAAAACGCCGCCGGGACAAAAAGCGCACCGATCTGGTCGAGGATGGCAAAGGCGACGCGCGTATCCGGCAAGCGTCAGACGTCTACCGCGCACCTCGGAGGATCGTGCAATGACCGAAGCGCGCGATTTCTGGTCCCGTCGCAAGGCTGCTGTACAGGCCGAAGCCGATGCCGAGGTGCTGGCTGTCGAGGAACAGGCCATCGCTGCTCAGAAAGCAGAGCTGGAAGAAAAGACAGACGCCGAAATTCTGGCCGAGTTCAACCTGCCCGATCCCGATCAGTTGCAAGCTGGCGATGACGTCTCGGGCTTCATGGCCAAGGCCGTGCCGGACCGCCTGCGCCGCCGCGCGCTGCGTCGTTTGTGGCGGCTGAACCCGGTGCTGGCCAATGTCGACGGGCTTGTCGATTATGGCGAAGATTATACCGACGCCGCTTGTGTGATCGAAAACATCCAGACCGCCTATCAGGTCGGTAAGGGCATGCTGGCTCATGTCGAGGCGCTGGCGGCTGAGGCCGAAAAAGATGCGCCCGATGTTGAGATTGCAGACACGCAGCCCGAACCCGAAGAGATCGACGCGCCTGCCCCGGAACCCGTTCTTATGACGACCGAGGCAGAACCCGAAGAGGTGGAAGAGGCTGAAATGCCCCCTGCCCCGCGCCGCATGAAATTTGAATTTGAAGGATGACCTAATGACCGCAAGCGAAGCGCAACAGATGGATATCTCGACCGAAGATCGTCTGCGCGCGGATTTCTACAACTTTCTCGGACTGCTTCTGGCGGCACCGCCGGACCAGTTGCTACTCGATCAAGTGACCGGCCTGACCGGTGACGACACTGATCTGGGACAGGCAGTTCAGGCTATGTCGCGTGTTGCCAAGGTAACGAAACCGGCTGCGGCCGAGCGTGAGTTCAATGCGCTGTTCATCGGGTTGGGGCGCGGGGAATTGCTGCCTTATGCAAGTTACTACCTGACAGGGTTTCTGAACGAAAAACCCTTGGCACAGCTTCGCAACGACATGGCCGCGCGGGGCATAACCCGCGCGCAGAACGTGTTTGAACCGGAAGACAACATCGCCTCGCTGATGGAGATGATGGCGGGCATGATCGTCGGTCGATTTGGCGCGCCCGCCTCATTGGATGACCAGAAAGCGTTCTGGAACAAACATATCGGCCCTTGGGCCACACATTTCTATTCGGATTTGGAAGGCGCCGAGAACTCGGTCCTCTATGCCTCGGTCGGCACTGCTGGTCGGGTCTTCATGGAGATTGAGCGCGAAGCTTTCCGAATGTCGGCAGCGTGAAGCGTTGTCATTCGCCAGCGTCCCTTGCGGGGCGTTAAACTGCAAATGGGAAAGGAGACACCCATGAGCAAGACCAAGGAAGAAGGCGCAACGCGCCGCGACTTCCTCAAACTGGCCGGAACCGCAGCGCCCGCTGCTGTCGCCGCCGCCAGCCTGACCGGGAAAGCCGAGGCAGCCGAGCTGCCGACGGACGAAACCCGGATGCAGGATACAGCGCACACACGCGCCTATCTCGACAGCGCCCGGTTCTAAGCCGGACGAGGTCACACCCGACTGACGGTTGCGATTGGCCCTGACGTCGGTTTGCGAAGTACCAAGCCAGCCGTGGCTGACACGGCGCGCAAGGGAGGAAAGAAATGCTTAGGAAAAAGACCAACGGGGTTGCGAGACGCCCCCAGCGGACAAGTATCCTGTCCCAGGTCGGCGAGAAAACCGTCGATCGCCGCGCATTCCTGCGTGGCTCGGGCCTGACGATCGGCGGCCTTGCCGCGATCAGCGCCACGGGTGGAACCGTGACGCAAGCCAGTGCCCAGACAGCGGCAAACCAAGCCGTTGAAAATATCAAATCCGTCTGCACGCACTGCTCGGTCGGTTGTACCGTCGTTGCCGAAGTTCAGAACGGCGTCTGGATCGGGCAGGAACCCGGTTGGGACAGCCCGTTCAATCTGGGTGCACACTGCGCCAAGGGCGCCTCGGTCCGCGAGCACGCCCATGGCGAGCGCCGCCTGAAATACCCGATGAAAAAGGAAGGCGGAGAGTGGAAACGCATCAGCTGGGAACAGGCGATCGACGAGATCGGCGACGGCATGATGAACATCCGCGAAGAATCCGGACCGGACAGTGTTTACTGGCTTGGATCCGCGAAACATAACAACGAACAGGCCTATCTGTTCCGCAAGTTCGCGGCCTACTGGGGCACGAACAACGTGGACCATCAGGCCCGTATCTGCCACTCGACCACTGTTGCGGGCGTTGCGAACACATGGGGCTACGGCGCCATGACCAACTCGTATAACGACATGCACAACAGCCGGGCCATCTTTATCATTGGTGGTAACCCGGCCGAGGCGCACCCCGTCTCGCTGCTGCATATCCTGCGTGCGAAAGAGCAGAACAATGCCCCTCTGATCGTCTGCGACCCGCGCTTTACGCGCACCGCGGCCCATGCGGATGAATATGTCCGTTTCCGCCCCGGTACCGACGTCGCACTGATCTGGGGTATCCTGTGGCACATCTTCGACAACGGTTGGGAAGACAAAGAGTTCATCCGCACCCGTGTCTGGGGTATGGACCAGATCCGCGAAGAGGTTGCCAAGTGGAACCCCGACGAAGTTGAGCGCGTCACCGGCACGCCCGGCTCGCAACTGCGTCGCGTCGCCCGGACCATGGTGAATAACCGTCCCGGCACCGTCGTATGGTGCATGGGCGGCACTCAGCACACCAACGGCAACAACAACACCCGCGCCTACTGCGTGCTTCAGCTTGCGCTGGGCAACATGGGCACCTCGGGTGGTGGCACCAACATCTTCCGCGGCCATGACAACGTGCAGGGCGCGACGGACCTTGGTGTTCTGTCCCACACCTTGCCCGGCTACTATGGCCTGTCCGCAGGTGCATGGGGTCACTGGAGCCGCGTCTGGGGTGAAGATCTGGATTGGCTAAAGGGTCAGTTCGCCACGATCAAGGACAAGGAAGGCAAGGACAAACCGCTCATGAATGAGCGCGGTATCCCTGTTTCCCGTTGGATCGACGGTGTTCTGGAAGACCCGGCCAACATGGATCAGGACAACAACGTCCGTGCCATGGTTCTGTGGGGCCACGCGCCCAACTCGCAGACCCGAATGACGGAAATGAAGACGGCGATGGAGAAGCTGGACATGCTGGTCGTGATCGACCCGTATCCCACCGTCTCGGCCGTTCTGCATGACCGCACCGATGGTGTCTACCTGTTGCCCGCCTGTACGCAGTTCGAAACACGTGGTTCGGCCACGGCATCGAACCGCTCGCTACAGTGGCGCGACAAGGTTGTTGATCCGCTGTTCGAAAGCTTGCCGGACGAGGTCATCATGGCCAAGTTCGCCAACAAGTTCGGCTGGGCGGACCGCTTCTTCCGCAATATCGAGATGGAAGATGCCGAAACCCCGAATGTTGAAAGCATCACGCGTGAGTTCAACTCGGGCCTCTGGACCATCGGCTATACCGGTCAGTCGCCGGAACGTCTGAAAAGCCACATGGCCAACCAGCACACGTTCGACAGAACCACGCTGCAAGCCATCGGTGGACCAAACGACGGCGAGTACTACGGCCTGCCGTGGCCCTGCTGGGGCACACCGGAAATGGGTCATACGGGGACACCAAACCTCTATGACATGTCCAAACCGGTGGCCGAAGGCGGCCTGACCTTCCGCGCCCGTTTTGGTGTGGAGCGTGATGGTGACAACCTGCTGGCCGAAGGGGTCTATAGCGTTGGGTCGGAAATTCAGGATGGGTATCCCGAATTTACGATGCAGATGCTGATGGACCTTGGTTGGGATGGCGACCTTACGGCTGAGGAACGCGCGGCTATCGACGCTGTCGCGGGTCCGGAAACCAACTGGAAGACCGACCTTTCGGGCGGTATCCAGCGGGTTGCGATCAAGCATGGTTGTGCGCCCTTCGGGAACGCCAAAGCCCGCGCGGTCGTCTGGACCTTCCCGGATCCGATCCCACTGCATCGCGAGCCGCTCTATACCAACCGGCGCGATCTGGTGGAGGACTATCCAACCTACGAGGACCGACAGGCCTATCGCCTGCCCACCCTTTATGCTTCGATCCAAAAGAACGACTTTTCAAAGGATTACCCGATAATCCTCACGTCTGGTCGTCTGGTCGAATATGAAGGCGGTGGCGATGAATCGCGGTCGAACCCGTGGCTGGCCGAGCTTCAGCAGGACATGTTCGTCGAGATCAACCCACGCGACGCCAACAACCTTGGTATTCGCGACGGATCGCAGGTCTGGGTCGAAGGTCCTGAGGGTGGCAAGGTCAAGGTGATGGCGATGCTGACCAACAGGGTCGGTGCCGGTGTCGCCTTCATGCCATTCCACTTTGGCGGCCATTTCCAGGGCGACGATCTGCGGTCGAAATACCCCGCAGGTGCAGACCCCTATGTCTTGGGTGAAAGTTCCAACACCGCCCAGACCTATGGCTATGATTCAGTGACCCAGATGCAGGAGTCCAAGTGTACTCTCTGCAAAATCTGGGCAGCGTAAGGAGGACGATAATGGCTAGAGCAAAGTTTCTCTGCGACGCTGAACGCTGCATCGAGTGCAACGCCTGCGTAACCGCGTGTAAGAACGAGCACGAAGTGCCATGGGGTATCAACCGCCGCAGGGTGGTAACGATCAATGATGGTAACCCGGGCGAACGCTCGATCTCGGTGGCCTGTATGCATTGTTCGGATGCGCCTTGCATGGCGGTGTGCCCGGTCGACTGCTTCTATCAGAACGAAGAAGGGGTCGTCCTGCACTCCAAAGACCTGTGCATTGGCTGCGGCTATTGCTTCTACGCGTGCCCCTTCGGCGCGCCGCAATATCCGCAGGCGGGCAACTTCGGATCGCGCGGCAAGATGGACAAATGCACCTTCTGTGCCGGTGGTCCCGAAGAAACGCACTCGACCGCAGAGTTCGCCAAATATGGTCGCAACCGGATCGCCGAGGGCAAACTGCCCATCTGCGCCGAGATGTGTTCCACCAAGGCCCTGCTTGCCGGTGACGGCGACGTGGTCTCGGCCATCTACCGCGAGCGCGTTGTTGCGCGCGGGTTTGGCTCGGGCGCGTGGGGTTGGGGCACTGCCTACGACCAGAAAGACGGCTAAGGTCTTCAAACGAAACGACAGTCCCCGCGTCACGTCGGGGGCTGTCGCACTGGTTTGCGTGGCATGCCCTGTTCGGGTCGGCCGTACAATTTGATCGCGACGGAGTTGAAATGACCGAAGATATTTACTGGCTGCTGAAGCTGGACCTGAGCCCCGAAAAACAATCCGAATTCGAGGCGCTGATGGCTGAAATGGTGACGGCCACCCTGCAGGAAACCGGCGCCAAAAGCTATGAATGGCACCAGAACGGCAATGCGATCCACATCTACGAGCGTTACGCCAGTTCCGAGGATGCCCTGATCCATATGCAGAATTTCGGTGCCAACTTTGCCCAGCGTTTCATGTCGCTGCTGACACCTGTTCAGCTTGATGTCTACGGACCCGCGAAAGATGACCTGCGTGCGGCCTTGTCCCCGGTCGGCGCAGTCTTTCACCAACAAATCGGCGGGTTCGACCGTTAAGCCACCAACCCACAGGAGGGTTTCCATATGCGCCTGATCCACTTCCTGCTTGTTTCGATATTCCTGACTGGGGTCGCTTGGGCGCAGGACAGTTCCGAAGCGCAAGCGCCCGAGCGCGCTTCGACAGGCGGTGCAACCACGCTGGAAGACATCCTTGCCCGTCAGCGTGGCGAAAAGGTCGACAACGCGTACCGGTCCGAAAATACCGGCCAAGGCAATGCCGAGGGCCTTTTAGGTCAGCTTGGTACGCGGGGCGTTGCGTCGGACAGCGACGTCTATCGCGCGCTGCGTTATGGGTCGGCCGATGTCACGGTTTCGTCGAAAGGGCCTGCCGCCAGTGTCCTGATTCAGGACGGCGGCATGTGGTGGCTGAACTTTCGCACCGGCCCTCTGCGCGAATATGGCAGCTATATCATTGCTGGCATGGCCGCGATCATTCTGCTGTTCTTCCTGATCCGGGGAAAAATCCGCATCGACGGAGAGAAAACGGGCCGTACCGTCCTGCGGTTCAATGGGTTCGAACGCTTTGGCCACTGGCTTTTTGCAGGCTCGTTTCTGATCCTCGGGATAACCGGGCTGCTGACACTTTATGGTCGCGATTTCCTGATACCGATTTTCGGCAAGGAAGGCTTTGCGACGATCGCACAGGGATGCAAGTGGCTTCACAACAACCTTGCCTGGGCCTTCATGATCGGGCTGGTTATCGTCACTATCAACTGGATTTCACACAACATCCCGAACCGCACCGACCTGAAATGGCTGGCGGCGGGCGGCGGACTTTTCACCAAGGGATCGCACCCCCCCGCCAAGAAGTTTAACGCGGGTCAAAAGATTATCTTCTGGTCCTGCATCCTGTTGGGTATTTCGATCAGCCTGTCTGGTTTGTCTTTGCTGTTCCCGTTCGAGATGCCGCTATTTGCCAAAACCTTCTCGGTTGCAAATGCGACGGGCCTGCCGCAGCTGATGGGACTGGACTTGCCGACGCAGATGTCCCCGCAGGAAGAGATGCAGTACGCGCAGGTGTGGCACGTGATGGTCGCCTACATCTTCATCGCCATAATCATCGCGCATATCTACCTTGGGTCTGTCGGCATGGAAGGCGCGTTTGACGCCATGGGCACCGGAGAGGTTGAAGAGCAATGGGCACGGGAACACCATTCCCTGTGGCTGGAAGAGGTGCAGGAAAAAGAGGCAGGAAAAGCAGCGGCCTCCCCTGCGGAATAGATGCGCGCTCTGGCATTTGCACTGGTACTGCTTCCCCTGCCCGCCTGGGCCGAGTTCTTTACGCTCAAGGGTCACGGCGGCCCGATCATGGGCATAGCCACGGCACCTGACGGGCGCATCGCAACGGCAAGTTTCGACAACTCCGTGGGCATTTGGTCCGGCCAGACCCCCGAATGGCTGGAAGGCCACGAAGCAGCGGTGAACTCTGTGGTGTTCAACGGCACGTCCATTTATTCGGCGGGCGATGATTTTACGCTCAGACGTTGGCCCGGCGGCGAAGTCGTGGGACGGCATCAAGGCAAAATCGTCAGTATCGCGGCCTCAAAAACCCATGTTGCAACGGCAAGCTGGGACGGCACGATAGGCATTTGGCCGGTGGACGGATCAGCCCCCATGGTGCTTGGTCCCACCGGAAGCGGCGTGAATACGGTGGTGTTTTCACCTGACGGCTCTCAGCTTTATTCCGCGGGCAGGGATGGCGCGCTGCGGGTGTGGGACCTGAGCACCGGTCAGGAACACCTGCGTTTGGTGGAACATGGCTTCGGCATCAACGAACTGATCCTGAATTCACAGGACAATTGGATCGCCTATGGCGCCGTTGATGGTGTCACCCGAATCCGCGATCTGACCACAGGGGAAGAACGCGACTTTACCCTGGATCGTCGCCCGATCCTCGCTTTGGCCCTTAGCCCAGACCGGAGCCTTTTGGCGGTGGGCGACGGCGAGGGCTTTATCATGGTCATCGACACGGTCGAATGGCGCATCGCGCGGGATTTTCGCGCCACCTTGCGCGGCCCTGTCTGGGCCCTGGCTTTTTCAGCAGATGGCCGCAATATCCACGCCGGAGGCATTGATGAGGCCATGTATAGTTGGCCAGTTGCCAGCCTTGGCGATCAGGAGCAGATGGCGTCGTCCGAACCAAGCTTCCTGAAAGATCCTAACGAAATGGGAAATGGTGAACGTCAGTTCGCCCGCAAATGCTCGATCTGTCACAGTCTGACACCGGATGGTCAGCGGCGCGCCGGACCGACGTTGCACGGTGTATTCGGGCGCAAGGCGGGTACGCTGCCGGGATATTTCTACTCGGAGACGCTGCAAGACTCTGATATCGTTTGGAATGACGAGACGATAAATGCTCTTTTCGATGAAGGACCTGACCACTACATTCCGGGGTCAAAGATGCCGATGCAGCGGATCACGCAACCCAGCGACAGGACTGATCTTATCGCATTCCTGCGCCGCGCCACGGCACCGGAAAACTGAGCCGGAGGAGAACATGAAAGCCTTTCTTGCCGCTGTCGCAACGATGGTCGTGATTACCGTGGCGGCCCCGTACGCTCTGGGCCAGCTTGGTTTCAGCGCCGCAGATGCCGGGACCGGATCGTCCGTGCGATTGGACTAGATGCCTGAATACCTGACGACGAAAGAGCTGGCCGATCTGCTGCGCATTGGCGAGCGTAAAGCCTATGACCTTGCCTCTTCGGGCGAGGTGCCTTGCGTGCGAGCGATGGGAAAGCTGTTATTTCCACGGGCCGAGATTATCGCTTGGTTGAACGCGTCGCGGACTGGCCCGCAAGTGGCCGAACCACCCCTGCCCCCGATTGTCGCGGGCAGCCATGATCCATTGCTGGATTGGGCCTTGCGCGAAAGCGGTTCGGGCCTTGCGACATATTACGATGGCTCGTTCGACGGGCTGAACCGGCTCAGGGACCGAACCGCGCAGGCCGCAGCCCTCCACATTCACGAAGATGACGGGTTCAACGAAGGCGCTTTGCGGGATCAGTTGGGTGAAGCCCCTGTCGTCTTATACGAGATAGCACAGCGGCAACGCGGATTGCTTCTTGCTCCCGGAGTTACTGGAATTTCTGAGTTCGGCGACCTGAAAGGCCGACGTGTCATTTTAAGGCAGGACAGCGCGGCCAGCCAAAGGTTGTTTGATACTCAGCTCGCCACCCTCGGGTTGACGCGCGATGATCTGGACACCCTTCCAACCTGCGCCCGAACCGAGGAAGAGTTGGCCATCGCCCTGCATGATGGCAAGGCCGAAGCGGGTTTTGGCCTTGGCGCATTGGCCGGCCTTTACGATCTTGGCTTTGTGCCGACCCACAGTGAACGGCTGGACCTCGCCATCTGGCGGCGGGCCTATTTTGATGAGCCTATGCTCAAACTCCTCAGCTTTGTTCAATCCGACAGGTTCGCGACACGTGCCGCCGAGTTTGGCGGATATGACCTGTCAGGTCTGGGCTCGATCCACCATAACGGGGCCAGCGGCTGAACTTACTCGGCGTTGGGGAAAAATAGCTGCTGACCATCCAATTTGTAGGATTCGATCGCGGCCTGCCCATCAGGACCGGTTAGCCAATCAATGAACCGCTGCCCTGCGGCGGCCCGAACACTTGGGTGCTTTTCTGGGTTAACCAGAATGATACCGTACTGGTTGAACAAGCGCGTGTCGCCCTCGACCAGAATATCGAGGTCTCCCTTGTTTCCGAATGACTGCCACGTCGCGCGGTCCGTCAGGACATAGGCCCCCATTCCGCTTGCTACGTTGAGCGTCGCGCCCATGCCGGACCCGGTTTCGCGGTACCAGGTGCCCGACGCCTCGGTCGGGTCAATTCCTGCCGCCGCCCAATGGCCCAGTTCTGCCTTGTGCGTCCCGCTGTCATCCCCGCGCGAGGCGAACGGAGCCTTCGCCTGTGATACCGCTGCCAAAGCGGCGACAACATCTGAACCACCTTTGATGTTTGCAGGATCCGATTTTGGCCCGACGAGGATAAAGTCGTTGTACATCACGTCCAGCCGCTCGACCCCCCAGCCATCGGCCACGAATTTCTCTTCGGCTGGCTTTGCGTGGACCAACAGTACATCGCCGTCCCCGTTGATCGCATTGCGTATCGCCTGCCCCGTTCCGACGGCAACAACCCGGACGTCGATCCCGGTTTCTGCCTCAAAGCCCGGCAAGATATAGTCCAGCAAGCCCGAATTCTGCGTCGAGGTTGTGGATTGCACGACGATAAATGGCGCTTCGGCAAGGGCTGGCGTTCCTGACAGGCCGAGCGTTACCAATGCTGCCCGAACGAATTTCCGGATCATTCTGATCTCCGCTAATTGATTATGTTACCAACCCACCGGCAAGATAACGGCGCGATGCATCGCTTTCTGGCGCATCCAGTACTTGTTTCGCGACCCCATGTTCAACCACGCGTCCGCCTTGCATCATCACGATATCTGCGGCCAAGCGGCGCGCCTGTCCGATATCGTGGGTGACCATAACAATGCGCACCCCCCGGTTTGAGGCCCGCTGGATCATTCTTTCAATCGTTTGGGTGGCTCCGGGGTCCAGTGCGCTGGTCGGTTCATCCAGGAACAGAGTTTCAGGGTCCAGTGCCAGTGCACGCAGGATCGCAAGGCGCTGCGCCTCACCCCCCGATAAAGAGCGTGCAGACTGGCGTGCCTTGCCTTCAAGCCCGCCTTCGTTCAGCAATTCCTCGATCCGGGTTCTGCGGATGCGGCGTGGAACGCCCTGTCGTTTCAAAACAAAATCCAAATTGGCAGCAACGGACCGCCGCAGCAATACGGGTTGCTGAAACACCATCGCTTGCCGCGCTTTGTGTTCGGCCCCCAGCGGCGCACCATCTTGTTCGACCCATCCGCGATCCGGTGCAATAAGCCCGTGCAGGCACCGCAAAAGCAGGCTTTTTCCCGATCCGTTCGGTCCAAGGATCAATGTCGGTCCCGGACCGTTCAATAACAGGCGTGGCACCACCAGCAGCGCTTTGCCGTTGCGCGCAATCTCAAGATTGCGAACGGACAGGCGTCGGATTGTTTCGGGGGCCAGATCACGCATGGCGCAGCCCCTCCTGCTCGGCGCGCAGGCTTAGCGTGCTGACCATTGCATTCACCGCCACCGCGATACCGATCAGGATCGCGCCCAGTGCCAATGCCAGCGCAAGATTGCCCTTGGATGTCTCAAGCGCAATGGTCGTGGTCATCACTCGCGTCACGTGGTTGATATTTCCACCAACAATGATGACTGCGCCCACCTCGGCAATCGCGCGTCCAAACCCGGCCAGCAACGCCGTTACCAGAGCCAGCCTTGCATCCCACAAAAGCACGGGGACGGATGCCAGACGTGACACCCCAAGCGACCGCAATTGTTCCGAGTATTCTTCGGCGAGCATTTCAATCACCTGCCGGGTCAGCGCGGCAACGATTGGCGTGACCAAAACCACCTGAGCGATGATCATCGCGGTCGGGGTATAGAGCAATTCCAACACGCCCAACGGCCCCGATCGTGACAGCATCAGATAAACCAACAACCCAACAACAACCGGAGGGAACCCCATCAAAGCGTTCATGACTATGATCAGAACCCGCCGCCCCGGAAACCGTGCAACGGCAAGCGCCGCGCCAACGGGCATCCCGATCAGCGCTGAAATCAGCACCGCAAATACCGAAACCTTGAGGGATAGCAGCACAATCGACCAAAGCTCTGAATCGCCTTCCAGGATCAGAGATATTGCTGCGCTGAATTCTGATGCAAAACTCTGCATAATTTCCCCATGACAGCAAAATACGCATTAATTGCCGTTCGTTTCAGGAGAATACTAGGCGATTTTTGACTCAAATACACACACATTTACGACACTGGAAACAAGAAACGCGGCCCCAAATGGGACCGCGTCGCTTTGGTCTAATTGACGGGCTTAGTTCAGGGCCGCATCGGTAATTTTATGGGTCCAGGCACCGTCAGGCTGCTTGGTGATCACCGGGTCAGACCCACCTGCCAAAAGCGTTCCAACCGTCCGCTCGAAATCGGCCGGATCCAGCGCGCCATTCGAACCCGCGGTCAGCTTGGCAATCTCGCCCATCATACGCTTTTGATGCTCTTCGGTCTGAGCGCCCGTGGCGTCGTTTTCCAGAACGATGTCCGCTGCCTCATCCGGGTTTTCTTCGGCATATTTCCAACCCTTCATCGAGGCGCGCACGAACCGCTCCATCTTATCGACGAAGGCTTCATCGCTCAGGTTTTCTTCCAGAACGTACAGACCGTCTTCCAGCGTCGCGACGCCCTGATCCTCGTATTTGAAGGTCACCAGCTCACCGGGGCTGACGCCTGCATCAATGACCTGCCAGTATTCGTTATAGGTCATTGTGCTGATGCAATCGGCCTGACGCTGCAGCAGCGGGTCAACATTAAAGCCCTGCTTCAGAACCTCGACACCGGACTCGCTCTTGCCGCCTGTGTCGATACCCAGTTGGCTCATCCAGCTCATGAACGGAAACTCATTGCCAAAGAACCAGACGCCCAGAGTGCGGTTCTTCAGATCCTCGGGCGAGGAAATCCCTGCGTCCTTCCAGCAGGTCAGCATCATGCCCGAGCTTTTGAACGGCTGCGCAATGTTCACCAACGGCAGACCCTTTTCCCGCGCAGCAAGCGCTGCAGGCATCCATTCGACGGTCACATCCGCACCACCACCAGCGATTACCTGAGTGGGCGCGATATCGGGACCACCGGGCAGAATTGTAACGTCCAGTCCCTCTTCCTCGTAGAACCCTTTGTCCTTGGCCACATAGTACCCCGCGAACTGAGCCTGCGTGACCCACTTAAGTTGCAATGTCACTTCATCCGCCGCCAGTGCAGCACTGGCTGCCAAACTAAAGGCGGCGACCGCCCCGCTAAGTAGCTTTTTCATCTTCATGTCTCCTAGTTGCAGTTGATGCCCCGTTTTCGGGGTCTGTTACGGTTTTGTTGTTATCCTCGTTGTGACGGATGCCAGAACGTCACAGCCTTTTCGATCATCGCCATCAAGCCATAAAACGCAGTTCCGGCCAAAGCCGCGACCACGATTTCCGCCCAGACCATATCCAGCGAAAGCTGACCGACACTGGTCGAAATCCGAAAGCCCATTCCCAATGTTGGCGAGCCAAAAAACTCGGCAACAATAGCACCGATCAAAGCAAGGGTCGTCGAGATTTTCAAGCCATTGAAAATAAACGGCATTGCGGCAGGCAGGCGCAGCTTGAGGAAACTCTGCCAATAGGTTGCGGCATAGGTCTCCATCAGATCGCGCTGCATGGCAGTCGCCTCGCGCAGCCCTGCGACCGTGTTTACCAGCATCGGGAAGAACACCATGACAACGACAACCGCCGCCTTGGACTGCCAATCAAACCCGAACCACATGACCAGAATGGGCGCCGTGCCGACAATCGGCAGGGCCGCCACAAAGTTCCCGACCGGCAGCAGGCCCAGGCGCAGAAAGTCCCAGCGATCCACAGCGATTGCTGTCAGGAAGGCCGCACCGCACCCAATGACATACCCGCTCAAGGCCCCCTTGATGATGGTCTGCACAAAGTCAGCCCACAAGATCGGCAGGCTGTCGGCAAACCGCACAGCAATAACCGATGGGGCCGGCAGAATAACCAGTGGCACCTCAAGCCCCCGGACGACCAGTTCCCAAATCCCGATAATCGTCAGACCAAAGATCAACGGCGCAAGAAAACGCACCAGTCGCGTATCCGCATATGGCCCGCTGGCCAGGCGGCCATTTAGCCACCAGCCAAACAACCACAGCAGGATTGCACACAAAACCAGTATCATTGCGCCATCCCCATCCGCTTTAGAACTGTCCGTTCGATCAGCCCAAGCAAACCGACAAGGCAGGCCGCAAGGATCGCAGCGGCAAACAGCGCCGACCAGATTTGCACCGTCTGACCATAGTAGCTACCGGCCAGTAGACGCGCACCCAGTCCGGCGACGGCACCGGTCGGCAGTTCTCCAACAATAGCCCCGACCAGCGAGGCAGCGATACCGATCTTCAATGAGGTGAACAGGTACGGCATCGACGCGGGCAGACGCAGCTTCCAGAAGCCCTGAGACCGGCTGGCGTTATAGGTGCGCAACAGATCAAGTTGCATGGCATCTGGACTGCGAAGCCCTTTGACCATTCCTACGACGACCGGGAAGAAACTCAGATAAGCCGAAATCACGGCCTTCGGGATGATCCCCTGAATGCCTACGGAATAGAGCACAACAATGATCATGGGCGCCAATGCGATGATCGGGATCGTCTGACTGACGATGGCCCAAGGCATCACCGACATATCCATAACGCGGCTATGAACAATCCCGACCGCCAGCAAAATGCCCAGCCCT
Source organism: Ruegeria sp. CJ2 (assembly GCF_056536745.1). NCBI lineage: Bacteria > Pseudomonadati > Pseudomonadota > Alphaproteobacteria > Rhodobacterales > Roseobacteraceae > Ruegeria > Ruegeria sp. CJ2. The sequence continues at coordinate 160,055 of NZ_JBQFQF010000002.1, forward strand.
GTCCCAATCGCAAAGCCCAAAACCGTCGCGCTGAGCGTCACCCAGCCGTGATAGATCAGCGACCGTTTCGAGGTGATCTTCTTCTGAACCGTCGTCTCCCACATCTCGATCGCGACCTGATGCGGCGCGGGCAGACGGGGACGGTCCTGTTCCCATGTTGCGGGAATGGCGAAACTGTTGTTCAGCACCAGACCCATCTCGGACATATCCCGTCGGTCCTTGGCTGACGGAGGCTGCACTTGCGCACCCGCGCGTTCCTGTTCCGTCAAAACCCCTTTGATATTCATCGGAACACACGCCGCGTACCAGATGGCCACGATCACGGCGAGGACTGTAAGAACTGCCCAGAACGCTTTGAAACCAGAACTATTCATCCGAATGCCCCGCCCGCAGCCCTTCACGCACGCGATGGGCAACTTCGATGAATTCCGGCGTGTCGCGGATATCCAAAGGCCGCTCTTTGGGCAAAGGGCTGTCGATCACATCCGTAATCCGCCCGGGCCGGGGGCTCATGACCACGATCTTCGTGCTCAGATATACCGCCTCGGGGATCGAGTGCGTCACGAAACCGATGGTCTTTTCGGTCCGCGCCCAGAGCGCCAGGAGTTGTTCATTCAGGTGATCCCGCACGATCTCATCGAGCGCGCCAAAAGGCTCATCCATCAGAAGGATATCGGCGTCAAAGGCCAATGCCCGCGCGATACTGGCCCGCTGCTGCATACCACCTGACAATTGCCACGGGAATTTACCGCCAAACCCTTCAAGATCAACAAGTTCCAAGACTTTCTTCACACGACTTTCCTGCTCAGAGGCGGAATAGCCCATGATCTCAAGCGGCAATTTGATGTTCTTGGAGATGGTGCGCCACGGGTACAGCCCGGCGGCTTGAAACACATAGCCATAAGCCCGCTTGCGCCGCGCCTCATCCGGGGTCATGGCGTTGACGGTCAAAGAACCTGCTGTCGGCGTCTCAAGCGCCGCGATACAGCGCAAGAAGGTGGTCTTGCCGCACCCCGAAGGGCCGATGAAACTGACAAAATCCCCCTTGTCAATGGTCAGGTTCACGTCCTTCAGCGCATGGACGGGGCCGTCGTTTGTCTGGAAGGTGAGGTCCAGTTGTTTCGCCTCTATTACAGGCTGCGTGGTGCTTTCAGTATTCATTCCAGTGCCTTGAAAAGGTTCGGTTATGGGCCGCACCCAAAGCGGCCCAACCAGATCACACGCCCGTCGCCGGGATACCCGTCCGTTCAACTGGCCGCGGTGCGGTCAGTTCCTTCCACGTACTAAGCGCCCGGTTCACATGCCCGTTCGGTTCACGCGCCACGAACTCACCATGGCCTTCCTGCGTGCGGATTTCCCCGTCATGCACCGCCACTTGCCCCCGCGTCAGGGTAAAGCGCGGCAGACCCTTGACCTCTTTGCCCTCGAACACATTGTAGTCGATCGAAGACTGCTGCGTATCCGCGCTGATCACCTTGGATTTCTCGGGGTCCCAAACCACGATATCCGCATCCGCGCCCACAAGGATAGCACCTTTTTTAGGATAGCAGTTCAATATCTTGGCAATGTTAGTTGATGTAACAGCCACAAACTCATTCGGGGTCAGACGCCCGGTATTCACCCCATAGGTCCACAACATCGGCATCCGATCTTCCAACCCGCCGGTGCCGTTGGGGATCTTGGTGAAATCACCCACGCCATAGCGTTTCTGCTCGGTCGTAAAGGCGCAATGGTCGGTCGCCACCACGCTCAGCGTTCCTGAATGCAGCCCGTTCCAAAGGCTGTCCTGATGCTGTTTATTCCGGAACGGAGGGCTCATGACGCGCCGCGCCGCGTGGTCCCAATCCTGATGGAAATATTCGCTTTCATCCAAGGTCAGGTGCTGGATCAGAGGCTCCCCCCACACCCGTTTGCCCTGCATCTTGGCCCGGCGAATGGCCTCATGCGCCTCTTCGCACGAGGTATGTACCACGTAAAGCGGCACTCCAGCCATGTCCGCAATCATGATGGCGCGGTTCGTGGCCTCACCCTCAACCTGCGGCGGGCGGGAATAGGCGTGGGCCTCGGGGCCGGTATTCCCCTCAGCCAGCAGTTTCGCGCTCAACTCGGCCACCACATCGCCATTCTCGGCATGAACCATCGCGATCCCGCCCAGCTCGGCCAGACGCTTGAACGAGGCGAACAATTCGTCGTCATTCACCATCAGCGCGCCCTTATAGGCCATGAAATGCTTGAACGTGTTGATCCCGCGCGTCTCGATCACGGTCTTGATGTCGTCAAACACCTGCTCACCCCACCAGGTTACGGCCATGTGGAAGGAATAATCACAATTCGCCCGCGTCGATTTATTGTCCCAGCGTTTCAGCGCATCCAGCAGGCTTTCCCCCGGATTGGGCAGCGCAAAATCCACCACCATCGTGGTGCCCCCGGCCAAGGCCGCCCGCGTCCCGCTTTCGAAGTCATCACTGGAATAGGTCCCCATGAACGGCATTTCCAGATGCGTATGCGGATCAATCCCGCCCGGCATCACATAGCACCCGGTCGCATCCAGTTCCTTGTCACCCTTCAGATCCATCCCGATCTCGGTGATCACACCATCTTCGACCATCACATCCGCCTTATATGACAAATCCGCTGTCACGACGGTCCCGTTCTTGATCACTGTACTCATTTTAAACTCCCTGATGCGGTCTGCGCCGCTTGCTTCATCTGGCTAAAAATATCCCGGGGGAGTCGCCCTCGGGCGACGGGGGCAGAGCCCCCTATTCCACGATTTCCGCTGTTTCCACGACCGCATGAAACAGAACATCCGCCCCGGCAGCAGCCCAGTCCTTGCTGATCTCTTCGGCCTCATTATGGCTCAACCCATCCACGCAAGGGCACATCACCATCGCCGTCGGAGCCACCCGATTGATCCAGCATGCATCATGCCCCGCGCCCGAAATGATATCCGTATGCGAATAGCCCAGCCGCTCGGCCGCATCCCGCACCGCTGCGACGCAACCGTCGTCAAACTTCACAGGGTCGAACCCGCCGACCTTCTCGAACTCAATCTCAAGGCCCATTTCTTCCACGATATCCTCGGCGGCGACACGCAGACGGTTCTCCATATCCGTGATCACCTCCAGTTCAGGTGACCGGAAATCGACCGTGAACACCACCTTGCCGGGAATCACGTTGCGCGAGTTCGGAAAGACATCAATATGCCCCGCCGCGCCAACCGCATGAGGCGCGTGGGACCACGCAATCTCATCCACTTTTTCAAGAATACGCGCCATGGCGAGGCCCGCATTCTTGCGCATCGGCATCGGGGTCGAGCCAGTATGCGCGTCTTTTCCGGTGACCGTGATTTGCGTCCAGCTCAGGCCCTGACCGTGGGTAACGACACCTATATCCTTACCCTCGGCTTCCAGAATCGGACCCTGCTCGATGTGCAACTCAAAGAAGGCGTGCATCTTGCGTGTTCCGACCTCTTCATCGCCACGCCAGCCGATCCGCTGCAATTCGTCTCCGAATTTCTTGCCCTCGGCATCCTCGCGATCATAGGCCCAGTCCTGTGTGTGCATCCCGGCGAACACGCCCGAAGACAGCATCGCCGGTGCATAGCGCGTGCCCTCTTCATTGGTCCAGTTGGTCGCAACAATTGGATGCTTGGTCTTGATCCCAAGATCGTTCAGCGTGCGGATGATCTCCAACCCGCCAAGAACACCCAAAACACCATCATACTTTCCACCAGTGGGCTGCGTATCCAGATGCGAGCCAACATAAACCGGCAAGGCTTCGGGGTCCGTCCCCGCGCGATGCGCGAACATGTTGCCCATCTGGTCCAGCCCCATCGAGCATCCCGCGTCCTCGCACCATTTCTGGAACAACGCCCGCCCTTCGGCATCCTCATCCGTCAGCGTCTGACGGTTATTGCCGCCCGCAATGCCGGGGCCAATCTTGGCCATCTCCATCAGACTGTCCCACAACCTGTCGCCATTGATCCTGAGGTTCTGCGCCGGAGCTGCCATCTTGTTCTTCCCTGTTGCTTGCGATTTGGCTCGCTTTTGGTGTCTTGATTTGACCATCTGGTCAAACTCACGCTATCACGGGTTCGAGATCAGTCAAGAAATTGCAGGACTCAGCCAGAATTTTTGCCCTATTCAGCACCCGCCTGCCGGAAAAAGAGACACCCTGAAAACATGCCTGAAGACCGTGCCCCTACCAGAATTCAGAAAAAGAACCGTGCCGCAATTCTCGAAGCTGCTTTGAACGTGTTCTCGGCCCATGGATTCCGTGGTGCAACCGTTGACCAGATTGCCGCCGAAGCCGGATTAAGCAAGCCCAACCTGCTGTATTATTTTCCGTCGAAAGAGGCGATTCACACCGCCCTTTTGTCTGGTCTTCTGGACACATGGCTGGCCCCTTTGCACGATTTGAACGCGGACGGCGACCCGATGGAAGAGATCCTCGCCTATATTCAGCGCAAGCTGGAAATGAGCCGCGATCTGCCTCGCGAAAGCCGCCTGTTTGCAAATGAACTGGTACAGGGCGCGCCACGCATTCACGAATCCCTGTCCAGTGACCTGAAAGCGTTGGTCGATGAAAAAACCGCGATTTTGACGGGTTGGATGGATCAGGGCAGAATCGCGCGACTGCATCCTTATCATCTGATCTTTTCGATCTGGGCACTGACCCAGCATTACGCGGATTTCGACGTTCAGATCCGGGCGATCCTGGGGGACGAAGACCCGTTTGAAGGGGCCGAGCCGTTCATTGATACGCTCTATCGCAAGCTTCTGACACCATAAAAAGGGGCCAATTTCCAGCCCCTTTCTTTGTTTACTCGGCAGCTTTTGCCATTGGGTTGTTCGGGTGCGTCGTCCAGTTGGCATAGTCTGGCTGAACTTCTCGCCCTGTGCGTGGATCGACCTCTCCGGCGGCCATCGGCACCATCGAGATACAACCGTCCACCGGGCAGACATCCACGCAAAGGTTACAGGCGACACATTCGTCATCCATAACCTCGAACACGCGATCCTCGGACATCGAGATTGCCTGATGGCTGGTGTCTTCGCATGCGGCATAGCAGCGGCCGCACTTGATGCACTGGTCCTGATCAATTTTGGCCTTCGCCACGTAGTTCAGGTTCAGGTACTGCCAATCCGTCACGTTCGGCACGGCCAGACCGACGACTTCGGAAACGTCCTTATAGCCCTTCTCGTCCATCCATTTAGACAGGCCCGCCGTCAACTCGTCGATGATCTTGAAGCCATAGGTCATTGCAGCGGTACAGACCTGCACCGTGCCACAGCCCAATGCCATGAACTCTGCCGCGTCACGCCACGTGGTTACGCCTCCGATACCCGAGATCGGCAGGCCATGTGTTGCTTGCGCCCGCGAAATCTCGGACACCATCGACAGGGCAATCGGCTTCACCGCGGGGCCGCAATACCCACCATGGCTGCCCTTGCCATCAATCGACGGCTCGGGGCTGAACGTGTCCAGGTTCACGCTGGTGATCGAGTTGATCGTGTTGATCAGCGACACCGCATCCGCGCCGCCGTTCTTTGCGGCCTCGGCGGGTTTACGAATGTCGGTGATGTTCGGCGTCAGCTTTACGATGACCGGGCGGTCATAGTATTTTTTGCACCAACGCGTGACCATCTCAATATATTCCGGCACCTGCCCCACGGCAGATCCCATGCCACGTTCGCTCATCCCGTGGGGACAGCCAAAGTTCAGCTCGATCCCGTCTGCGCCGGTTTCCGCCACGCGCGGCAGGATCGCTTTCCACGCGTCTTCCTCACACGGCACCATGATCGAGGCGATCAGCGCGCGGTCCGGGTAATCCGATTTGACCCGTGCCATTTCCTCAAGGTTCACCTCCAACGGGCGGTCCGTGATCAGCTCAATGTTATTGAGCCCCAAAAGCCGCCGATCTGCCCCGTAGATCGCACCATAGCGCGGCCCGTTCACATTCACGACCGGAGGCCCCTCGGCCCCTAACGTTTTCCAGACCACACCGCCCCATCCGGCCTCGAATGCGCGGCGGACGTTGTATTCCTTATCGGTCGGTGGTGCCGAGGCCAACCAATACGGGTTCGGGCTTTCGATACCCAAGAAGTTTGTTTTTAAATCAGCCATTTATCCGGCCTCCCTGATGCGGTTCAGCATCTTTATCTGTGGGTTTCACGCAGTCAGGCTTGCGTGGATATCCATTGCGGCATCGCGGCCCTCGGCCACGGCTGTCACGGTCAGGTCTTCACCACCGGCGGCACAGTCGCCCCCGGCCCAGACACCGGCGATTGAAGTACGCCCGGCCCCGGTGACGGCGATCTTGTTGCCATCCAACTCCAAGCCTTCAGGCGCGCCTTCCAGTGTCTGACCAATCGCCTTGAGCACCTGATCAGCGGGCACGCGAACAATCTCGCCTGTTCCGGTCAGTTGACCGTCTTGGCTCGCAGTATACTCCAGTTCGATCTCTGCGGCTGCCCCGTTTCCGTGCACGGCCACAGGCTGTACGTTGGTCATGATTTTGACGCCGTGCGAAGAAGCCAAGTCCTGTTCGTATCGGCTGGCGCCCATCGCGTCACGGCCACGCCGATACGCGATTGTGACGTGCTCGGCACCAAGCAGCTTGGATTTCACCGCTGCATCCACGGCCGTCATACCGCCACCGATGACCACGACATTCCGACCGACCGGCAGGTCAGCCAAGTCACCGGCCTGCCGCACATCGGCGATAAACTCGACCGCAGCCCGCACACCGTCTTTGTCAACACCACCCGCGCGCAGGGCATTCACCCCGGACAGACCTATTGACAGAAAGACAGCGTCGTAATTTGCGGACAGACCTTCCAGCGAGATCCCCTCGCCCAGAACCGAACCGGTCTCGATGGTGATCCCGCCAATACCAAGCAACCAATCCACCTCGGCCTGCGCGAAGTCGTTTGTCGATTTGTAGGCCGCGATTCCGTATTCGTTCAATCCGCCCGGCTTGGGCTTGCTTTCGTGAATGACAACGTCATGACCCAGCATGGCCAGCCGATGCGCACAGGCCAGACCCGCTGGGCCAGCGCCGACCACCGCGATAGTCTTGCCAGTAGGTGCCGCACGTTCAAACGGGTGTGCGCCATCCGCCATCACGCTATCCGTCGCATAGCGCTGTAAACGCCCGATTTCCACCGGCGACCCCTCGGCGGTTTCCCGAACGCAGGCTTCTTCGCACAGCGTTTCGGTTGGACACACGCGGGCGCACATTCCTCCGAGAATATTCTGCGCCAGAATAGTTTCCCCCGCCGCTTCGGGCTGTCCGGCCTGAATCTGTCGCATGAACAGCGGTATGTCGATGTCCGTGGGACAGGCCGTCACACATGGCGCGTCATAGCAAAAATAGCACCGATCAGCAGCCACGGCAGCCTCATGCGGGGCCAATGGCGGATGCAGATCCGTGAAATTCGAGGTCAGCTCATCGCTGGAAAGCCGCCCGGAAACTATGCCGGGGACCATCTGGCCCTGTGCCATCGCTCTACTCCCTGTAGATATGTTCGTTATGACCTCAGCTTGCCACAATCTGATTTTTTATCAATTGGTAAAATTTGCCAATTGGTCAAAAAATGAAAAAACCGGGCCAAAAAGCCCGGCTTCACCGTTTTACTGCCTGCTTTTAAAGCAATTGCGGAATTCAGATCATCTGGCTCAAATGGCCGGATTTCACCCAGATACGTGCACCTGATGCCCCGGCCTGCGCGCTGGACGCGTTACCAGGTGGCAGTCTGAGCCAGTCCCAGGCCCCGAAATCCTCGGACGATTCCTGCACGGAGCCTTCGATTACGAACAGCTCAATCCCTCCGGCAGCGTCCAACTCCATCGTCTCGCCGGGGCCTAACGTCAGAACGCGCACGTCCTCTTGCGCGTCTTTGAAGAGTTGCATGTTGCCCTCTCCGTCAATTGACCGCCGCACTTGGGTACGATCCTCGGGATCGAATTGATGCAGTTTGACCAATATCGTTGCACCTTCCTTTGCCGAAGGCGTATGGGATGAGGTCGGTGGGTTCCGCACGTAACTGCCAACCGGGAAGTCACCTGTTTCATCCTGAAAGACGCCGTCCAGAACAAGATATTCCTCACCCCCGTCATGGGTATGTGCGGCAAACGCGCTGCCCGGCGCAAACCGGACAATGGTCGTTGCGCGCGCCACCTCCTCGCCGATCCGGTCAAGCATTTTGCGTTCAACCCCAGCCGCCGGGGACGCGACCCAATCGTTTTCGTCGAAATGAACTGCCACGCGTCTGGTAAAATCTGCGTTGACCCTCATGAGGCTTCTCCTGTTTCGTCACGTGTTCAATAGATGGGCGCGTCGCCGCCAATTTCAAATTTCCAACACTCGGTGCCGCGTGACCTCTGGTTTTGGCGGGCCTCGCTGCGTACAGTGCGTGCAACACAAATAGAGCGCCGATGAGCGGTCAAGTTCCGAAAGTCCCCCGATGCAGGCCAATACCCCGAAGTTCAACGTCGTCATCGTCGGACAGAACAACCGCCTCCAGTACGAGGCGCTTTTGTTTGCCGCTTCGTTGCGGCACAGTTCGCCGGATTTTGCGGGCAGATTATTCGTTGCCTCACCCAATTCCGGGCCGCGCTGGTCCCAAGACCCCAGCCTGCAAAACGAGGATGTCCTCAAGGCGTTGAAGCAGGTGGACGCCGAAGTTTTGCCATTCGACAACCACGTATTTGGGGAAAGCTATCCCAACGGCAACAAGATTGAAGCCTTGCTTGCGCTGCCCGAGGGTGAGCCTTTTGTGTTTTTTGATACCGACACGCTGATCACCGGGAACCTGAACGGTGTGCCCTTCGATTTTGATCGTCCCAGTGCATCGCTAAAAGTCGAAGGGACATGGCCCCGCCCAACGCTTTATGGTCCCGGCTTCGATGGTATCTGGGTCGCATTGTATCGCCGGTTCAGGCTTGATTTTGACAGTTCTTTGGACAGATCGCAGCCGCATGATTACTGGCGGCGGTATCTGTATTTCAATGCCGGTTTTTTCTTTTACCGCTGTCCCAAAGAGTTCGGAGAACGCTATTTGGAGTATGCCCGCGCCATCCGGGACGAAGACATCCCGGAACTGGCAGGGCAAACGCTGACCCCTTGGTTGGATCAGATCGCACTGCCTCTTGTCATCCACTCTCTTGGCGGTGGGCGTGACACCCTGCCTGCGGGCCTGTTGGATGGATCGGTAAGCTGCCACTATCGCTTGTTTCCACTGCTTTACGCACGCGAAAGCGACCATGTGGTCGAGGTGCTGGAAACCGTCGTTGCCCCGAACAAGATCAAGAAAGTGCTCAAGGGGTATGAGCCGATCAGGAAACTGGTGATCCAGCGCAAGGGGCGTAAAATCCGTGACATGTTCGACCGCGCCAACCTGCCCCAACGCGAACAAGCCATTCGCAACCGGATCAAAAGCAGCGGCCTTTGGATGCGTTGACTGGGTTGTTGTGCGCAAGCGCCCAATCGCCTAGAGATTCAGCAACATACATTCCAAAGGGAGATTTCAACGATGTCAGACGGTCCAACCTACGGCTTTGACACGCTTCAAATTCACGCCGGTGCGCGCCCCGATCCGGCAACTGGTGCGCGTCAGACCCCAATTTACCAGACAACCGCGTATGTATTTCGTGACGCGGACCATGCGGCCGCCCTGTTTAACCTACAGGAAGTCGGCTTTATCTATTCCCGCCTGACCAACCCAACCGTGGCCGTCCTGCAGGAACGTGTCGCCACCTTGGAAGGCGGCGTGGGCGCGGTCTGCTGTTCCTCGGGCCACGCGGCGCAAATCATGGCGCTGTTCCCGCTGATGACTCCGGGCTGCAATATCGTTGCTTCGACGCGGCTTTATGGGGGAACCGTTACGCAGTTCAGCCAAACCATCAAACGCTTTGGCTGGTCCGCCACATTCGTGGATACGGATGATGTAGACGCGGTGAAAGCCGCCATCGACGAAAACACCCGCGCGGTCTTCTGCGAATCCATCGCCAACCCTGGCGGATACGTCACCGATATCCGTGCGCTGGCGGATGTAGCCGACGAAGCGGGCATTCCGCTGATCGTCGACAACACCTCGGCCACGCCATATCTGTGCCGCCCGATTGAGCACGGCGCGACGCTGGTAGTGCATTCAACCACCAAATACCTGACCGGCAACGGCACAGTCACAGGCGGCTGCATCGTGGATTCCGGCAAATTCGACTGGTCGGCGAATGACAAGTTCCCCTCGCTCAGCCAACCCGAGCCCGCCTATCACGGCCTGAAGTTCCACGAGACGTTCGGCCCGCTGGCCTTCACCTTCCACGGCATCGCCATCGGGCTGCGCGATCTGGGTATGACAATGAACCCGCAGGCTGCGCATTACACGCTGATGGGGATCGAGACCCTGTCGCTGCGGATGGAGCGCCACGTCGAGAACGCTCAGAAAATCGCGGCCTGGCTCGAAGCGGATGACCGGGTGGAATACGTGACCTATGCCGGACTGCCCTCGTCCCCCTACCATGACCGGGTCAAGGCGCAGTACAAGAAGGGCGCAGGCGCGCTGTTCACCTTTGCGGTCAAAGGCGGATATGACGCCTGTATCAAGCTGGTGAACGCATTGGAAATCTTCAGCCACGTGGCCAATCTTGGCGATGCGCGCTCGCTGATCATCCACTCGGCCTCGACCACCCACCGCCAGTTGACCCCCGAACAGCAAGAAGCGGCAGGTGCCGGCCCGGGCGTTGTGCGTGTGTCCATCGGCATCGAAGACGCCGACGACCTGATCGCTGATCTGGATCAGGCGCTGGCAAAAGCGTCGGCCTGAACCATGGTCGCGCACGTAACGAACGCATTGGGTCAACCCATCGGCTTACCGGTCACGGACGAGTTTCCTCGCCCGACCCCGCCCTATACGCCGATGGAGGGTCGCTATTGTTCGGTCGTGCCACTGGATGTGAACAGGCATGCGCCCGGTTTGTACCGGGCGTTTGCCAACGATACTGACGGTCGAAACTGGACCTACCTGCCCTACGGACCATTCGAGGCGGAAGAAGACTTTGAGGCGTGGGCGCGTGCATCCTGCATGGACGCTGATCCCATGTTTCACACCGTGCTGGATCACGAGGGCACTCCGGTTGGGATGGCCTCGTTCCTTCGGATTGACCCCGCGGCGGGTGCGATCGAGGTTGGGCACATCCATTTTTCGCCGCTCTTGCAGCGCAAACCGCCTTCGACCGAAACGATGTTCCTGATGATGCGCCGCGTGTTCGATGAGTTGGGTTACCGGCGGTATGAGTGGAAATGCGACGCCCTGAACGCCCCGTCACGCAGCGCAGCCGAACGGTTGGGCTTCACGTTCGAAGGGATTTTCCGGCAGGCGACGCACTATAAGGGGCGCAACCGGGATACGGCTTGGTATTCCATACTCGATACCGAATGGCCCCGCATCCGCTCGGCGTTCGAGGCATGGCTGTCCCCCGACAATTTTGATCAAACGGGCCAGCAACGGCAACCGCTGCAAGCCCGCGCCAAACGCTAGGATTACTCTGAAATTTCGAACTCCATCGAGACGGTGACAGAGACCGAGATTTCGCCGCCTGCGACTGGCACTCCGCCGGAATCCGCCATGTTGAACTCTCGCATCTGAGCGGCGGGTCGGACGCTCGCAACCTGCTCGCTGATCGTTTGGACCGGGCCCAACGTCAGGTTCGCGGCTTGTGCCAGCTGTTCGGCCTTGGCGGTCGCTTCGGCCACGGCCTTGGCCCGCGCTTCGGCCTCAAGGGGTTTCGGGTCTTTGACACCGAAACTGAGGCCGCCAAAGTCGTTGGCCCCATCCTGTATGACGGCATCCATAAGCGACCCAAGCTGCGACAGGTCCTGAACCCGTACAATCACCCGGTTTGAGGCAACAAATCCCGTGATCTCAGGCTTGTCTGCGTTTTGATTGCCGCGTCCCGACCAAACCGGCGACAAAGAGATGTCGCGCGTTTGCACGTCCCGCGCTTCGACGCCCAGTTCTTCCAGACGTTTCAGGATTTGAGATACCGCGTCCGACGTGGCCTGCATCGCGGTTGACGCCTGCACATCCTCATTCGTGACACCCAGATTGATCGTCGCCATATCAGGGGCCGCATGAACGGTGCCAGCCGCAGCGACTGAGATGCGACGTTCTTCCGCATGGGCCAGACTCGTGGTGGTCATGGCCAGCACAGCGGCCAGAAAAGCAAGTTTCTTCAAGGTCTTCCCTCCAAATTCGTTTGTATCAAGATGGGGTGGCAACGGTCTGCCGAACAAGGGGAAGGATTGGCTTTTTCTTTCCCTCGGCGGGATCCTGCTTTAATGTCGGTCTGCGGACGAGACATCGCTCGCTTTGATGATGACAAATATGGTTCCTCCGGAATATGAAACCCGCCTTTGCGCTGTCTTTTTCTTCTGACGGAATATCTTTGCACCACTTCGCGGACGATGAATGGTTCTGCGTCGGTGAAGTTCCTGTCGATGCAGAGGACCTGAACGCGCAGATCGAAGACCTGCGTAACAAGGGTTTCGCGCTTGAAAACGACCTGAGCTGCAAGCTGATCCTTCCAACTGATCAGGTCAGATTCCTTTCGGTCGAAACCGATGTGTCCGATCCCACCGGGACGGAACAGCGCGTTCGAACAGCTTTGTCCGAGGCAACCCCTTACGAACTGGACGAATTGGCGTTCGACACCGTCAACAGCGGCTCAACGACTTATATCGCAGCGGTCGCCAAGCAGACGCTGAAAGAGGCACAGTCATTTGCCGCCGATCATGGGTTCATCCCGATAGCGTTCACAACGCCAGTGGACGGTCAGGACTACCCCGCTGACCCGCAGTTTTCCTTGGCAGACCAGCCGATTGCGCAACCTGCCGCCACCATTACTCCGAAGGAAACAGATGGCCCGCCGGTTCACGCCATAGCTGCATCGTCTACCCCGGCTGAGTTCCGCTCGGCCCCGTCGCAAGCGACCGGTGGGCAAGGTCCCGCTTCAGCAGTCGGATTGCCCCGAGGTCTTGCGATGCCAATGGCCGCCGCTGCGGTGATTGCCTTGGTTTTGATCGGTTGGGGCGTATTTGGATCCGACGACGACGCACCGCTCGAAGAGGATGTCACTGACGTTCAGGAAGAACTGGTCGAGCCTGCGCCGCTTCCTACGCAAACGGAAGCGCTGACAGATAGTGAAACGGACTCGGCCAGCGCCGCCCCTCCGGAACCCGGAGCCGCACAAACGGATGAAGGCCTAGAGGATGAGATTTCACCGACGGACGCCGCGATTCTTGAGGCGCTGAACAGCACGCCGACGGATGCCGCAATTCTGGAAGCACTAAAGATCGCTCCAACGGTCGTTGAAGATGTCGCAACAGACCCTGCTGAGCCGGAGCCCGTCGTGCAGACACATGCCGGTGCGCGGATCATTGTCCCGGCCCAATTGCCCGATCCCGATCCCGCCATAGCCGAGACGATCTATCTGACGTCTATCGACAAGTCCGACCTGTCGCGGGATGCCATCGCCCTGCCGGATGTCGGCAGCTTTGATACAGACAGTCCGTTTGACCAGATCGCCGACCCGAGCAAGCCCGGTACGCGTTTCGATCTGGATGACCGGGGGCTTGTGACGGCCACCGTGGACGGCACATTAAATCCCGATGGCGTGGTCATCTATCTAGGGCGTCCCGCAAAAGTGCCACCTGACGTTCCGGTGCGTTTTGAACAGGAACCCATAGTCGAAGACCCGGCCTCACGCTTGGCAGAGCTGCGCCCCAAACCCCGCCCCAGTGATTTGATCGAGCGTTTTGAGCGCCAGCAACTGGGCGGACGAACGCGCGAAGAACTGGCCAGCGTCAGGCCAAAGCTGCGGCCAAAATCCGTTCAAGAGCGACCACAGGTTGATCACACACCGACAGCGCTGGCGGTGGTACGCGTGCCGCGTCCCAAAACGCGCCCCGCAGGGCTTGCGCAGAAACCTGAGACCAAGACGGCCAACTTGGGGTCAGCCGCAGCCGTGCCGAAGAACAACAATGAACCCGGTTCTTTCCAGGCGCGGGCCGTTGCACCGAAGATTCCGTCCTCTGCATCGGTTGCGCGTCAGGCGACAATCGACAATGCGATTAACCTACGCAAACTCAATCTGATAGGCGTGTATGGCTCCCCGGCAAACAGGCGCGCGCTGGTGCGGCTTCCCAGTGGCCGCTACAAAAAGCTGAAGGTCGGTGATCGGCTGGATGGTGGAAATGTCATCGCGATCAGTGACAGCGAGTTGCGCTATCAAAAACGCGGTCAGAACGTGACCCTTCGAATGCCACGAAGCTGACGAAAAGGCTCAGAGGCTGGGTTACACCCTCTGAGCCTTACGTTAGCCAGTCCTTTTAAGCCGCGGAAATCTCGCCGCTTTCGATCTGCTCACGCTCGATGGATTCGAACAGGGCCTGGAAATTGCCTTCGCCAAATCCGTCGTCGCCTTTGCGCTGAATGAACTCGAAGAAGATCGGACCGATGACGGTTTTTGAGAATATCTGAAGCAGAATGCGGGTCTCGCCCCCGTCCAGAACACCCTCACCGTCGATCAGGATTCCGTGTTTCATCATCCGGTCCAACGGTTCTTCGTGATCAGCGACCCGATCCGTAGACATCTTATAATAGGCTTCGTTCGGACCGGGCATGAATTTCAAACCCTTTTCCGCGATCGCGTCAGTCGATGCGTAGATATCTTCGCTGCCCACGGCGATATGCTGAATGCCTTCGCCCTTGTACTTTTTCAGGTACGACACGATCTGGCCGGTTTCCCCGCGATCTTCATTGATCGGAATACGAATGCGTCCGCAGGGCGACGTCAATGCGCGGCTGAAAAGGCCCGTGAACTTGCCCTGAATGTCAAAGAAACGAATTTCGCGAAAGTTGAACAGGTCACCGTAGAACTTGAACCATTTGTCCATGTTGCCCTTGTAGACATTGTGCGTCAGGTGATCGAGGTAATAAAACCCGTCGCCGCGTGGCTTTGATTGCTTGGTCCAGGTGAATTCCTCGTTATAGGGCGAGGTATCGTAATACTGATCAATGAAATAGATCAGCGACCCGCCAATTCCCTTGATGGCCGGGACGTTCATTGTCTTGTCGTCGGCGTCATAAGGCTCTGCCCCTTTGGACACAGCGTGCTCATACGCTTTTTGGGCATCCACCACTCGCCACCCCATCGAAGGGGCGCAAGGGCCGTGCTCGGCGACAAATTTTGCGGCAAAGCTATTTTCGTCTGCGTTCAGGATATATGTCACATCCCCCTGCTGCCACAATTCAACCGCTGGACTGTCCTTGTGATGCCCAACCAGTTCGAACCCCATTTTGCCAAACAGATCACGCAGCTCCTGAGGATCAGGATGTGCGAACTCAACAAATTCGAACCCGTCGGTTCCGGCGGGATTTTCAGAGCTGATGACAGATTTCGGGGCGTTGTGCGGGAAAGGACCCATGGCGCGTCTCCGTAAATGACAGGAATTTCTTTGCTGATTCCAAAATACGCCTTATCCAATGCTTTTTCTGCGCATTGTTTTCGTGTAACCTAACAGAGAACGCGCGATTTGCGCATCATTTAGGAATATTTTAGAGATTTTCCGCATATGCTGGACTCCACCGACACACGCCTATTGTCCGAGCTGCAGAAAAACGCCCATCTGACTGCGCATCAGCTGGGGGAAATGTTGAACCTGTCGCCCAGTCAGGCAGGGCGGCGACGGCAAAGGCTTGAGGCAGAAGGCTACATCACAGGCTATGCTGCCCGGCTGGATCCACTGAAATTAGGGCTTCAGGTGCAGGGGTTCATTCAGGTCCATCTCGGCACCCACGGCCCCGAGCAATCCGATAGCTTTTCCCGCATGGTCGACACCCGGCCTGAGATCACCAGCGCGTGGACGATGACTGGAGAAGCGGATTATCTGCTCCATGTTTATTGCGACGATCTTTCTGCCCTGAACCGCTTGCTTCACCAGGTGATACTGCCGCATCCTGCGGTGGCCAGAGTGCAAAGTCAGATTGTAATGGACCAGCTCAAGCGCGACGCGCCTCTGCCCACCTGACCCGAACGAAAGGACCAACATGGACGACTTCCTTTATCAGGCGACAATCTATCTGGCCGCCGCGGTGATTGCCGTGCCTTTGTCGGCCCGTCTGGGTTTGGGATCTGTTCTTGGATATCTTGCGGCCGGCATTGTGATCGGCCCCATGTTCGGCCTTGTCGGGGCCGAAACAGAAAGCCTGCAGCACGTTGCAGAATTCGGTGTCGTCATGATGCTGTTCTTGATCGGGCTAGAGCTTGAGCCGCGCGCCCTTTGGGATATGCGGGACAGGTTGTTGGGTTTGGGTGGCTTGCAGGTCCTGTTATCGACAGCCGTAATCGCAGGCGTTGCTATCTATGCAAACCATCCGTGGTCTGTCGCCCTGGCCGTTGGGTTGACCTTGTCTTTGTCTTCAACGGCGATCGTCTTGCAAACCCTTTCGGAAAAGGGGCTGATGCAAACAAACGGGGGGCGTGCCACCTTCTCGGTGCTGTTGACGCAGGATATCGCGGTTATCCCGATTTTGGCGTTACTGCCGCTCTTGGCAATGCCTGCCACACCTCATTTCGAAGATGACGGCTCTATCGACCGTGGCGTGAAGGACCTTCACGATACCGCGCATCACAGTTTGTCGCTGGTTGAAGGGCTGCCGGGTTGGGCCGTGACGCTTGTCACCATCGGCGCGGTTGCATTTGTCATTCTTGCCGGGATCTACCTGACGCGCCCCTTGTTCCGCTTTATCCACGCGACCCGCCTGCGCGAAATGTACACGGCGCTTGCGCTCATGATCGTTGTCGGCATTTCCTTCCTGATGACCCTTGTGGGCCTGTCCCCTGCCCTTGGTGCGTTTCTGGCCGGCGTGGTTCTGGCCAGCTCGGAATTCCGTCACGAGATGGAAAGCGATCTGGAGCCCTTCAAAGGCCTGTTTCTTGGCCTGTTCTTCATCACGGTCGGCGCGGGAATTGATATCGCCTATTTCTTCAATGACCCGTTTGATCTGATCGGGCTGGCTTTGCTGGTCATCCTGGCCAAGGGGATCATCCTGTTTCTGGTTGGCCGCGCCTTCAAGCTGCGGGGACGGGATCACTGGCTGTTCACTCTGGGTCTGGCGCAAGCTGGAGAATTTGGCTTTGTACTTCTGGCCTTCTCGACCCAACAGAACGTGATACCCCCGGACCTGTCGCAAAAGCTGTTGATGATCATCGCGTTGACGATGTTGATTACACCGCTCTTGTTTATCATTTTCGACCTGCTCTCGCGGCATATCGGCGAGGGCACACCAACCCCGGAACCGGATGAGATCGACGAGAAAGGCCCTGTGATCATTGCTGGTATCGGGCGCTTTGGTCAGATCGTGAACCGTTTGGTGCGCGCCAGCGGCTTCAAGACGATCGTTTTGGACCACGACATCGAAACGATCCAGCTTATGCGCCGCTTCGGGGTCAAGGGGTTCCTGGGCGATCCCACCCGGCCAGAGCTTCTGCGGGCTGCGGGGCTTGAGAAAGCAGCAGTTCTGGTTGCGGCGATGGACGATGCAAGGACGGTTACGCGACTTGTCAGTTTTGCACGCCGCCAGCGCCCCGACCTGCACATCATCGCGCGCGCGCATGATCGCACCCATGTGTACGAACTGTATCAGGCCGGCGCGAACGATATTGTGCGCGAGATGTTCGACGGATCACTGCGCGCGGGCCGCTATGTGCTCGAAAATATCGGGCTCAGCGAGTATGAGGCGGCTCAGGCCGAGCAAACCTTTTATCACCACGATCGGATGTCCGTCCGTGAGCTTGCCGAACTTTGGGTTCCCGGAATGCCAACGGCAGAAAACAAGAAATACATCGAACGCGCACAGCAACTGGAAAAAGACCTTGAGACCGAGCTGCTGGAGCTTTCGGAAAAGCACGCGAAAAAGTCTGCCTGATCCGTCATGGATCAGGCTGCTTTGATCACCCGTCCGACACGCCGGCCTCGGCAAATGTCGCCATTCCCGAATGGCAGGCCACGGCGCTTTTCAGAATATTGATTGCCAGAGCGCCCCCAGAGCCTTCGCCAAGGCGCAAGCCAAGGTTCAAGAGCGGCTCTTTACCCAGCTTTGCCAAAACAGCCCCATGCGCGCCTTCGGCACTTTGATGACCTGCCACGGTATGGTCCAAGGCGCCTTTGACCGTCTCAGCCAGACATGCTGCGGCGGAAGAGCAGATGAACCCATCCAAAATGACAGGAATGCGCAATACACGGGCGGCAGCGATCGCTCCGGCCATGGCCGCGATTTCCCGCCCCCCAAGGCGGCGCAGAATTTCCAGACCATCGCCCGTGCCTGCGTGCAGGGACACACCTTCGGCAACGACCCGCGTCTTGTTTGCCAGACCCGCATCGTCGACGCCCGTTCCACGCCCGGTCCAATCGGAGGCCTCGCCACCGAACAACGCACACGCAATCGCAGCCGCCGGAGTGGTATTGCCGATCCCCATCTCCCCCACGACTAACAGGTCGGCCCCGGGGTTCACAGAGCTCCACCCGGTCTGCAACGCCTGCAGCAGCTCATCTTCGGACATGGCTGGTCCGGTTGTGAAATCCGTTGTGGGCACATCCAGATTCAGCGCGTGCACATCCATGGTCGCACCTGCGGCCTTAGCCAATTGGTTGATCGCCGCGCCGCCATGTTCAAAATTCGCAACCATCTGAACGGTCACTTCGGGCGGAAAAGCTGATACACCCTGCGCGGTGACCCCGTGATTGCCAGCAAATACGATGACCTGAGGCGCCACGATCTGAGGGCGCGCGTCCTGGCGCCAACCGGCATACCAGATCGCCAGATCTTCCAACCGACCCAACGCTCCCGGAGGTTTTGTCAATTGGCCATTGCGATCAGCCGCACCTTGCGCGGCGTCGCCGTCAGGACCGGGTGCCGCGTTAAGGGCTTGGCGGAAGGAATTCAGGTCGCTCAGTTCGGGCAGCATTCAAAGCCTCGTTGCATCAGAGTGGTCCTGTGTGTTTAACCAAAGCGATCAATCCGGCAAGACCCAGAAAGGCGTGGGAGTGCAAAAAACCGACACCAACCTTATTTCCAGATGGGATATTCCTGTGGCGCTGGTTCTTTTGTCACGGCTGCCACTTCCGCGACTACCTGAACATGTCTTTGGACGTCAGGCAGGTGCGGCATGGGCCTTCCCGGTTGTTGGGCTGGTCGTTGGCCTAATTGCCTGCGCTGTCGGGTGGGCCTGCGTTGCCATGAACCTACCGGCCCTGGCTGGTGGGATACTCGTCGTTGCCGCTCTGATACTCTGCACAGGCGCGATGCACGAAGACGGCCTTGCGGACACGGCCGATGGGTTCTGGGGCGGTTTCACGCCTGAGCGCCGACTTGAAATCATGAAGGACAGTCAGATCGGAACCTACGGAGTTCTGGCTCTGTTGACGTCGCAAAGCTTGCGCGTCGTATTGGTGGCCGCGCTTCTGTCCCAGAACGGCTTTGCAGACATCCTGGCGGCATGCGTCGTATCGCGCGCCGCGATGCCGGTCTTGATGGCTGCACTTCCAAATGCACGGCACGCGGGCCTCAGCCACTCGGTCGGGGCACCAGGTGCCGCTACGGTTGCCTTGGGCCTATGTGCCGCATTGGTGCTTGCACTGCTATTGATCGGCACCCCAGCTTTGATCGCAATGCTCATCACCACCATGTGCCTGTTCATTATTGCCGCAGTCGCGAAAGCCAAGATCGGCGGCCAGACCGGAGACGTTCTGGGCGCAACCCAGCAAATGTCCGAGATCGCCTTTCTATTGGTCCTGGTCGCGATGACTTAGGAGGCACCTCCGGTTTCGATCTTAAGAACCTCGCCGCAATGCTTGCAATGCACGGCGTCGGGATCATGGCGGAACAGACCGCAACTTGGGCATTTGTGGCGTACTTTCTGCGGCATGAAGATCGCTTGCGCCAATCGAACGAACAGCGCAACGCCAACGACCATGATGAACACGGAAAACAGCTTCCCTCCCGGTGTGGCCAAGGTGATATCGCCGAACCCGGTGGTCGTCAGCGTTGCCATCGTAAAGTACAGCGCGTCGATATAGGCCGTCTGACTGTCTTCGGGGATAAAAAAGACCAGAACTGCGGTCGAGGTGACGAAGACGAACACCAACAGGTTAATGGCCGCGATCACGGCGTCTTCGTGGGTTCGGAAGAACTCGCTGTCCCGGCGCAAGTCCCTGAGCAGGTGATACGAGTGGATCAGCCGCAACGCGCGCAGAATACGCAGAAACGCCAGATTGCCGGAGATGAACGGATCCAGCATCAACGAAATGATCACGACCAGATCGGCAAGCGTGTAGACCTTGAAAAATAGCTTCCAGCGGTCCTTTGAGATCCACAGCCGCGCCGAGAAATCGAACAGGATCAACAGCCCAATGAACATGCTCAGAAGTGTCAGACCCGGCCCGTGCGGAATATGTGCGGTGGCGACAAAGAACACGATCGTCACCAGATCAAACAGGATCAGCCCATAGCGGAACCAGACAGAAACCGGGTCATGCCCTATATATAAATACTTGAGGGTCTGCTTTACCTTGGCCATGTACCCGCCTCTGTTTACAGGGAAATTACCCGCAATCGGGCAATTCACCAAGCACTCGGCCACGAAAAAGGCCGCCCTGTCACCAGATCGGCCTCAAATCGGTATTCTGCGGTATCAGGCGGCGGCAGCGGCGCGAGAGGTCAGAACTTCGTCCACTTGCTTGGCGGCAGACACTTCTCCGGCACCGGAAACGGCAGCAACTTCACGGGTCAGACGCTCTAGCGCGGCTTCGTAAAGCTGACGCTCGGAATAGCTCTGCTCACGCTGGTCGTCCGTGCGGTGCAGGTCACGAACCACCTCGGCGATCGAGATCAGATCGCCCGAGTTGATCTTTTGTTCGTATTCCTGCGCGCGACGCGACCACATGGCCCGCTTTACCTTGGCCTTGCCCTTGAGGGTTTTCATCGCCTGACTGATGACATCCGGCGAACTCAGCGACCGCAGACCGGATTCGTTAACCTTGTTGGTCGGGACCCGCAGGGTCATCTTGTCTTTTTCAAAAGAGATGACGAACAGCTCAAGCGAGTATCCCGCGACTTCCTGCTCTTCGATCGAGATGATCTGACCCACGCCATGCGCGGGGTAAACAACGTAATCGTTCGGGCGGAACTCAAGCTTTTTCGACTTAGACATACAGGTTCATCCTTGTTTTCAGAGCGAAGGACAGACAAAACAACACACCAGCCCGCGCCATATTCGGCCCGGTCAGGCGGTGAATTTGTCAATAAATCAGAACTCCAAAGCGTACATACTTACGGAGCACATCCCCAACTCAGTCATCATTCAGTTACCTAGTATATCACAAAACTGAGACATACGAAAGCAGAACGGTGCAAATGCCTGACAAAACTCTTTGCACGCAATGACTTAGTCAATATTTTTGCTTTTGACCGACCGATTAATAAAACCGAATCGGTTAGCCACCCTCGCCCGGTGCTTCGGAGAAATATTTCTCCATTTTGCCCTCTTCACCGTCGCGTTCTTCAGCTTCGGGCAGCGGGTCTTTCTTGGTCACG
Organism: Ruegeria sp. CJ2; assembly: GCF_056536745.1. NCBI lineage: Bacteria > Pseudomonadati > Pseudomonadota > Alphaproteobacteria > Rhodobacterales > Roseobacteraceae > Ruegeria > Ruegeria sp. CJ2. The sequence continues at coordinate 181,717 of NZ_JBQFQF010000002.1, forward strand.
ATCACCGGCCACATTTCGGAATATTTCCGGTTGAATTCGACCCATTCATCCATGCCCGGCTCGGTATCGGGGCGGATCGCGTCGGCGGGGCATTCGGGTTCACACACGCCGCAGTCGATGCATTCATCGGGGTGGATGACCAACGTGTTCTCACCTTCGTAGAAACAATCCACCGGGCACACTTCGACACAGTCGGTGTATTTGCAGCCAATGCAGTTTTCAGTGACAACGTAGGTCATGGTCGGATTCCCGTTTGCGCTTTGGACGTCTAGCTAAATCAGTCTGGCGTCGGCTTCAAGATAGGATCAGCTATCTTGGTTGCGAGAAAGATCAAGCGCGCGCCGATCTTTCTTGGTTGGACGACCTTTTCCCTCGAACCCGGGATTTCGCGGAGGCGCGTCCTGTTTTTTGGTCAAATCCGTAAATAGCGTTTGGGCTTCGGTCGCTGGTCCGCGCCGTTCGCCCAGTTTTTCGACCTTCACAACACGCACGATGCGGCCCTGAGGGAAGGTCAGAACGTCGCCGCGGCTGATGGCTGTCGCCGGTTTCAGCACCCGGTTGCCGTTCACGCGCACGTGGCCGCCGCTGACCTGTTTGGCCGACAGGCTGCGGGTCTTGAAGAACCGCGCCTGCCACAGCCATTTGTCGATCCGCAGCTTGGCCTCGGACATCCGCGCTTAGTTGCCGTCCTTCAGCCCCATCAGCGCAGCGGCGAAGGGGTTATCGGGATCAATGGCTTTTTCTTTCTTGGGCGGACGGGCCGAGAAGGATTTTGTGCCCTGCGGCTTGCCACCCTTTTTACCCTGCGGCTTACCACGACCGTCCTGAGGCTTGCCACGCGGCTTGCCCTTGCCCTGCCCCTGCTCGCGGCGCGGGCCACGGTTCTGCTGACGCTGACGGCCCCATGTGAAGGTATAGAAGACCTCAACTTCGGGTTCGTCAGTGACGGGTTCCGCAGCCGGGGCCTCGGCTGCCGCCTCGGTGCTGTCGGTGGCCTCGGCTGGCGCCTCGGCGGGTGCGGTCACATCGTCTGTCGCTACTGCGTCAGCCGGAGTGTCTTCGGCGGCAGGTTGCTCTGGCGCTTCTGCCGCAGGCTGTTCCGCAGGTGCGGCTTTGACCTTTTCACGCTCCCCACGCTCGGCCTTGTAGCCCAAGCCCTGCATCAGGTCGGCGAATTGTTCCAGCGTCATACCGGTGATCGAGAGCATGTCGGGCTTGGCTTCAAACCCGCCCCGGCTGTCCTCGGACCGCAGCATGTCGGCCAGACGTTCCAGCATGTCGATACGGATCGACCGCTCACCCGCATCGCGGTAGCCGCACATGGTGTCATAGCCGTGCGGCGCGTCCTTGGCGACAGGCACCGTGACCAGACCCGGAGGCGGTGCCTCGGGGAATTCCTGCAAACCGCTGGACAATGCCCACAGAACCAGACGCAGGCGCGTGGGTGCGGGCTTCAGCAGCAGCGGCATGAAGATGGTGAACTGGCCAAACCGGATGCCATGCTTGCGCAGCGCGCCGCGGGCGTCCTGATCCAGATCCTTGACCTCTTGCGCGACCTGCGCGCGGGGCAGCACGCCCAATGCCTCGACCATGCGGAAGGCAAAGCCCTTGGCGAGGCCGCTGAGTTCTTCGTCCCGCGACAGGTTCAGCAGCGGTTCAAACAGCGCGGCCACCTTGCGGTCGATGAAGTGCTGCAACCGGCGCTGCACCTTTTGTTCAACGTCGGGGCCTGCGGCTTCGTCCACGAAAACCTCGACCATCGGTTTGAGCGGTTCTGCACCGGCAACCAGCTTGCCGACGGCATATTCGCCCCACATCAGGCCACCTTGTTCGGTGAAATCAATTTCGGTATCGGGCGCGTTGTAGAAGCGGTCGGCACGCAGATGGAATTGCGGCGCGAGAGCCTGCAAGGACGCCGATTTCAAAGCTTTCGCCTCGGTCCCTTGCGCGGCTTTGTCCGGGATAAACCGGAACCCTTCCAGACGACCGACGAATTCGCCTTCGACGGTCACTTCACCCTTGTCATTTACTTCGGCCAAAAGGGCCTCCTTCTGTTTGAGCCGGCGGAGCAATACAGAAGTACGCCGGTCCACAAATCGTTGGGTCAGACGGTCATGCAGAGCGTCCGACAGCCTGTCTTCTACAGTGCGCGTTTCGCCGCGCCAATGGGATTCGTCACGAACCCACCCGTTTCGTTGCGCAACATATGTCCAGGTGCGAATATATGCCAGCCGTTTGGACAGCGCATCAATATCCCCGTCTGTGCGGTCAATCCGGCGGATTTGCCGCGCCATGAAGTCATCAGGGATCGACTGGCGTTCGTGCAGATGGCCGTAGATCACCTCAAGCAGGCTGGCATGTTCAGCGTGGCTGATACCGCGAAAATCGGGGATTCGGCACACATCCCACAGCAGACGGATGGATTGCGGATCGCTGGCGCGGGCCATGACCTCAGTCACTTGCGAGAGCGATTTCAGCACGTTCAGGTCGTCGGCGGGCCGCGCTTTGAGCAGGTTTTCATTGTCGGGGCTTACTTCAAGCGACGTGATCAGCGCCTCGATCGAGCCGAACCGCAAAGCGGCATTCCGCCAGTTCAACTTTTTCATCGGCGTGAAGCGGCTGTCCATGATGGCCTGTGCCACACCGTCATCCAGCGGTGGGGCCTCGCCTGTGACGCCAAACGTGCCATCCGACATGCCGCGCCCGGCCCGGCCAGCGATCTGGGCCAGTTCATTTGGCGCAAGGGGCCGCATCCGCCGACCGTCAAACTTGGTCAGCGATGAAAACGCGACATGGTTCACATCAAGGTTCAGACCCATGCCGATGGCATCGGTGGCGACCAGATAGTCGACCTCACCATTCTGATAGAGGTCCACTTGCGCGTTCCGCGTGCGCGGACTGAGCGCCCCCATGACGACCGCCGCCCCGCCCTTTTGACGGCGCAGCAGTTCTGCGATGGCATAGACATTATCCACCGAGAACCCGACGATGGCGCTGCGCGGGGGCATCCGGCTGATCTTTTTCGACCCGGCATAGACCAGTTGAGACATACGTTCGCGTCGCACGAACTGCGCCTCGGGCACCAGCGCCGCGATGGGGCCGCGCATGGTGTCCGAGCCCAGAAACAGTGTCTCGCTGGTGCCGCGCGACCGCAGCAGACGGTCAGTAAACACGTGGCCGCGCTCGGGGTCGGTACAGAGCTGAATTTCGTCGATGGCCACGAAGTCGGCCCCCATGCCTTCGGGCATCGCCTCGACCGTGCAGACCCAGTATTGGGTGCGCGGCGGAACGATCCGTTCCTCGCCCGTAACAAGCGCCACGACGGACGGCCCGCGAATAGCGACGATCTTGTCATAAACCTCGCGCGCCAGCAGACGCAGCGGCAGGCCGATGACGCCGGTGCGGTAGCCCAGCATCCGCTCGATCGCGTAGTGGGTTTTGCCTGTATTCGTCGGGCCCAGTACGGCCACGATTCGGGATGACCCGCTCACTCTTGCCCCCTGCCCCTTAGAGGGCCGACCCCTCGACTTGGGGTTTCAGTCGATTCACCGCATTGGTTACTTCTTCGTGATGGGGATGTATAGCCAGCGCGCGCTCGTAAGCGGCAAGCGCCTTGTCGGGCTGGCCGACGACCTCGAATATCAGGCCCAAACCATAAATGGCCTCGTAGTTGTTTGGGTTCAAAGCGAGGGCTTGCTCCAGATCGGCTGCCGCCATGCCAAAGCGTTCGATACCGAAGAACGCCGACGCGCGAACATGCCAGCCCTCTGCGAAATCAGGCGCGTGGTCGGTTAGGGCCGTCAAATGGTCAATCGCGGCCTTTGTATCACCGTCGTTCAACGCCTCGCGTCCGCGTTCCAACAACAGGTCCGCCGACGCAGACCCAGACAAAGCCCACAACGCCTTGAGTTGGCGGTCCAGTCCCAACGCCTGTTCCGGCGTGGATATCGCCAGTTGCGCAAGCAATTCGGTTTCGTCCCTGGAATCTGCGGTCTGCGCGACACAAGGAATGGAAAACGTGACTAGCATTGCGGTTGCCGCAACGATACCTTTGAGATTTGTGTACGTAGTGCCCATAACAACGTTCAGTGTAGCGTAGCGCAGAAGGATGTCCATTCCTCGCGCTCAAATCAAAGTGAGGAGAATCATGAGCGACACTCTGGAGAAAGCCGCAGCAGCGCTGAACGAAAAACTGGCCGACAGCGGTTTTGGCGCATCGGCCAAATTTGCCATCGAAGACCTTGGTTCGATTGTTCTGGACGGCAGCGGCGCACGCGTCAGCGATGAAGATGCCGACGTCACCATGAGCGCGGATGCCGAGACGTTCGAACAAATTCTCAGCGGCGAGCTGAACCCGACCGGCGCATTCATGTCCGGCAAGCTTACGGTAGACGGCGACATGGGGATCGCCATGCAGTTGGCATCGGCCTTGGCCTGATGAAAATGTCGCCGGCCCCCTTGTTTGAAGATGTGGCCGGCGCACCTTCCGGCGGTCAGGCCCACTGGCTGGACACCAAAGATGGCGTGCGCATTCGCGCCGCCCATTGGATGCCCGAAGGCGAGGCCTGCGGAACAGTGCTGATGTTTCCGGGCCGCACCGAATATATCGAAAAATATGGCGATGCCGCGTCCGAGTTCGTGGGACGTGGGTTTGCTTTTCTGTCGGTCGACTGGCGTGGTCAGGGGCTGGCGGATCGTCTGCTGGACGACCCTCGGGTTGGCCATGTCGACAAGTTTACCGATTATCAACACGACGTAAGGGCCGTTCTTGATCTTGCACAGCGTCAGAACCTGCCAGAGCCTTGGCATGTCATCGGTCATTCGATGGGCGGCGCCATTGGTCTGCGGGCTGTGCTGGAAAATGACTGCTTTGCCGCCTGTGCGTTTACCGGGCCGATGTGGGGAATTTTCTTTACACCCCTGATGAAGCCTCTCAGCCGATTGACGGCCTATTGGGGGCCGCGTTTTGGCCTTGGGGAAAAGACGCCTCCAACCACGTCGTTGGAAAGCTATGTTCTGTCCCAACCCTTTGACGGCAATGTTCTGACCCGCGATCCTGACATGTACAAGATGATGCAGGATCAACTGGTCGCGCATCCTGAGCTGACCTTGGGCGCGCCTTCGACCATCTGGCTGCGTGAGGCGCTGGATGAGTGTTCTTGGCTGATGGCGCAGACCGCTCCAGCCACGCCATGCCTGACCTTCCTTGGCAGCCATGAGCAGATCGTCGACCGCAAGGCGATCCGTGCGCGTATGGCGAACTGGCCGAGTGGCACTCTGGTCGAAATTCCAGACGGTGAGCACGAAGTGATGATGGAAGCACCCGATGTCCGGGGGCCCGTGTTTGAACATCTCGCAGCCCATTTCAGCGCGGCCAGCGCCGACCCTGAACCAAAAGCGGCCCTGTCGAGCTAAGACCCCGCTTGTGATCCTTGAGCGTCGCGCCTAGATGTTTGCAGATGCAGATTTTCGAGGTGAACCATGCGCGACCTTCCCTTTCCCGTCCGTGATGCAAATGCAGTCGGAGGTGCCGACAATCTTGGCGACCTGCCGGAATGGGACCTGACGGACCTTTACAGCTCTGAGGACGCGCCTGAACTGGCTGCCGATCTGGAATGGCTGGAAGGGGAATGTGCCTCTTTTGCCGCCGATTACGAAGGCAAGCTGGCCGATTTGGATGCCGACGGCTTGCTGCACTGTGTGTTGCGCAACGAAAAGATCAACGCGATTGCCGGGCGGATCATGTCCTTTGCCGGTCTGCGCTATTACCAACTGACCACGGATGCCGAGCGCGCAAAGTTCCTGTCGGACATGCAGGAAAAGATCACGATCTTTACCACCCCGCTGGTTTTCTTCACGCTGGAAATCAACCGGATCGACGACGATGTGCTGAAGACGCATTTTGGATCGAACGCTGATCTGGCCCGGTACGAGCCCGTCTTCCGCCGTATCCGCGCGATGAAACCCTACCAACTGTCTGATGAACTGGAAAAATTCCTGCATGACCTCGGTGTCGTCGGCGACGCGTGGGAACGTCTTTTCGACGAAACCATCGCCGGATTGACCTTTACGGTCGATGGCGAAGAACTGAACATCGAAGGCACCCTGAACTTCCTGACCGAGCAGGACCGCAGCAAGCGCGAAGCCGCCGCACGTGAACTAGCCTCGGTCTTTCAGGACAACATCAAGACCTTTGCCCGCGTCCACAACACGCAGGCTAAGGAAAAAGAGATCGTGGACCGCTGGCGCAACATGCCAACCGCCCAGACCGGCCGCCACCTGTCGAATGATGTCGAGCCCGAGGTGGTCGAAGCGCTGCGCGAGGCGGTCGTGACCGCCTATCCCAAGCTGAGCCATCGCTATTACGAGCTAAAACGCAAATGGCTGGGGCTGGACGTGATGCAGGTCTGGGACCGCAACGCGCCGCTGCCAATGGAAGACACCCGTGTCGTGGGCTGGGACGAAGCCGAGAAAACGGTGATGGATGCCTACAACGCCTTCGATCCGCGCATGGGCGAGATCGCAGCGCCCTTCTTCTCGAAAGGCTGGATTGATGCGGCGGTGAAACCGGGCAAAGCGCCGGGCGCGTTCGCGCATCCCACCGTGACCGACGTCCACCCCTACGTGATGCTGAACTATCTGGGCAAACCGCGCGACGTGATGACGCTTGCGCATGAGTTGGGCCACGGCGTGCATCAGGTACTGGCCGCAGATCAGGGTGAGATGCTGTCTTCGACCCCGCTGACCCTGGCCGAGACAGCGTCGGTGTTTGGCGAAATGCTGACCTTCCGCAAAATGCTGGATCAGGCCGAAACGCCGGAACAGCGCAAGGTTCTGCTGGCCGGAAAAGTCGAGGACATGATCAACACGGTCGTCCGCCAGATCGCGTTTTACGATTTTGAATGCAAACTCCACGCAGCCCGCCGCGAAGGTGAGCTAACGCCCGACGACATCAACGCCCTATGGATGAGCGTTCAGGCCGAAAGCCTTGGGCCCGCGTTTGAATTCATGGACGGGTATGAAACCTTCTGGGCCTATATCCCGCACTTCGTCCACTCGCCCTTCTATGTCTATGCCTATGCGTTTGGCGACGGTTTGGTAAACGCGCTCTATTCGGTCTACGAAAGCGGCTTGGACGGGTTCGAGGACAAGTATTTTGAGATGCTGCGCGCAGGCGGGTCAAAGCATCACAAAGACTTGCTGGCCCCGTTCGGTCTGGACGCAAGCGATCCCAAGTTCTGGGACAAAGGGCTCAGCATGATCTCGGGCTTCATCGACGAATTGGAGGCGATGGAAGGCTGATCACGTCTGATTCTTAGTGGTCAAAAAGACGGCTACCACGATCAGCACAGCACCTGCGGCCGCGATTGGAGTAATCGCGGCCCCCAGAAAAATCGCCGCATTGATGAAGGTGAACACGACCGAGGCCGCAAACATGAGTGTCGCGGTCAGGGTCGAAACGCGTGCTGCGGCCTCGTACCAAAGGTAATAAGCCAACGCCGTTGGCAGAACGCCAAGAAGGATCAGGAACAGCAGGTCCGTCGCTGTCGGCACTTGCAATGACAAAGCCGCCAAAGGCAGCAACAGAACACCCGAGCACAGGAAAATCCCGAACAGAAAGTTCAGACGCTCGCCTGTTGATTTCGAGTTTCGCATTGCCCGGCTGCTTGCGATCAGGAATACCGCCCAGCTCAGGCCCGCGCCGATTTCAAGGATATCCCCGAACAAGGGTTCCCCACCGCCCTGGAAATCCCGAAAGACGGTCAGAAACACACCCAAAATCGCCAAGCACGTTGCCAGAACATCGGTTCGGGTAACAGGTGTTTCGGCGAAAAAATACAGAAAAACCAAAACGAAGAATGGTGCCGTGTTCTCGAGCACCATGGCATTTGCGGCCCCGGTATGCTCTAGCCCGATGTGAAAGAGGATGTAGTTGATAACGGTCGACAAAACTGCAAGCAGAAAATAGCGGTCACGCCATCGAACCGACACCGGGACTTTCAAAACACGAAGCAGGCCGTAGATCGCCAGCGCCGCAATAAACAGGCGCGACACCGCGATCTGCATTCCGCCAAGATCGTTGGTCAGAAACCGTACGATGACACTGTGCGTGCCCCACAGGAACGCCGCCATGAACCCCAGAACCAGCCCGTTTTGCCATATAGACTGCTGCGTACGGGTGTTGGTCAAACTACTGCTCCGGAACTATTTAAGTTGGCTGTCTTTCGACCCGCGCCGATTGATCCCGGCGCGCGATTTGTAAGACCCGTCACGCTCCTGCTGACAATCCAGACACAGTTTCACGCCCGGTAAGGCGACCCGCCGCTTTTCAGGGATCGGCTCTTCGCACTCGGCGCAATGGGTCAGGCTTTGTCCCACAGGGCGCTTTTGGGCCTGCATGCGGGCAAGCTCGTCTGAAATCGACGCCTCGATCTGTTCACTCACCGCGCCATCGCGCGCCCAGCCGCCAGCCATTTGCACTCTCCTGATCCGGTATCCGGCAGGTTAGTCCAGTTGGGCGGCGGCGTGCAAGTCAGAGGGGTTCCGCACCTGCGAAAACGCGGTCGATAACCTCTTGCGTGCCGCGCGAGAATTCAAGTGGGCATGGGTAATCGGCGCCGTCACGGACTGATCGGCAGAACGCTTCGACCTGCAGCTTGTAGTGATCATCGCCGGGAAAACGCGTGACCTGCACTTCAAGACCGGGGCGATGCAATTCCAAACGCGCCTCGCCAAACACCCGCGCATTGAAGGGGGCGGTCAGGCGGATTACACCCCCTTCGCCGTGAAATACCATCTCTTGGTGTGGGTGCATTCGGATGGAGACATAGCTGGAATAAGTGAAATCCGGGAACTGCGCCCGAATTTCGGTAAAGGCATCAATGCCGTCTTCCCAGCGGATCGCGGACTTAACTGAAACGGGTTCCTGCCCCGTTGCAAACCGCGCACTTCCAATCACGTAAACGCCGATATCACGCAGTCCACCCCCGCCTGTCTCTGCCCGATTTCGGATATTTCCAGTGTCGGTGCGATTGTCGAAACTGAATGCGCCAGTCACATGCGCCAGCTTCCCGATTGCGCCCTCCGCAATGAGCTTTCGCGTGAACTGCCACTGGGGGTGGTGCACGATCATATACGCCTCTGCCGCCAGCAGCCCAGTTTGGTCACGCTTGGCGATCAACCTATCGAATTCAGCGGCCTGCATCGTCATCGGCTTTTCACACAGCACGTGCTTACCAGCCTCAAGCGCCTTCAGGCTCCATTCCACGTGCAGATGATTGGGCAGCGGGATATAGACAGCCTCGATGTCAGGGTCCCCCAACAACGCCTCATAGTCGTCATAGACCTTCAGATCGGGGCAAAACGCCTGAAACGGTTCGGCCTTTTCCGCGCTGGACGTGGCAAGCCCCGCCAAACGCGAGCCATCCGCTGCATGGATCGCCGGAGCCATATAACGACGCGCGAAGTTGGCGGCGCCCAGAACGCCCCATTGAACAGGTTTTTGCATATGTCTCCTCCCAACCCAGTCTCTGCCGGCCAGTGCCGCCCTGACCTCTTTATCAACCAGTGGACGCTAAGTCAGGCTTTTCTCTGCAGGCATTCTCCGTAACCTAGCCGCCAATAAGGAGAGGGAGAGCAAATGCGCGGTTTTTTGAAATGGGTCGGTATCCTGATCGCCGTCACGGTGGTCGTGGGGGCATTGGTTTTCTTCGTGTTCCTGCCACCTTACATCGAAGCGGAACGCAACAACGTCATCGCGCACGCCCCTTACGATGTGACGGATGATGCCGCCGCGTTGCACGAGACCCTCATCGTCGGTGACCTTCACGCCGACCCCTTGCTGTGGAGCCGGGACCTGACCGAGCGTGGCACGCGCGGACAGGTCGACATCCCGCGCCTTATTGAAGGAAACGTGGCCTTGCAGGTTTTCACCGCTGTGACGAAATCTCCGGCAGGTCAGAATTACGATGCCAATTCTGCGGACTCGTTTGACAACATCACCCTTCTGGCCGTCGGTCAGTTGTGGCCGCTGCGCACCTGGAACAGTCTGAAAGAACGCGCGATTTATCAGGCAGAAAAGCTCCACCAGTTCGAGGCCGCGTCCGACGGCCGGCTCAAAGTCGTCAAAACTCGCGATGATCTGGAAGGCGTCCTTGCGGCGCGTGCCAACGGTGAACCGATCGTGGGCGGCATTCTGGGCATCGAAGGCGGTCACCCATTGGAAGGTGACCTGACCAATCTGGCAGAGATTTTTGACGCCGGGCATCGGGTGTTCGGGCTTCACCACTTTTTCGATAACGAACTGGGCGCCTCGCTTCACGGTCAGACAAATACCGGGTTGTCAGATTTCGGGCGCGAGGTCGTGGCAGAATTGGCGGCGATGCCCGTGGTGATCGACCTTGCCCATTCCAGCCCACAGGTCGCGCGGGACGTGATCGCAATGACGGACGTCCCCCTGATCGTCAGCCACGGCGGGTTGCACGGGTTCTGCCCCGTCAAACGGAACTATCCTGACGATCTGATGCTGGACATTGCCGCAACCGGGGGTGTCATTGGTATGGGATATTGGGCGGACGTCACCTGTGGGGACATCACACCAACCGGGATCGCCAAGATGATCAAAGCCGCCGTTGAAACGGTTGGCGAAGACCATGTTTCACTTGGGTCAGATTACGACGGATCGGTCGAGACCGCATTTGACACATCCGAACTGGCGGCCCTGACCTCGGCGCTTTTGACCGAGGGGTTGACCGAGGATCAAATCCGCAAGGTGATGGGCGGGAACATGGTGCGCGTGTTCAGGCAGCAGCTTGCCCAGTAACGAAAAAATCCCGCCAAATTCGGCGGGCTTTTCAATAATTTGGGTGGTTTAAACCGTTCCCAACATTCCCTTTTCACGCGCGAGATCGCGCATCTTTTTCTGCAGCTTTTCAAACGCGCGCACCTCAATCTGACGAATGCGTTCGCGGCTGACATTGTACTGCGTGCTCAGCTCTTCCAGCGTGACAACCTGATCCATCAGACGGCGCTGGGTCAGAATGTCCTTCTCACGGTCATTCAGAACTTCCAAGGCAGCGGCCAGCAGTTCACGGCGCGCGTCCAGCTCATCCCGCGCCTCATAGTCGCCAGCTTGGTCGGCGTCTTCGTCCTCAAGCCAGTCCTGCCACTGCATGGTACCTTCGCCTTCGGACCCGACGGTCGCATTCAGCGAGGCATCGCCACCGGACATCCGGCGGTTCATGCTGATCACTTCCTCTTCGGTCACGCCCAGATCATTGGCGATCTGCGTTACGTTTTCGGGACGCAAGTCGCCCTCTTCCAACGCGCCAATGCGGGCTTTGGCCTTGCGCAGGTTAAAGAACAACTTTTTCTGCGCCGAGGTCGTGCCCAGTTTCACCAGCGACCATGACCGCAGGATATATTCCTGGATCGAAGCGCGGATCCACCACATCGCATAGGTCGCCAGACGGAAGCCCTTTTCAGGGTCAAACCGCTTGACCGCCTGCATCAGACCCACATTCGCCTCTGAGATCACCTCAGCCTGCGGCAAGCCATAGCCGCGATAACCCATGGCGATCTTGGCCGCCAGACGCAAGTGCGACGTGACCATTTTATGTGCAGATTCAGTATCTTGCTCTTCCACCCAACGCTTGGCGAGCATGTATTCTTCTTCCGGCTCCAGCAGGGGAAACTTGCGAATTTCCTGCATATAGCGGTTCAGTCCGCCTTCCGGCGTCGGCGCGGGGAGATTTGCGTAATTTGCCATGATTCATGTCCCTCCGACAAATGTTTAGTTCGTTAACATAGGATATGGGAGGTCATCCCGATCCATTCAAGAGGTACCGTTAACAGTTTGGAATTAACGATCGATAAAGGAAAGATAAGAACGCGTTACTCACAATGGTTTGCACATTATGACAGTGGCGCGCGAAGTCGATCAATCAGATTCTCCATGTCTTCGGGCAAATTTGCCTCAAACCGCATGGATTCGCCTGTGACCGGGTGCTCAAAACCCAAAACAGCAGCGTGAAGCGCCTGTCTGGGAAAGGCGCGCACTGCTTCAGCGGTTTCCGGAAGAAAGGCTTTTGCAGCCAGCTTGCGCTTGCCTCCGTAGACCGGGTCGCCGACCAGACCGTGCCCCGCATGCGCCATATGGACCCGGATTTGATGCGTGCGCCCCGTTTCCAGCCAGCATTCGATCAAGGCCAACCCCACAGGAGTGCCAAAGGTTTCAACGACGCGCGCCCGTGTCACCGCATGCCGGCCACCATGAAACAACACGGCCTGCCTTTGGCGATCCGTCTTGTGGCGGGCGAGTTGCGTGGTCAGGCGCATGACGTTTCCGGGCTCAAAACTGACCCCTTTGACCCCGCGCAATCTAGGGTCATTCGCGTCTGGCACACCGTAACAGATGGCGCGATAATACCTTTCGACCGTATGCGCCTCAAACTGGGCGGCCAAACCGTGATGCGCCGCATCTGATTTAGCAACGACCAGCAAGCCACTGGTTTCTTTATCTATTCGGTGAACAATACCGGGGCGCTTCACACCGCCGACGCCAGACAGATCCGATCCGCAATGATGCAGCAGCGCGTTCACAAGCGTCCCGTTCGGAGACCCCGGCGCCGGATGGACCACCATCCCTGCCGGTTTATTGATGACGATCAGATCGTCGTCCTCATACACAACATCCAAGGGAATATCTTCGGGTCCGATATGGCTGTCCTCGCCTTCTGCAACGGTGACTACGACCATGGCTCCTTCTGTGACCCTCGCCTTTGGGTCCGTGACCCGAGTACCGTCCACCAGAACAGCGCCGTCTTCGATCAAACGCCCCAATCGGGTACGCGAAAGGCTTTCCTCGGCTGGCACATCACGCGAAAGCGCCTTATCAAGGCGTGACGGCGGATCAGCCGCAATGTGAAATTCAATCTGGCGAGTGCCCATGACTGTCCCTTCCGACCCCCAAGAACCGCTGGAAACGCCGCAGATCAGATTGCTGCGGCGGATGGTCATGCTGCTGACCGCGGTGATGATTGGCGGCGTTCTAGTGACATTCGCCCTGATTGTCATCCGGCTATCGGACCGGACGCCCACCCTGCCCGATCAGGTTGAACTGCCGGACGGTGCAAAAGCGCAAGCGGTGACGATTGGCAATAACTGGTATGCGGTCGTGACCGACGACAATCGTATCCTTATCTTTGACAAAACAACCGGCAAACTGCGCAGCGAGGTTCAAGTCGAGTAACGCCTTAGATAGACGGGATGTGTTCTGCTTGGTCCGGCGTCACCAGATCGACCAATTGGGCATCCTTTCCAGTATGCGGTGCAGCTTGAACCATCAGCTTCCTTTTGGAAGTTCAAAAATATCCGTTCCGTCCCGAATGTGGAATTTAACTTGCACATTGAATTTGCTACAAAATGTCCGTGACCTTCACCATGCCCGAAATGCCTCGAACGTCCTGGATTGCGGAAATCCCTTGTAAGACCTGACAATCGCCGAAACAAAAGGCGCGGAGACCTAATGCCCAAACACCGTTTCACGATCATGTCCATGATGAAGGACGAAGGTCATTCATTGGTGGAATGGGTCGCCTACCACAAGCACATAGGTTTCGATAATATCGTCGTTTACACAAACGACTGCACCGACGGCACAGACGACATGCTGATCCGCCTGCAAGAGCTGGGTTGGGTACAACACTTCCGCAACGACGTCCCCGAGGGGCGTAAACCGCAGCCAAATGCCCTTGCGCTTGGAACCAGAAATCCGGAAGTGACCGACAGCGAGTGGATACTCACGATGGACGCGGATGAGTTCCTCTCCATCAAGGTGGGACGCGGCTGGATAACCGATCTTGTTGAAAACATTGACCCCAAGGCAGACGGTATTGCCATAACCTGGCGCTTTTTCGGATCGAATGACCTGACGCGATGGGATCCGGGGTTGGCAATCGAAGCCTACACCCGGTCCGCGCCGAATAAGTTCCCGAAAGGCTGGGGGGTGAAAACCCTCTTCAAGCCGTATCGGGACATGAAACTTGGTATACATCGGCCGCACATAAAGAAAGCCAAGAAAGTTCCCGCCAACGCCAAACTGCTGTTGGATCAGTTCTGGCTGAACGGATCAGGCGATCCCATGCCGCATGAGTTTTCTTTGTCAGGCTGGCGATCCACGAAACCGACCTTGGGGTATGACTTGGTTGAGATGAACCACTATGCGGTCAAGTCCTACGAGTCATATTTGCTCAGGCGTATTCGGGGCAATGTGAACAACAAACCTGACAAGTATAACGCGGCCTATTTCGCGCTGTTTGACAGAAACGAGTCCGAAGCCACCAACGTGAAGCGCCATGTTCGTGCAACCAAACGTAAAATCGAAGCGATCCTGGCCGACCCAATCATGCGAGAGCTGCAAGAAAAGGCGATCTTGCACCACGAAAACCGCGTTCGGCAACTGCGCGAAACCGAAGAATATGAAGGATGGCTGGAAGAGTTGAAGAAAGCGGGTCAGGTTCCGCTGAACAAGCTTGACGAAGTTCTTTTTGTTCAACACCTGCCAAAAGAATGGCAGTTGAAGGTCAAGGAACTGCAAGCACAAGGTGTATCTGACAGCGAGATTGCCAAAATGATCGCTCAGACCCAGACGGCGAAAAAAGGTCAAACACGCAAAAAGTTGCTTGAGCTTTCCGGACAGGCGCAGGCAAACGAAGGTGACGGAGAAAAAGCGGTTGAACCACAGCAGATGGATGACGAAAGCGGTCCTGAAAACCCATTTATGAATACTGAGGCCGCCGCAGGCTTGGGCGTACCTTTGTCCAAGGACCGGACCCTTAAAATGGCATTGGCTGCTCAAGCCGCAGATGAGACCGACAGCCGTGTCGCTGACGTGATCGGCAAGGCCCAATCCGTGAAACACGCGGTTGGTAGAAACCGTGCCAAAGGCGCACTGAGACGACCGACCAGCGGAGGTGAGGATGAAAACTGAAGCCACGCCCCCAAACGCCGGCCGCAAACTGTTGCTTTCGACCGTCAAGAACGAGGGAATATACCTGCTGGAATGGTTGGCCTATCACAAGTCAATAGGCATCGACGATTTCTGCATCTTTTCCAACGACTGTAGCGACGGCACCAATTTGATGCTAAACCGTCTTGATCAGTTGGGGGTGGTCCGTCACTTCGACAACCCCATCGGCCCGAGGATGGACCCGCAGCGCGCCGCCTACTCCAGAGCGAACCGAATGGACTGGGTGCGGGATGCAGATTGGGTACTCATTCTGGACGCAGATGAGTTCCTGAACGTCCACGTCGGTGATCGCAGCATAGATGCGTTGATCGACAATTGTGGCGCGCCAGACGCGATATCCATCAACTGGCGCCTTATGGGGTCATGTGGGCTGGAACATTGGGACCCGGAAGCCTTGGTCACGGAACGCTTCACGCGCGGATCAACCTTCGAGGTCCCTGAAAACGGTTTGGTCTGGGGTTTCAAAACGCTGTTCCGCCCTGCGACGTTCGACTATTTCGGAGTGCATCGCCCCCGCTTTTTCAAACACCGCGAGATCGAACCAGACATGGCGCGTTGGACAAACGCGGACGGGAATCCGATGGGGGGAAATATTCTTCAAAAAGGGTGGCGGGGAAGCAAAGACAACGTCACCGGCAAATCGGCGCAAGTGAATCACTATGCGGTCAAAAGCCGGGAAGAGTTTTTACTCAAGCGGTTGCGGGGAACCGCAAATTCCAAAAACAAAGACCGCATCGACATGGAGTATTTTGGAAAATACGACATCAACACCAACCATGACGAGACAATCGACACGACCGCCGTTCGGTCTATTGTATCGGATTGGCTGAAAGATGGAGATCTGGCGGCTCTGCTTCGATCCTGCCACGACTGCGCGCGCCGTGTTCTGGATTATCAACTTGAGGCGCCAGAGTTTCGAGAGTTTGTGGACACCGGGTATTTCCCAAATCCGGAAACTGAAGCTTCATGAAGCGTGGATCTTCACAACCTTGAGCAGCCCAAAGTCGGGACCCATTTGAAAGCGCCTAACGAAACCGCAACGCGCCAGGCCGCGCAGTTTTCCGGTTTTCGTCGGTTTCTATGCGAAAATCTGACGGCTTGGCAGGCAAGACTTCACCCAATCCGGATCGGATTCATAGCCAAGTTTCCTGAGCGCCCCACCATAGCGTTCTTCATAAATCTCGGCGATTTCCCGCGGCAGTTTGGTTTGCCACTGCGCTTTCGCTCCGGACCCTATGTGCAACGATATCCGTTCCGCTCGGTCAGCTTTCTTTTTCAAGCCGCCAAATAAAGAGTGCCTCCAATAGGACTGCACGGCTTTGTCGATATCCAATCCTTCAATGTCAAAGTTGCCAAGGATTTCTCGGAACAAATCACACGTCGAATCTTCGATCAGATCCTCATATTTAACATCAATCGCGTTCTCATGACCATATGGCCAAGCCATCATCTCGGTCAGAGTTTGATGGTGCTTGTTTTCCATTTCAAACAAAAGCTTGTCGAGCTCAGTGGGTAGGCTGGAAATATACTCTTTGTAAGTCTTGCCATCCCATTCAGCTCTTGCCTCTCGCAGAAACTTCTCATTACCCGACGGTGCTATCTGGTGATAGCGGGCGCCGGACAGCAGCACATCACGCGGGTCTCGGATGACGTGCAGAAATCTGGCGTGCCCCAGCTCCAAGAGCTCTCTAGGAAATTTAGACGACCAATTCACAATAATCTGTGGGCCTGTCTCAGCCGCGTCAGCAAGCCTTTTTGCTCTGTAGCATTGCATGAACGGGATGGATTGATCTTGATGGATTTCACGAAAAACCTTTCGCATCCAAATTGTGCCAGTCTTGTGATGGGTACCGACGCACAAAAATCTAGGCTTCATCGCAGAAAGTTCTCTTGAGTTGATGTTCTGAACACGACAAGTCGCATTTGCCTTGAGCCTAGCGCCTGACACGACATTTCCTGGAAACTATGTTCAGATACCAAAAGCATTGAAGAGACTAATATTAAAGACGCGTGACCGCCTCAACCAATTCGTTATGCACGGCGTGCTTAATGGTGTCTTATAAACAATCAGCGCCATTCACGGTGCGAAAAGGGTGGCAAGAGAACGGCTTATGCCAGCCAAGACACGCATGGCATGAATATCTATGGGAACCGGAAGGGTTGTCTTGGTGCGGTCGAGAAGACTCGAACTTCCACGGGTGTTACCCCACAGCGACCTCAACGCTGCGCGTCTACCAATTCCGCCACGACCGCACTGTATGTGACTTGGTAGAGGCGCATATAGACGGTGCGGAACGGGATGTGAAGAGGCAAAAACAAGCCGGATTGAATTCCTTTTCGACCTTCATATCTGTATCACAGATTTCACCCTACCCCCCCGTTCCGGAGATGCATCATGACTTCAACAGATTCACGCCCGATCATTCAGATCGACATAGTCTCGGACGTGGTATGCCCTTGGTGTATCGTCGGGTTCCAGCAACTTGACCTGGCTTTGCGGGAAGAAAACGTGCTGGCGCAGCTCAGATGGCATCCGTTTGAACTGAACCCCACTATGGCGGCCGAAGGGCAAAACCTGCGCGATCACATGATGGAGAAATACGGGTCTACCGCCGAACAAAGCCAACAAGCGCGTGATCGGTTGACGAAAATTGGGGCCGAGCTGGATTTCTCGTTCAATTTCAACGATGAGTCCCGGATCGTGAATACCTTTGTCGCGCATCAGCTTTTGGACTGGGCCGAAGCCTAAGGCCGACAACATCCGCTGAAGATGGCACTGTTTCAGGCCTATTTCACCGATCAAAAGGATGTTTCCGACCCGGAGGTTCTTCTCGACGCTGTTGAATCCATCGGTCTGGACAGGGCCGCCGGACAGCAGGCTCTTGCCTCTGGTGCCCATGTTCAGCCAGTGCGCGAGAAACAGACATTTTGGACCAGCAGGGGAATCTCGGGGGTTCCTTCGATGGTATTTGGCGGAAAGTACCTTGTGACGGGGGCTCAGGGTTCGGAAACCTATGCGCAGATCCTGAAGCGCTGTTTGGCAGAGGCCGCGTAACCCCTTTTCCTGCCTGATAGCGCGCGGTAATAGACCTCATGGAATGGAAAATCACTGACGGTTTGACCGACTATGACGACGCCGTCGCCTTTATGGAGGCGCGTGTCGCCGCGATTGCGGCCGGTAAAGCCGATGAATGCGTCTGGCTGCTCGAGCACCCTCCTCTCTATACCGCAGGAACGTCGGCCCGGATCGAAGACCTGACCGATCCCGACCGGTTCCCCGTTTACGACAGCAAGCGCGGTGGTGAATACACCTATCACGGCCCCGGTCAGCGGGTTGCCTATGTCATGCTTGACCTGAACAAACGTGGGAAAGATGTCCGGCGCTTTGTAAAACAGTTGGAAGCCTGGGTGATCGCGTCGCTTGCGGAATTCAATGTCAAAGGGGAAATCCGGGATGGTCGCGTTGGCGTCTGGGTACGCCGGGATGACAAGCCGTTGACTGCGTCTGGTGCCCCTGCCGAAGACAAGGTCGCAGCCATCGGATTGCGCCTGCGCAAATGGATCAGTTTTCATGGCATTTCGATCAACGTCGAACCGGACCTTGATCACTTCACGGGGATCGTGCCATGCGGGATATCAGAACATGGTGTAACGTCGCTGGTCGATCTTGGGCTGCCCGTCACGATGGCAGATATGGACGCCGCGTTACAGAAAACCTTTTCCGAAGTCTTTGAAACGGTCAGCGCTTGAAGTTGAAAACCGAATCATTTTGCGACTCCAAGTGGTTAACAATCCACATGTCGAAACACCCTCTGTTTCCAAACTAAGCCCAAAACTCGCGCAGAAGCCGAGTGAATCAAGGCAATTTCCGGTTCAAGCCCACTCAAAGGAATACAGACCTGAGATTTGCGGGTAGACTGATTTCACCGTTCTAGAGTGAGTGGTGTGTTAAACCGGTAATCGTAGGTTTCCTGCGAAAACGGAAAAGTTCTTTTTTACGAGTCTGCCGTTCCGACCCCCAAATCGGAACGGCAATTTCTTTTTCGGACTGCGCTCATCGTCTTCGATCCTCAGACCAGGCGCGCGACAAACAGCAATCGCGATCAGCCAACGGCGGCTTTGATCTTTTCGGCATGTTCCGCGATCACCTCAAAATCCCCCATTGTTCCGGGCGCACGCAAGGAAACATCTTCGTGGCGGGGCAGAACGTGGAAATGCAGATGGAACACTTCCTGCCCTCCGGCCGTTTCGTTGAACTGCTGGATCGTCACTCCGTCCGCGTCGAAGGCCGTTACAACAGCCTTGGCCAATTTCTGAACCGTGGCCATCACCGATGCGAGCTGCTGCGGGGATGCGTCCAGAATATTGCGGCACGGCGTTTTGGGTATCACCAACAGGTGCCCGTCGGATCGGGGCATGATGTCCATGAACGCAAGTGTATCGTCATCCTCGTAAACGCGGGACGCGGGGATTTCCCCCTTCAGGATCTTGGCAAAGATGTTTTCTGAATCGTAGGCGGTCATGTCAAATCTCCGATTTCGGCGTTACGCCAGTTCTGCGTCCCGCCCACACTTGGGTCAAGCGAAGAAACCTCTGACACGCGCAGAGCTTGAAATTTGGCCGCCAATCCCCAGATCACAGACGATTTTAGCCGACAATGCGTGTTTCGGGCCGCTACCCGCGACAATTAATCTTGATCCAGATCAAACTCGACCATTGAAGGCGCCCTCTTCGCATTCTAAAACCAGCAGGAATCCCGCGCGCCGGAGAGGTCCGGCTGCGCGGTAGAATTGTAACAGGAGGCACCTAATGGCAGACGCAGCCATTCATGGTCACGATCATGAAGACCAGCGTGGGTTCTTTACCCGCTGGTTCATGTCGACCAACCACAAGGACATCGGGATTCTCTACCTGATCTTCTCGGCGCTGGCCGGGTTTATCTCGGTGGCAATGACCGTCTACATGCGGCTCGAGCTGATGCACCCCGGTGTGCAGTATATGTGCCTCGAAGGGTTCATGGCCGACCCATGTACACCGAACGGTCACCTGTGGAACGTGATGATCACCTATCACGGTGTTCTGATGATGTTCTTCGTGGTCATCCCTGCCCTGTTTGGCGGATTTGGCAACTATTTCATGCCGTTGCAGATCGGCGCGCCGGACATGGCCTTCCCACGGATGAACAACCTGTCTCTCTGGCTGTATGTCGCTGGTACCTCGCTGGGTGTGGCCTCGCTGCTGAGCCCGGGTGGTAACGACCAGCTCGGCTCGGGTGTGGGTTGGGTTCTTTACCCGCCGCTGTCGACGACCGAGGGCGGCATGTCCATGGACCTTGCGATCTTCGCCGTGCACGTATCGGGCGCCTCCTCGATCCTCGGCGCAATCAACATGATCACCACCTTCCTGAACATGCGTGCCCCTGGCATGACCTTGTTCAAGGTGCCGCTGTTCAGCTGGTCGATCTTCGTCACCTCGTGGCTGATTCTGCTGTCTCTGCCGGTTCTGGCGGGCGCGATCACCATGCTGCTGATGGACCGCAACTTTGGCTTTACCTTCTTTGATCCGGCCGGTGGCGGTGATCCGATCCTGTATCAGCACATCCTGTGGTTCTTTGGCCACCCGGAAGTGTACATCGTGATCCTGCCCGGTTTCGGCATCATCAGCCACGTGATCGCCACCTTCTCGCGCAAACCGATCTTCGGTTACCTGCCGATGGTCTGGGCGATCATCGCAATCGGTGTGCTGGGCTTCGTCGTGTGGGCACACCACATGTACACCGTTGGCATGTCGCTGCGTCAGCAGGCCTACTTCATGCTGGCCACGATGGTCATCGCGGTTCCGACCGGGGTTAAGGTCTTCTCGTGGATTGCGACCATGTGGGGCGGCTCCATCGAGTTCAAAACTCCGATGCTGTTCGCCTTCGGCTTCCTGTTCCTGTTCACCGTTGGTGGTGTGACCGGTGTGGTTCTGTCGCAGGCGGGCGTCGACCGCGCCTATCACGACACCTACTATGTCGTGGCGCACTTCCACTATGTGATGAGCTTGGGTGCGGTCTTTGCGATCTTCGCTGGTGTGTACTTCTACTTCTCGAAGATGACGGGCCGTCAGTACTCCGAGTTCTGGGGCAAGGTTCACTTCTGGCTGTTCTTCATCGGCGCCAACCTGACCTTCTTCCCGCAGCACTTCCTGGGTCGTCAGGGCATGCCGCGCCGCTACATCGACTATCCCGAGGCGTTTGCTCAGTGGAACTTTGTCTCGTCGATTGGTGCGTTCATCTCGTTCGCTTCGTTCCTGCTGTTCTTCGGCATCGTGATCTACGCCCTGCTGCGCGGCGCGAAAGAAACACGTCCGAACCCGTGGAACGAATACGCAGACACGCTGGAATGGACCCTGCCCACACCGCCGCCCGAGCACACGTTCGAGCAGCTGCCCAAGCAGGAAGACTGGGACAAAGGCCACGCGCACTGATCCCGTCCATCAAGGAACAAAGAAAGCCCCGCGCCCTGTGCGGGGCTTTTTCTTTGCCTCCTTGCGACACTCCTCTGGGGTCCATGGACAGGTGCGCCAAGATGCCGATACAGTTCACAAATTGAATTTCATGACGTTTCAGCGGAAACACAAAACCCATGTTACTTCACGACAGCATCTCAGTCCGCAAACTGCTCAGGGGATCGGTCGGCTTTATCTCAATTGTCCTTGCCTGGATATTACTGGTTCAGGTGGTGGATGAACTTACACCGGTCGATCTGATTTCAAACCCCAGCCCACCGGTGGCAATGCTAGGGATCGCAGTTGCGTTCTTTCTCGGATTCAAAAACACCGCGGCCTATGGACGTTGGACCGAGGCAAGACGTGTCTGGGGGGATATTGCCAACGCAAGTCGGGACTGGGGAAACACCGTTGCCACGCTGGTTCAGCCCAACGGCGCCCCGCTCGACGACGACTTGCGCACCGAACTGATTGAACGACACATCGCTTGGGTGACCCTGCTTGCTTATCAGTTGCGTCAGCCTTCGGCCAATGGGCGTTCGATCAGACCGTGGATGTTTGGGCACTCGCTCACGCCAACTCAGACGCACATATCGCCGGGGGACTGGAAGACCAGCCAGTTGGCGGCAGACCTGCCCCGGCTTGAAGGAAAAGCGAACAAGGCCGCGTATCTATTGAACCTACAGGCGCATAAGCTGTCCGAGATGGCCCAACAGGGCAAGATCGACCCTTTCTGGCATGTCGCCCTGATGGACAGGTTGGCCCGTCTGACGACGGCGCAAGGCCAGTGCGAGCGGATCAAGAACACGCCGTTCCCGCGTCAGGTGGCCGAGGTTGGTCGCCTGTTCAGCTGGATTTTCATTTTCATGTTGCCGCTTGCCTTCAATGATGAGCGTTCGATCGTGGCGGGGACCAACACTGCAATGATCCAAACGGTCCTGACGGATTGGCTGACCTTCGCTCCGGTCGGGGCGCTGGTCTGCTGGATTTTCTTCGTGACCGAGCGGGTTAGCGCTTCGATGGAAGATCCTTTCGAAGGGGATGTCACCGACGTACCGATCTCGGCGCTGTGCAGAACGATTGAAATCGATATGCGTCAGGCGACCGGTTGCGGGGCCGTGCCCGACCCCGTGCGACCGGTGAACAAGACCCTGTTCTGACCCCGCCGACGCGCCGCCAAACGGCAGAGATCGAAAAATTCGCAAAATTAGGCTATTATGGAAACTGAAACTCTGAAATCGGGGTGATCCAATGCCCGAAATTGATTTTTGGTATTCCATTGGCAGTACGTACAGCTTCCTGACGATTATGCGCCTGGACGACTGGTGCGCTGAAAATGACGTTGCAGTCGCGTGGCGCCCGTTCAATGTGCGCAGCGTCATGTCCGAGCAGAAAAACATCCCGTTTGCCGGTAAGCCCGTTAAAGCGGCCTATATGTGGCGCGATATCGAACGGCGCGCCGCTAAGTATCATATCCACGCCCATCTGCCGGCGCCCTACCCGATTTCCGACCTCGAACTAGCCAATCAAGTTGCTTTGTTGGGAATGCAGGAAGGATGGGGCAAGAGTTTTACGCAAAACCTATACCGGATCTGGTTCGAAGACGGCGTTGAAGCTGGCAGCGAATCTGCAATTTCCGAAGCCCTTCTGAGATGCCAGCAGGACCCCCGCCTGACTCTGGCGCGTGCACGCAGTCCGGATGCCGTTTCTGCGCTGGAATTCGAGACCGACCGCGCAACCCGGCTTGGCGTTTTCGGCGCGCCCAGCCTTGTCGTGCGGGGCGAGGTTTTCTGGGGTGATGACCGTCTGGACGATGCTTTGTCATGGTCGCGCGTCGGCCACGTTGTGTGATCATTTGACGTCGACTTTGCACCGCGAAACGCTATTTTTTGACCATGCCGTACCGATGGAATCAAACCTCTGGATCAGATCTGGAATTGCGCCTGTGGCCGCATAACTCGCTGCCTCCCAAATGGGCCATGCGTGTCGTTCTGGCGGTTTTCCTGTTCGGCCTCATCCCTCTGATGGCGGTTCTGGGTTCCGTACTGCTATGGGGGTTGCTGCCATTCCTGCTGCTGACCGTGGTCGGCTTGTGGTTGGCGATTCAGTCGAATTACCGCGCCCGGAGTGTATTCGAGGTTTTCACCCTGACAGGGACGCAAGCCAGACTTGTCCATCACCATCCCGGCCAAGGGTCACAAGAATGGACCTGCAACCGATATTGGGCGCGCCCCGAGATGCACAAGCATGGCGGCCCCGTACCCAACTATGTCACGTTAAAGGGCGACGGGCGCGAAGTGGAAATCGGGTCTTTTCTGACCGAAGAAGAGCGGATCGCCCTGTATGACGATCTGACACGAAAACTGCGCGAACCTGTCGCGCAGTGACGTCGTGTTAAAGGTGAAAGCGTTCAGCAGCCGCCGCTTGCAGCCGCGCAGAGCTGATCTTTGACCATGGGTCCGACTTTGCCGAAATCCATTTGGCCAGTGTAGCGCGACTTCAGCTCGCCCATCACTTTGCCCATATCCCGGATCGAACCAGCGCCCGTTGACGAGATGGCCGTCTGAATGGCCTGAGAAACCTCATCTTCGTCCAGTTGTTTGGGCAAAAATTCCTCGATCACTTCGACTTCGCGAAGCTCCCGCTCGGCAAGATCCAACCGCCCGCCCTCTTCATAGGCGCGCGCGCTTTCCTTGCGCTGCTTGGTCATTTTTCCAAGGATTTCAAGAACCTCGGCATCGCCGCAGCCCTTCGCCTCTTCGTTGTCAGAGGCACGTGACGCGATGTCACGATCCTTGATCGCGGCATTGATCAGCCGCAGCGTCGACAGACGCTCGGCTTCCTTATCTTTCATTGCTTGCTTCAGGGCTGAGTTCACCCTTGATCGCATATCCATATGATCTGTCCATCCCCATGGAAAAGGAACCACGACCATATCTAAACAAAAAGCGTGACACAACAGGGAAGCAATATGGCTAAACTATTGATTTTTAACAATAGCACAAAATTTGAACAGACTTGACCCAAGCGCTCAAGCCCCTTAGGTATGCGCCGATTTACCCTGCAGGAGAGTCGCCCCATGTCGCAGAACGCCCCGACCAAGCCCACCGCATGTCTGGCATTGGCCGACGGCACATTGTTCTACGGGATGGGCTTTGGCGCCACCGGACAGACCGTGGCCGAACTGTGCTTTAACACCGCCATGACCGGCTATCAGGAAATCATGACCGATCCGTCCTACGCTGGTCAGATCGTCACCTTCACCTTCCCTCATATCGGCAATGTCGGGGTGAACCCCGAGGATGACGAAACCACTGACCCTGTTGCAGCGGGAATGGTCGTCAAGTGGGACCCGACCGAGCCATCGAACTGGCGTGCGGCGGAAGAGCTGAAAACCTGGCTGGCCCGTCGCGGACGCATTGCCATTGGTGGCGTGGACACCCGCCGCCTGACCCGCGCCATTCGTCAGCAAGGGGCGCCCCATGTCGCGCTGGCTCATGACCCCGAGGGGAATTTCGACATCGAAGCGCTGGTCGCTGCCGCGCGCGGCTTTGCCGGGCTGGAAGGCATGGACCTGGCAAAGGAAGTGACCTGCGCCCAGAGCTATCGGTGGGACGAGATGCGTTGGGCCTGGCCCGATGGCTATGCCCGTCAGAACGCCCCGGCGCACAAGGTTGTTGCCCTCGACTTCGGTGCCAAGCGCAACATCCTGCGCTGCCTCGCCACCGCAGGGTGCGACGTCACGGTGTTACCGGCCACCGCAACAGCCGCCGAAGTGCTTGCGCACGAACCCGACGGGGTGTTCCTGTCGAACGGTCCCGGCGATCCTGCGGCGACCGGTGAATATGCCGTCCCCATGATCAAAGAGGTTCTGGACACCACCGACCTGCCTGTCTTTGGTATCTGCCTCGGCCATCAGATGCTGGCGCTGGCGCTAGGTGGCCAGACCGTCAAGATGAATCACGGCCACCATGGTGCGAACCACCCGGTCAAGGACCTTGAGACTGGCAAGGTCGAGATCACCTCGATGAACCATGGTTTTGCCGTTGACGCGCAATCGCTGCCCGAAGGCGTTGTGGAAACCCATCGCTCGCTTTTTGACGGGTCGAACTGCGGTATTCGCATGAAGGACCGCCCGGTTTATTCGGTGCAATACCACCCCGAAGCATCACCCGGCCCGCAGGACAGTTTCTACCTGTTCGAGCGGTTCGCTGAGGCGATGGCCGCCCAAAAAGCACAGGTTTAACGGCTGCTTCGTTCAGCATTAACGTGCTGTTAACCTTAATAGAACAACCCTGACACCGGTTTTACGTGTCAGGGTTTTTTTATGGTCGAACTGAACCTGCAACACTTTGCGCGCGCGGCGCCAATTCCTGTGCAGGTCAGAAAACCTTTGGGCATCTGCCTGCTTGAGGGTGGCCTGATCACCCCCGCTCAGTTGGAAAAAGCGTTGCAACTTAGATCCCGGCAGGACGTACCGCTAGGTGAAATCCTTGTGGCCGAAGGCTGGGTCAGCCGCCGCGACGTCATGAATGCCGTTGCAGATCAAAACCATCTTCAATTTGCCGATTTGATCACGTCCCCGCCTTCGGTGGACCTTTGCCAGATTAAACCGGTTCGCTTCTGGCTTGAGCACAACGTGATCCCCTGGAAACGAGTTGGGCCTTTTCTTTTGGTGGCCACTGCCCGGCCAGATTGCTTTAAACCGGTTCGAGAGCATCTGGATGAGGTTGGCCTTACGGCCCTTCCCGTTCTTGCCCCGCCCGAAGAAATAGACAACGCGATTGCCGCAACTTTTGCGTCGCGGTTGGCGGCTGACGCTGAGGCGCGCGTGGACGTAAAGCAAAGTTGCCGATCCTGGACGCCTCGGGCGCGGATCAAGCCAATTGCGGCTCTGATCGCTCTGGCGGTGATTTTCGCGGCTTTGCCGAATATTGGACTGATGGTTTTCCTAACCTTGGCGGTCTGTTCGCTGGTCCTGTTCTTTTCATTGCGGGTAAGCGGCTTGCTAAGTTTTCTGCGCCAACGGCTTCAAGCACCCGCAAGCCCCGGAAAATCTTTGCCGCAGCCCCTGCCCCGCGTGTCGATATTGGTGCCGCTGTATAAGGAAGAGGAAATAGCCGATGCCCTGATACGACGGTTGCAACGCCTGACCTATCCCAAGGCCCTGCTGGACGTCATTTTGGTTCTTGAGGCATCTGACGATGTCACGCGCACGGCTCTGACACGTGTCGATCTGCCGTCGTGGATAAGATCCATCGAGGTTCCGGCGTCTAATGGGCTAACAACAAAACCTCGGGCGATGAACTATGCGCTCGACTTTTGCCGGGGCGACGTTCTTGGCGTCTGGGACGCCGAGGATGCACCACAACCCGACCAGATCGAACGGGTGGTCACGCATTTCGCGAATGCAGACGAAAACGTCGTCTGTCTGCAAGGGGGGCTGGACTATTACAATCCGCGCACCAACTGGAGGTCGCGCTGTTTCACCATCGAATACAACAGTTGGTTTCGCGTTCTGTTGCAGGGCATTGCACGTCTGGGCCTTGTTGTCCCGCTGGGCGGGACGACGTTCTTTTTCCGCCGGGACAAGCTTTTGGAACTGGGCGGATGGGACGCCCACAATGTCACTGAAGATGCCGACCTGGGTGTGAGGCTAAGCCGCGCGGGTTATCGAACCGAGATGGTCGATACCACCACCTTTGAAGAGGCGAATTTCCGCGCCTGGCCATGGATCAAACAGCGTTCACGCTGGCTCAAGGGGTTCATGGTCACGTATCTCGTTCACATGCGCGAGCCTGTCCAACTCTGGAAAGACCTCGGGATGTTGAAATTTCTGGGGTTTCAAGCGTTTTTTCTGGGAACGGTTGGGCAATTTCTGTTGGCTCCCGCGCTTTGGATGTTCTGGCTGACCGCGCTGGGGATTCCAAGCCCGATGGACACACTGGTGCCCGGTTGGGCAATGTTCTGGCTGTTCGCCCTATTCATTGCGGCAGAGGCCACAAACCTCTTTGCCGGGCTCCTGTCGGTCTGGGCGCGGGAACGAAGGTTTCTTGTGCCTTGGGTGCCAACAATGCCCCTGTACTTTCCGCTTGGGGTTGTCGCCGCTTACAAGGCGTTGTGGGAACTGATCGGGAACCCGTTTTTCTGGGATAAAACCCAGCACGGGCAAGCCAGCGAAGAGATTCAGCCGGGGTAACGGTCAGTTTTCGCGTCGCACTGCATCCTGTTTCAGGCGTGTCATGAAGGCGACGGAAATATGCTCTTTAAGCGCGCGGGCGGCGGCGGCTTCGTCACGGGCGGCGATGGCCTCGACAATGCCCTTGTGTTCACTCTGGGCAATTTCTCCTCGGCCCTGCACCGCCAACGAGGTAGTTGCCATCAAAGCCATGGTTCTGTGCACCAGATCCAGTTGCTGAACCAGATAGCGGTTGTGCGAGGCCAGATGGATCTGTTCGTGAAACCGTCGGTTGGCCCGGGACAACGCGGTCGGGTCATCGACCAGCGCGTCGTCGGCGGCAACCATGTCTTGCAGCACCTTTATCTCTTCCTCGGTCGCGTGCTTGGCCGCCAGGCTTGCCGCCAGCCCCTCCAACTCGCGCCGCACCACGTAAAGCTCGGCCATCTGGTTGTGATCCAGCGAGGCCACGATCAACGACCGCCCGTCCCGTTCCAGCAGCGATTGCGTCTCAAGCCGCTGCAACGCCTCGCGGATGGGGGTGCGCGACACGCCAAAGCGCTCGGCCAGCTCGCTCTCGACCAGGCGGTCGCCGGGCTTGTAGACGCCCACGTCAATCGCTTCGAGTATCAGGCTGTAGGCGTCCTTGTTGGACTGTTTGGACTGGGGCATGGGGTGGTTCGTCTCCTCGTTCGGACCTGTCTATCCGGCTCATGCCCTCGCAATCAAGTCCGGCATTGAAAACCGGGGCGCAGCGGCCTAAACCCAAGCCATGGTCAAACCTGCATTCGCTCACGTCACCCAATGGGTGTTCGACCTCGACAATACACTGTACCCGCCCCATATGCGCCTGTTCGATCAGATCGAGGTGTTGATGACGGACTACGTGGTTCAGGCGATCGGTGTCGACCGGGCCGAGGCGGATCGGCTGCGCGGCCACTACTGGCGCGAATACGGCACCACACTGGCCGGGCTCATGGCCGAGCATGACCTTGACCCGGACCCCTATCTTCACGCCGTTCATCAGGTCGACATGAGCCACATGGACCCCGATGCCGACCTAGCCGATCACATCCGCGCCCTGCCGGGCCGCCGGATCGTCTACACCAACGGCAGCGCGCCTTATGCCGAGCGCGTTTTGCAAGCGCGTGGCCTCAGCGGATTGTTCGACGCAATTTACGGCATTGAACATGCAGAGTATCGTCCCAAGCCACAGAAAGCTGCGTTCGAGACAATCTTTGAACGGGACGGAATTGACACGGAAAAGGCCGCGATGTTCGAGGATGACCCGCGCAATCTGGCCGCTCCGCACGCGATGGGAATGCGCACGGTTCACGTGGCGCCTGAACCGCTTGAGGCAGACCATATTCACCATCATACAGATGACCTGACGTTCTTTTTGTCGCGCCTGCGATAGGCTGTCACACTGCGACGTTCTGCACATTTTGCGGGTGCAGCATCGCCCCTATATGCGCCTCAGCGACGAACAGAATCGGAGATATCCATGAGCGCGATCGAGGCCCCTCGGCGCCTGCCTATCTGGCAGCGCCTGTTGTTTGCAATTCCCCTGTTTGGCTGGATGGCCAAAGACGCTGCCCATGGCGAGGCCGAGGATTGGGGTTACACAGCCATTGCGATCTTCAGCATGTGGGGGTGTTCCACTCTGTTGTTCGGTTTGCCGGGCCTCTACATCCCTGCCGTGATGATGGTGCCGGTGATGTTCCTGATCCTCATCCTGATTTCACGAGGCTGAGACACGGGACAGGATGTCACTTGGCGCGCGCCGTGGAACCGCACTAGGGTCTGCCCAAGATACGGAGACCAAGGCCATGACTGACAGCTGTGACATCCTGATTTCCGGCGGCGGGATCGCCGGTTTGACTGCTGCGGCAGCCTTTGGGACCGCTGGATTCCACGTCGTATGCGTCGACCCTGCCCCTCCCATTACCGAGCGCGATGTCGACGGCTCGGACATGCGGACCACGGCGTTTCTGCAACCTGCACGCGGGTTGCTTGAACAATGCGGGCTTTGGGAAAAGCTGGCCCCGCATGCGGCCCCTCTGCAAATCATGCGTATCGTGGATGCAGGCGGCGATGTGCCCGAACCGCGCGTTGTGCGGGACTTTGACGCCGCCGACATTTCGGATCAGCCCTTTGGCTGGAACCTGCCGAACTGGTTGCTTCGCCGCGAAATGGTGAACCGTCTGACTGAACTTCCCAATGTCGATTTCCGTCCCGGCACAGGAACCATCAGCCTGTTTACCCGCACCGCCCACGCCCGCGTCGGGCTAAGTGATGGCAGCCGCGTTTCCTGCAAACTTGTTGTGGCCGCCGATGGGCGCAGTTCCCCGATGCGCGAAGCTGCTGGAATTTCTGTGCAAACAACGCGTTACGGGCAAAAGGCGTTGGCCTTTGCAGTTACGCACCCCATTCCGCATGACAATGTTTCGACCGAGATTCACCGATCCGGTGGCCCTTTCACTCTGGTCCCGCTTCCGGACTGGCAGGGGCAACCGTCCTCTGCAGTCGTGTGGATGGAGCGTGGACCGCGCGCAGTCGAGTTGCTGAACACCGAACCACAGGCGTTTGAGGCCGCCATGACCGAACGCTCTTGCGGGTTGTTCGGACCGCTGAAACTTGCCTCGCGGCGAACCATATGGCCGATCATCAGCCAGTCGGCGGAACGCCTGTCCGGGGAAAGGATCGCATTGATGGCAGAGGCCGCGCATGTTGTTCCGCCCATTGGCGCGCAGGGCCTGAATATGTCCCTCGGTGATCTTCGCAGCCTGCTGGACCTGGCCACTGCGCGGCCCGAGGACCTTGGCGACGCGCAGATGCTGGATGCCTATCACAAAGCCCGACACACCGAGCTCGCGATGAGGGTCAAGGGCATCGACCTTCTCAACCGCGCCTCGATGATCGAAACGCGGGCGCTGCGCGACGCACGGGCGATGGGTCTGAACGCCCTCTACTCGCTTCCGACGGTGCGAAAGACATTGATGCAGATGGGTCTTGGCGTGCGCTGAAAGCTGACGCTCAAAGAACCTGATCCAGGACGCGTTTCAGCCGAGCGATGGTGCCGTCTACATCATACAGCTTGTCCAGCCCGAACAATCCCAGCCGGAACGTGCTGAACCCTTCCGGTTCATCACACTGTAGGGGCACACCGGCCGCGATCTGCATACCCAAAGCTGCAAATTTCTTGCCGTTCTGAACATCCGGGTCCGAGGTATAGCTGACCACCACCCCCGGCGCGCCAAAGCCATCGGCCGCGACAGAGATTACGCCCTTTTCCTTCAACATCGCGCGAACACCGTCACCCAGCGCCCATTGCGCACGGCGCAGCCGGTCAAACCCGTAGTCACGGGTTTCTACCATCGTGTCACGAAAACCACGCAAGGCATCCGTCGGCATCGTCGCATGATAGGCATGGCCGCCATTTTCGTATGCCGCCATGATCTGACGCCATTTTTTCAGGTCGATCGCAAAACTGTCCGAGGTGGTTTCCTCCAACCGCTTTTCGGCGTGCTCGGACAACATGACCAAACCGGCACAGGGCGACGCGCTCCACCCTTTCTGCGGGGCCGAAATCAGGACATCGACACCTGTGGCCTTCATATCGACCCACGCGCATCCGGACGCGATGCAATCCAGCACCATCAGCGCATCAACCTCATGAGCGGCCCTAGCCATTTCCGTCACGTAGTCATCCGGCAGAATGACACCTGCCGATGTTTCCACATGCGGCGCGAACACAACTTCCGGGCGCTGATCTCGAATGGCCGCGACAACGTCCTCGATCGGGGCTGGTTCAAAAGGCGAAGGGCTGGAATTTCCGACCTGCCGCGCCTTGAGCACCGTTGTCGAGGCTGTCAGCCCCCCGGTTTCGATAATCTGGCTCCAACGATAAGAAAACCATCCGTTGCGAACGACCAGAACATTTCTGTTCCGGGCAAACTGACGCGCGACGGCTTCCATGCCATAGGTGCCGCCCCCGGGGATAACCGCGACGCCATCTGCATTGTAGACGTCCCTCAGCATCGTCGAAATGTCCCGCATGACCTGCTGAAACTGCGCTGACATGTGATTCAAAGAACGGTCGGTGAAGACGACCGAAAATTCTTCAAGCCCATTCGGGTCAACAGTATCCAATAGCGCTGGCATGACACGTCCTTTCACTGTGCATCGACGCCCCCAATTTCGGGCGCTTCACGGCAGGTCAGACCCTGCCGCCTGCAATTGACGTCAGGGAAGCTAATAATTTCAATAGAAAATTTAAAAAATTTATCGAGAAACACTCGAAATTGTGACGCCAATCAGTGTCAGCGCCCTTTACACCGTTACGTGTTTCTGACCAGATACGCTCACTTTATGGAAGAAAGGTATTTCCGCACGTGACGGCGCAAAAACGGATAAGTTTTCAAGTTGTTCGGGACGAGGTTAAAAGGCGGATCGAAACTCGAATTTGGCCACAGGGATCTTTGCTGCCGACGGAAACGCAACTCGCTAAAGAGTTCAATTGCGCTCGTGCGACGGTGAACCGGGCCTTACGTGAACTGGCCGAACAAGGCTTTGTCGAGCGAAAGCGCAAAAGCGGCACGCGCGTCAAAAAAGAACCCAGCAAGCACGCAAAACTTGAGTTCTCGCTGGCGCGTCAGTCGGTTGAAAGCCAAAATTCCACCTACCGCTATTCTCTGGTCGAACGGAACGTGGTCGCAAGCCCGGGTTGGCTGGCATCGCAGCTTAGCGTTTCGCCGGACGTTCGGGTGCTGCATGTGATCTGCATGCATTACGCCGACAACCGCCCCTTCCAACTGGAAGAGCGTTGGATCAACATTGATGCTGTCCCCGAAGTTGAGCATGCCGATCTGAACGCACATGGACCGCATGAGTGGCTGTTGAATGCAGCGCCATTCACCGAGGCCGAGGTCGCATTTTGCGCGGTATCTGCGGATGGTCGACTGGCTGAGTTCATGGGAACCACAGCCGGGGCATCCATGATTCAACTTGAACGCACCACATGGAAGAACGGTCAGCCCATGACCTTTGCGCGGATGACCCATCATCCGGGGTACTGTATCCGCACCAAATACTGACTCAGCCGATTGGCCCGGGCAATCGCTCTTCGCTGAGCAGAACATTGGCCTCTACATCTCCGGCTCCGGGCAAGGTCATGATCCGCCGTCGCAGGACACGTTCAAAATCGGCCAAATCGCGTGCAACGACGCGTAGCCGATAGTCGTACAGCCCTAAAACGTGCTCGACGGTTTGCACCTCGGGGATTGCACTGACGGCACGCTCGAAATCCTCAAGGCTCACCTGCCCTTTGCGGGCCAGTTTGACGCCAAGAAAGACCGTCACGCCAAATCCCAGCGCTTCGGCGTTCAATCGCAGACGGCGCCCCTTTATCACCCCGGCATCTTCCAGCCTTCGGATACGGCGCCAGGTGGCGGGTTGCGACAATCCCAGCTTGCGCCCCAACGCCCCTGCGCTTTGCGATGCTTCCTGTACCAAAGCGCGGAGGATATTGCGGTCGATCTCATCCAACTCGATCATACTGGAAGAACCACTTCGCTTTTGACCCGCGCGATGTGCATCAGGGCCTCGATATCCGCAATATGCGGCAGGGTCAGAATCTGATCGCGATAGAGCTGTTGATAATGGGACATATCCCGCGCCAAGACCGACAGGCGAACATCCACACGGCCAAGAAAAGTCTGAATCTCTATGACCTCGGCGACCTGACGCGCGGCCGCTGTGAACTCGTCGAACGCGCGGGGTTGTGTTTTATCCAGCGTGACCCGAAGCGACACTTCCACTGCATATCCCAGCGCGGCCCAGTCGATGACGGCCTCCTGCCCCTCGATCACACCGGCTTCCTGCATCTTCTCTATGCGACGCCAACACAGGCTTGCGCTGATGCGGCTGCGTTCAGCCAATTCCGCAGTGGACAAGCTGGGATCGGCCTGAAAGTGGCGCAGGATTCGTCGATCTACATCGTCGAGCATGATTTATCCCAAATTTGGCAACAGGAAGAATAATTTCTCACAATCTAGGCGTAATAACAAGGAAAACGCTATCGCCATCCCGAAGGATCACAAGTAGAACCGTCGCCAAGTCAAACAGAAAGGACCAGCGACATGCGCGTCTATTACGATCGCGATTGCGATATCAACCTGATCAAAGACAAGAAAGTGGCCATCCTGGGCTACGGCAGCCAAGGCCACGCCCACGCACTGAACCTGCGTGACTCGGGTGCCAAGAACCTGGTCGTCGCGCTGCGCGAAGGCTCGGCCTCGGCCAAGAAAGCCGAAGCCGAAGGTCTGACCGTGATGGGCATCGCCGAAGCAGCCGCTTGGTGTGACCTGATCATGTTCACCATGCCCGATGAATTGCAGGCCGAAACCTACAAGAAATACGTGCATGACAACATCAAGCCCGGCTCGGCCATCGCCTTTGCCCACGGCCTGAACGTGCATTTCGGCCTGATTGAGCCGAAAGAAGGCGTTGACGTCATCATGATGGCCCCCAAAGGCCCCGGCCACACCGTGCGTGGCGAATATGTCAAAGGTGGCGGCGTGCCCTGCCTGGTGGCCGTGGACAATGACGCAACCGGCAAGGCGCTGGAAATCGGTCTGTCCTATTGCTCGGCCATCGGTGGCGGTCGTTCGGGCATCATCGAGACCAACTTCCGCGAAGAGTGTGAAACCGACCTGTTCGGCGAGCAGGCCGTTCTGTGCGGCGGTCTGGTCGAGCTGATCCGCTGCGGCTTTGAAACACTGGTCGAAGCCGGTTATGCGCCCGAGATGGCCTATTTCGAGTGTCTGCACGAAGTGAAGTTGATCGTGGACCTGATCTATGAAGGCGGCATCGCCAACATGGATTACTCGATCTCGAACACGGCTGAGTACGGCCAGTACGTCACCGGCCCGCGTATCCTGAAATACGACGAGACCAAAGCGCGTATGAAAGAGGTTCTGAACGACATCCAGCAGGGTAAATTCGTTCGCGACTTCATGCTGGAAAACGCTGTTGGTCAGCCGACCATCAAAGCGTCGCGCCGCGCCAATGACGAGCACATGATCGAGGAAACCGGCGCGAAACTGCGTGCCATGATGCCTTGGATTTCGGCCGGTAAAATGGTCGACAAGGAAAAGAACTAATCCCTTTGGGATAGTGCGAAAGGGCGGCCCACGGGTCGCCTTTTTTGTCCGGGCCGGAGAGCGCAAATGGTCGATCAACCTACATCCCGCGACTGGAGCGGCGTATTCGCCCTCGGCCTGATCTGGGGCGGCACATTCATGGTCGTCGCCATGGCGCTTGAAGGGTATGGACCGATCACTGTCGCGACGGCCCGCACCACGTTGGGCGCGGTGACATTGCTGGGGCTGATGGCCGTCACAAAACGTCGGATGCCGAGGTTTTCGTTGGCGCTTTGGTGGTCGATTGTGATCATCGGCATCCTATCCTCGGCCCTGCCCTTCCTGTTGCTGAGTTGGGGTCAGCAATTTGTCCCCTCGGCCTTCGCTGGCCTGTCGATGGCCGCAATTCCCCTGATGGTTCTGCCACTGGCGCATTTCTTCTCAGACGAGCCCATGAATGCACGTCGCCTCTTGGGTGTTTGCTTGGGATTTTCCGGCGCGCTGGTGCTCATCGGGCCGGGATTGGCGCAAATCGGACAAGGCACGGAACCTCTGGCGCAACTGGCCTGCGTCAGCGCCGCGCTGTGCTACGCCTGCGCGTCCATCTTCACACGACGGTGCCCACCGATTGACCCTGTGGTTCTGGCCGCCCTGACCCTATTGGTCGGCGCGATCATCTTGCTCCCCATCATGCTGGTGACCGAAGGGCTACCAGCTTGGGAAGGTACTCGGCCAAGCCTTGCCATCATCGCACTGGGTCTTGTGCCAACGGCCCTTGCCACGTTGCTGCGCATTTCGATCATTCGCAGCGCGGGATCGGTTTTTCTAACGCTTGTGAATTACCAAGTGCCAATCTGGTCAATGGTTTTTGGCGCGTGGATTTTGTCCGAAGCGTTGCCCCTTCGGTTCTTCGTCGCCCTAGCCATGATCCTGACCGGACTGGCGATCAGCCAATGGTTCAGCCTGCGCAAGATGCTGTTCGGTTATTAACCGGTTACGGCTTCGACCTCGGCCACGATACCATCGACGACCTGCCCCAACAGGGCATCGTCCTCGCATTCTGCCATGACACGGATCAGCGGCTCGGTTCCGGACTTGCGGATGAGAAGACGCCCCTGCCCGTTCAAACGCGCCTCGGCATCTGCAATTGCGGCCTGAACGCTTGCAGATTCCAGCGGC
The DNA here is from genome assembly GCF_056536745.1 of Ruegeria sp. CJ2. Classification (NCBI taxonomy): domain Bacteria; kingdom Pseudomonadati; phylum Pseudomonadota; class Alphaproteobacteria; order Rhodobacterales; family Roseobacteraceae; genus Ruegeria; species Ruegeria sp. CJ2. The sequence goes on from NZ_JBQFQF010000002.1 coordinate 217,733, forward strand.
ATCTGCCCGTCTGCGTACCGCACGTTTTTCAAGAGTTGGGGAACGGTTTCAAACTGCATCGAAAGCTCGGATGCCTTGCGGCCGGTATGAACCATCTCGGCCAGGAAATGCAGCCCCGCCATAAGGCCGTCACCGGTTGTCGCGAAATCGCTCATGACGATGTGGCCGGATTGCTCGCCACCCAGGTTGAAGCCGCCTTCACGCATCCGCTCAACCACATAACGGTCACCGACCGCTGTTCTCTCCAACCGCAAACCCTGAGCCGTGAGATGCCGCTCCAACCCGAGGTTGGACATGACAGTGGCAACCAAAGCGCCGCCCTTCAGCCTGTCGGCCTTGGCCCACGAGGTTGCCAGCAATGCCATCAACTGGTCACCATCGGCCACTTGCCCGTGTTCGTCGATCATGACGACACGATCAGCGTCCCCGTCGAGGCATATCCCAACGTCCGCACCATGCGCCACGACAGTTTCGGCTGCGAGTTGCGGTTTGGTCGACCCACAATTCAGATTGATGTTCTTGCCGTTGGGCGAAATGCCAACCGGGACGACCTCGGCCCCCAACTCCCAAAGGACTTCGGGCGCGGTCCGGTGCGCCGCGCCATTTGCGCAATCAACCACAACTTTCAACCCATCCAGACGCAAATCGCGGGACAAGGAGGATTTGATACGCTCACCATAGCGGAAACGCGCGTCGTCCACCCGTCGGGCGCGTCCGATATTCTGTGCTTGGGCTGGTCGCACACCTTCTTCGATCAGTGCCTCAATCTCAATCTCTGCCTGATCGGAAAGCTTATAGCCGTCAGGACCAAAGAACTTGATTCCGTTATCTTCGGCCGGATTGTGGCTGGCTGAGATCATTACCCCCAGATCAGCGCGCATCGACCGGGTCATCAGGCCCACCGCCGGAGTTGGCACCGGCCCAAGCAACAGCACGTTCATGCCGGTCGACGTCAAGCCAGCCGTCAGCGCGCTTTCCAGCATATAGCCGGACAGTCGCGTATCCTTACCGATGACAACCCGGTGTGCGCCGGATTGATCGCGGCGAAAATACCGCCCAACCGCGGCACCGATGCGAAGGGCCATCTCTGCCGTTATCGGATGCGTATTCGCGGTGCCCCGCACCCCGTCGGTTCCGAACAGCTTGCGCATAGATGTCACTCCGTAATGTCTTGCCTGTGGATGGCTTACCGGACGGCGGCCCAAAGACGCAAGGCTTGAGCCGTCTCAGCGACGTCATGTACCCGCAGGATCTGCACCCCTTGTGCCAGACCAGCCAACCCAACCGCAATCGAACCCGGTGCTCGGGCATCCTTGCGCGTCTCTTTGCCGATCTGACCGATAATGCCTTTGCGCGATACGCCCAACAGAATCGGGCAACCAAGCCCGTGAAACAGGCTGAGGTTTTGAAGCAGCGTTAGATTATGAGCCTCGGATTTGCCAAAGCCGATCCCCGGATCAACCAAAACCTTGCTTCGATCCAGCCCTAAACCTTCCAGATAAGCCACTTGGCTTTCCAGAAAATCATAGACGTCCAGCAAAACGTCGTCATAGGTGGGATTGTCCTGCATCGTGGCCGGGTCGCCCTGCATATGCATCACGCAGACCGGCGCGCCGACTTCGGCGCAGAACGGTGCCAGTTGGGGATCAAAAGTGAAGCCCGAGACATCGTTGATCAGCCCCGCGCCTGCCTCCCACGCGGCCTTTGCAACAGCAGATTTGCGCGTGTCGATGGAAATCAGCGCGCTCGTTTCAGCCCGAATTGCCCTGATCAGGGGTTCAGTCCGCGCGATTTCTTCGGCTTCAGGCACAAAAGTGGCTCCGGGTCGCGTCGATTCACCCCCGATATCCAGAATGCTTGCGCCATGGGCGACCATGGCACGGGCAGCCGCCTGCGCCGCATGGACCGAATTATGAACCCCGCCGTCCGAAAAGCTGTCGGGCGTGGCGTTCAGGATGCCCATGATCTGCGGGCGGTCCATCGCCAGACCAGCAACCGGTTGGCGTCGCCTCGTCAGACGATCCAAGACCTGATCCGGTACTTCCGCTGCGGCAAGGACCAAAGGCGCGTCCGTGCGGCGTAGCCGTTCCACATGAGAAAACCAATGCTGCTGCCCGGCCAAAGCCACTGCCCCATCGGGACGAGCCGGGCCGTGCTGAACCAGTGGTCGGTAGTACGCTGTCACAGTCGGGCCTGATCCACGGGCACTGCACGCAACGGGGTTTTTGGCGCCTCGGGTAATTCTCCGCCAATCACCATCATCTCGCTTGCCTCAAAGGTCGCGGCGAACCACGCGGCCAATGCAACCGCATCAGACGGGGCCGCAGATGGTCCATCCACCGCATCCAAAACAATCTTGGACGGTGCCCAAACGCAAATCTGGCCGTTCTTCATCGCCCAATCCAACTCGGTTCGGGTCGACACGACGACGCAGCGGTAATCCCGCGCAGCCAGCACCCACGCATTCTGTTCGATGGCAAGCAGATCAATCCGGCGCTGAGTCATCGCGTGCCCTGTTTGCGAGACCGCCATATCTGCGGCACCGACACACAGGATCAAAGGGCGTTTGCGGTTTTCCAGCTGATCAATCCAACCGGTCAGGTTGTCCGACGCAATGGCCTCGTTCGACAGGAAGACCAACCGGGGGTGCGGGCGTTCTTCCTCGACCAGATCATGGTGAACCATATCCCGCCCACGCACGATTTCGACACCCAAAGCTCCGGGTCCGCGATCAAGTTTTTCTATTCTAACAAAAGCCCTTACAGCCTGAGGTTCAAGCAAGATCCGTTCCGCAATTCGATCAGCCAATGTCTCCAACAAGTTCAAACGCTCGGCGGCCAGTTCGTAAGCGATCGCCTCGGTCACACGGTCATAGGACAGAATCCGGTCAACATCATCGTCGATAGGATCGGTCAGAGGGCGCACTTCGACCACGATGTTAAAGCAGATGCGCTGCGTCGTACCGCGCTCTGCCTGAAACGCGCCGATCTCAACTTCGACGATATGGTCGCGCAGAGAAATGCGGTCCAACGGCCCCAGAGTGGCAGTCGCCTCGGACCGCTCAGAGGGGTGCGCAAAGGCAAGACGGATTTCGGAACTCATGCAACGGACCTTTTCGGGCTTTTGGGACGGATTTACCCAAACTAAATGATGCCGGCGCGTATAACACTGCAACAAACGCCTTTCTAGTCGTCGAATGCGGCGTCAGGTGACGCGGAACCAGCTCATCATACCCGAAGCCGCATGCCCAAGCATATGGCAATGCAACAGCCAGTCGCCCGGATTGTCTGCGACAAGTGCAATTTGGCGGGTTTGCCCGCGCTCAACCAAAACAGTATCGCGCCACGGGCCCAAAGTTCCGTCCTGAAGGATCAGGCGAAAATGGTGACCGTGCAGGTGCATGGCGTGCGGAAAGGCAGTCTCGTTGACGAATTCGATCCTATGAGTTGTCCCCTTTTGGGCATCCAGAAACGGTTCTGCCGGTCGTTCAGCATCACCGTTTAACGCCCAAAACCGTCCGAGTTGTGCCAATTCCTGCCCCGTAAGCTCTGTCTCACCGATCCTTGCCGAGTCCAGCCAACGCATCGCGCCGCCCTGCATCTCCATTCGGTGCAGAGGAGTATCCTCAACCAAGACGTCGGGCATCTGGTTCGGTACCAATGGGGTAATTCCGGTTCGCGCAGTCTTTGACGGGCCAGACACGTCGAACCGAACCAGCCCATAGCTACCGTCCCTTTCAAAACTCACGAGGTTTGCAACGGCGGAGGACTCGGCCCGGACGTCAACGATCAGGTCCGCCCTCTGCGCCGGAGCCAAGGGAAACCGGTCGCTGACCGCTAACGGAACCTCTAACGGCATTCCATCCAGCGCAACGATCCAACCACTCAGACCATCCAGCCCAAGATCAAATATTCGGGCATTGGAGGCGTTGATCAGGCGCAAACGCAGCCTTTCACCACCCTCTACCGAATAGGCCGGATCAAACCGGCCATTGACGGAAACCAGATTGCCCAGCCGTCCCGCATGGCTCAGGTCGTGACCATTCCCAAAATCGTCCATGATCTGCGCGGTTTCAGGGTCCAGCCGCCAATCATCCAACATCAAGGTCAGATCACGGTCGACATCCGGCGCGACCGCCTCATCAACGATCAGCGGCCCGTAAAGCCCCCGCGCGACCTGCTCCATCGAGCGATTATGTGCATGATACCAATATGTTCCGGCATCCGGCACCTTGAAATCATAATCAAAGTGAGAGCCGGTTGGAACGACATCCTGAGTCAGGCCCGGCACACCGTCCATTGCGTTGTCGATGCGAATCCCGTGCCAATGCACGGTTGTTGGCTGCGGCAGAGTGTTCGACAATCTTCGCTGAACGCGCGCGCCTTGAGGCACACGAATTTCCGGGCCGGGCACCTGACCGCCATATGTCCAGACGCGGGTCTCAGAAAACCCGTCCGGGGCAATCTGTTGCGCTGCTTCCTGGGCGACAAGCGCAGGATATGAAGCCCACCCAAGCTTGGGCAGAGCGACCGCCGCTGCTGTCGTTTGCATGAATTGTCTGCGGTTCAAAGTCATTGCGGGCCTCCCGGCCCGCAACATAAGGCAAAAAACATCCCGCGCCAGCAAGCTTCCAGCGCGGGTGCGTCAGTTAGTTGCTCGCCGTCCGATAGTTGTGGCGGTAGAAAATGTGCACGCCGATACGTGCCGTTTCCTTGTACACGCGCGACCAGGACGGGCGAACCGCAGTGGTGTGGTAATGCGTGGCACCTTCGGTCATGTCGTTGACAACACCGTCGATGGCCGCCCGCGCAACTTTCGATACGCGTTCATACGCCTTTTTCTCGTGGATCACTTCCTTGAGGCCGTCACAGGTGTAAGTGAACTGGCATTGGTACTTCTTGCCCGTCCCCTGCTTGATCACGCCGCACAACGAATCCGGAAACCGGCTGCTTTTGACACGATTCAGGATGACTTCGGCCACAGCAAACTGGCCGCGAACGCTTTCGCCGCGCGCCTCAAAGTACAAAGCCTCGGCCAAACACTTAAAGTGCTCATCCCCCGTAGCAGCAGGCTGTTGGTCCAGCCACGACTTTGAATAGGACATTTTTTGTGGTTCAACCGTTTTGCGCGGTTTGAACAAGTTCAGATATTCACGGAAATTCTGGCCGGGCAATTCGCTCCGGCTCACAAGTTCACGTTTGGCAGTATCAGTGGTTTCCCTCTCAGCGACGGAAACACTTGGCAGCATGGTTGCTGCCAACGTGGCAACAGCCAGTATGTATCGTAGCATCAGATAACCTCGCACAGGCACATTACGCGCCAAACCCTCCCCCGGCGGGCGCGACGAGGCTCATACCGAATTGAAACGGAAACGTCCAGTTTTGACGGAAAAGCAAGTGGAAAATCGCCGTAACGTCAAAAATGGTCGACGACGGCGCTCTTTGTTTCCTACTAATCCTAGCGGAAGGGGTGAGTGTCAACCCCCAAGTCTGGACGAAATCGCTAATTGTGCGGCAGCCAGCCGAGCGACCGGTACGCGGAACGGCGAACACGACACATAATCGAATCCAAGCTCTCGGCAGATGGCTATTGATTCGGGGTTGCCCCCGTGTTCGCCGCAGACCGACAAAGTCACGTTGGGCTGGGCTTGCCTGCCCCGCTCTGACCCCAATCTCAGCAGCTCCCCGACGCCATCCGGGTCAAGCACGTGGAACGGGTCTTCGGCAAAGACGCCCTGCCGGACGTAAGCAGACATAAAGCGCCCTGCGTCGTCTCGGGAAAGACCGTAGGTCATCTGGGTCAGGTCATTTGTCCCGAAGCTGAGGAACGAGGTTTGCGGCGCGATCTCATCGGCCCGCAGGCACGCGCGCGGAGTTTCGACCATAACACCCAGACGGTATTCGAACTCCTGCCCTTGTTCAGACGCGACCGACGCCGCGACAGAGTCGATACGGGATTTCACAAGCTCGACCTCACGCTTGGCTGAAACCAGCGGGATCATCACTTCGGGCACAACGGGGGCACCGTTTTTGCTGGCCTCGAGCGTTGCTTCGAAGATCGCGCGCGCCTGCATGTCATAGATTTCGGGAACCGTGACACCCAGTCGAACCCCGCGCAGCCCCAGCATCGGGTTATACTCGGTCATGGCGGCAACGCGGCGCTCGACATCCGAAACCGGAAGGTCCAGCGCCTCGGCCAGTTCGCGTTGACCGCTGCGCGTGGTGGGCAGAAACTCGTGCAGAGGCGGATCGAACAGGCGGATACAGACAGGCTGTCCTTCCATGATCCGGAAAAGCTGGACGAAGTCTTCGCGCTGCATCGGCAACAACCGTTCCAGCACCGCCTCGCGGCCTGAAGAGGTTTGCGCAAAGATCATTTCGCGCATCACGATCAGACGGCCCGGGTCAAAGAACATATGTTCGGTCCGGCACAGGCCGATCCCCTGCGCCAGAAAGTTTCGCGCCGTTTGCGCGTCGGCGGGTGTATCGGCGTTTGCGCGGATGGCGATGTCGCGTTCGGCGTCAGCCCAGCTCATCAGCGTTTGGAAACAGTCATCCAGCGCCGCTTCCAGCATCGCGGGCTGTCCGGCCAGAACCTGACCGGAGGTCCCATCAATGGTCAGCGTGTCGCCTGTCTTGAACACACGCCCGTCCGAGGCTGTCAGCAATCTCTTTTTCGTCTGAAACCGCATCTCGGACGCGCCGACGATACAAGGCAGGCCCAGACCGCGCCCAATAACGGCCGCATGGCTGGTCATCCCGCCCTTCTCGGTCAAAACTGCGACGGCCGCATGCATTCCGCGTACATCTTCCGGCGAGGTTTCGCGGCGGACCAGAATACACGGCTCGCCGCGGGCGGCACTAGCCTGCGCTTCGGCCGCAGTGAACACGATTTTGCCGGTAGCGGCGCCGGGGCTGGCTGCGATCCCCGTGGTCAGCACATCCCGGCGCGCTTCGGGATGTACCTGCCGGTGCAACAGCTCATTCAGAGAATGCGGATCAACCCGCATGACGGCCTCTTGCGGTGGGATGATACCATCTTCGGCCAGTCGCACGGCAATCCGCATAGATGCCCTTGCGCTGCGCTGAACGCGGACACCGTCCAGAATATGGACATGGCCGTTTTCAATGACAAACTCGACCTGCATTTCCTCGCGTAGTTTGATACGCATCAGAGCAGCATGTGACTTGAGTTCGGCAAAAGCTTCGGGCGCGACATCTTCCAAAGACGTCCCGCGCGGGTCCTTTTCAAGATACAGCGCAGACACGCCCTCGCCCAAAGCATCGCGGCCCTGACTTTGACTGAGATAGCGGCCCGTTAGCTGAGGCATTCCAGTCGTAGGATCAACAAGCTGCAGCACACCCGACCCGCATTCGCCCTGCCCAACACCGGGTATCATTTCCTGAATGACCAGACCCAGCCCGGCATCCGCTGGTGCGCCCTTGGCCTGCCGCAGCAGGCGCGCAGACGTCCCGTCCCAAGCCCGCGCCATCGAGCGGAGAACGGCAATCAGTTGCTCTCCGCGATCCTGGGGAAAGGCTTCGTCCGTCTCATCCTCATAGGCGCGCAGCGAAAGCTTCAGACCTTCGCGCCCGTCAGCGTCGATATCGTCAAATACGTCGGCGTCCAAACGTGCCACATGCACCGCAAAGCTTTGCACGAACCGCAAGTAAAGCGCCGCCGCTGCTTCGACGCCCATTGAATCGGACAGGTCCACATAGCGTGCATCATTCATCCCGATATTCAGGATCGCGCCGGGTCCGCCCCAATCGGGGTCCTCAGAGCTTGGCCGGACACATAGCAACGCAGCCTGTTCAAACTGTTCGAGAATTGCGTCAATGTCGGGAACCTGACCGCTTGCAATCTTCTGCACGGCGTCAAATGACAAGGCCACCGTGCGTGGCACTGGCAGGTCCAGACGGACTAGACGTTGCAGACATTTCGCCCGGCCACCATGGGATGTGGTCGCAACGGGCGCTGTCGAAGTTATAAGCGTGGTATGCGGGTTATTCTGCACTGCGGCACCTTTTGAACTGCCCGCAGCATAAGCCCCTGCATTGTTGACGCAAGCGCGTTATGCGTCAGCCTTCAATCTTGCTCAGGTCCGCGACACTAGAACACACCTGCCTGATTTGGCTTAGCAGGTTCAGACGGTTGCGCCGCAAAATATCATTGTCGGTATTGACCTGAACGTCCTCAAAGAACGCGTCCACCGGCCCCCGCAGCGACGCCATCGTAGACATGGCCGCCGGGAAATCCTCGGCCTGCAAAGCGGAATTGATCGCGGTTTGGGTCGTGTCCAGAGCGGCAAACAGGTCCTTTTCGCTGTCGGTTTCCGCGAATTTCACATCCGCACCGTAGGAATATTCGACGCCGTCCTTTTCCTCGGCCTGGGTCAGGATATTGTTGGCGCGCTTGAAGCCTTGAACAAGGTTCTCGCCATCCTCGGTCGCGATCACCGCGTTCAGAGCACGGGCGCGTTTGACCAGCAGGTTGAGGTCATCATTGCCCTCCATCGCGATGCAGGCGTCGATAATGTCGTGACGGATCCCCTCATCGCGCAGGAAAACCTTGAGGCGGTCGTGGAAGAAAGACAGCAGGTCCGCAGGTGCGTTGGTGACAATCGCATTGGCCGCTTCGACCTGATGCGCCAGACCGTGAACCTGCTGTGCAGCGGCATCTGCATCTTCGGCCGTGGCTTGCTTTGCCTTGGCCTCCAACAATGCCGCCTGCCATTCGGTCAGCTTCAGCAGGGTTTTCAACGCAGTCGCAAAGGTGTCACTCAGGGACAGACGCAGGTCGTTGGTCAGGATCAACCGAATAACGCCCAATGCCGCACGGCGCAGCGCAAACGGGTCCTTTGACCCGGTGGGTTTTTCGTCAATCGCCCAGAACCCTGTCAGCGTGTCCAACTTGTCAGACAGGGCAACGGCGACCGAGACCGGCGCGGTCGGCACATCGTCGGACGGGCCAAGAGGAGAATAATGCTCCTCGCTTGCCTGCCCCACTTCGGCGGGCAATTCGGCGGCCTCAGCGTAATAGCGGCCCATCAATCCCTGGAGTTCCGGGAATTCAAACACCATTTCCGAGGACAGATCAGCCTTGCACGCCTGCGCCGCCATCATCGCCAAAGCCGGGGTCGCTCCTGTCGTGGTCGCAAGCTCGTGCGCCAGCGCTGCGATGCGGTCGACCCGTTCACCCTGTGAGCCAAGTTCTGCGTGGAATGTAACGGAATTCAGCTTTTCCACCCACGGCTCAAACCCATCCGATTTGACGATCCGCAAGTCATTTTCCCAGAAGAACTTTGCGTCTGCCAGACGCGCCGACAGCACCTTTTGGTTCCCCGCCAGAATGGTCGCGCCATTATCTGCGGTTTCGCGGTTGGCGACGGTGATGAACCGTTCGATCCGGCCAGTTTTTGGGTTCTTCACGGAAAAGAACTTCTGGTGCTCTTTCATCGAGGTCTGAAGAACCTCGGGTGGCAGATCCAGGAATTCATCGTCGATCTGCCCCATCAGCACCACGGGCCATTCGACCAGACCGGCGACCTCGGCCAGCAGGCCCTTGTCCTCGACCACTTCCAGACCGGCGGCAAAAGCCATGTTCTGAGCGTCGTTCCAGATATGCTCGGCCCGCTCCGCAGGGTTCAGGACAACGAACGCGCGTTTCAGCTTGGCGGCATAGTCATCGAAGGATGTAACCGCAAAGCGGGTTGGCGCCATAAAACGGTGACCGGCCGTTGTGTCACCGGATTTGATGCCCTCGACCTCTAACGGAACGACGGTCGCGCCGGCTTCGTCGCTGAGAACGCACAGGATCGAATGCAGTGGCCGCACCCAGCGCAGCGGACCACTGCCCCAGCGCATCGACTTAGGCCACGGGAAATTGCGGATGGTCGCCTCAAGCACTTCGGCCACGATCTCAGCTGCGGGGCGACCCGCTTTTTCGATGGTGGCAAAATAAACCGCGCCCTTGGGGGTATCGCGCTCCTCAAGCTGATCACGGGTCAGACCTGCTCCGCGCAAAAAACCTTCGATGGCTTTGTCGGGCGCGCCAACCTTGGGGCCTTTGCGTTCTTCACGAATGGTGGGGCTTTCCGCCAACAACCCCTCGATCGCCAGCGTCAGACGGCGCGGTGTGGTCAGGGCGGCGGCCCCTGCATAGGTCAGACCGGCCTCGACCAGACCGTCGGTGATCCGCTTTTTCAGGTCCTCACCGGCGCGGGTCTGCATACGCGCGGGGATCTCTTCAGAGAACAGTTCGATCAGCAGGTCGGGCATTGTCAGTCCTTAGAAATTGACGATCGTCTGGATGACGATGGCATTAGCGATATCCACAAAGAAGGCGGATACAAGGGGCAGCACGATAAAGGCAATAGGTGACGGGCCATATCTCTTGGTCACTGCGGTCATATTGGCAATAGCAGTGGGTGTCGCACCCAGGGCGAACCCGCCAAACCCGGCGGCCAGAACTGCGGCGCGGTAATTGCTGCCCATCACCGGGAACAGCACCCAGATGACGAACATCACGGCAAACAAGGTCTGCGCGGCCATGATGACAATAATGGCCAGCCCCAATTCGGCAATGGTCCACAGTTGAAGGCTCATCAGCGACATGGCCAGAAACGCGCCCAGCGAGAATTCGGAAATCAGCGCAAGCGATGGCGTCCGAGCGACCGGCGGGGCTTTGGGAAAGAAAGCCGATCTGAGATTGGCGATCACAATACCCATGATCAGGCAGGGCACGAACAGGGGCAGCTTCAATCCGGCCGCACTGATACTCTCATGCAGGACATACCCCGCTATGATGGCGAGGTTGAGATAGAGGATCACCCGCGTGATCGTCAGATGATCGACTTTCGACGCCGCCTCGGTCGGATTGTCCGGCAGACCGACCGTGTGTTCTTCGCCCGGGCGTTCGGGGGTCAGGTTCTTGCCTTCGATCAAGAGGCGGGCAATCGGGCCACCGACCAGGGCCGCAAGCACCAGCCCCAGCGTCGCCACGGCGACGCCCAGCTCCGTCGCACCATTCAAACCCGTAACCGCACCGACTTCGGGTGCCCATGCAATTGCCGTTCCGTGACCCCCGATCAAGGCGGCGGACCCGAACAAAACTCCGGCCTGTGCGGGATAGCCGAAAACCACAGCGCCCAAGGACCCAATCCCGTTTTGCAGGACAATTGTCACCAAAGTTAAAATAAGAAGAAGGACCAGCGGTTTGCCGCCCGAAATTAAGTCAGAAAGCCTTGCGTTCAGGCCAATTCCCGCAAAGAAAACCACCAAAAGGAAGTCTCGAGCTGCTAAGCCGAAGTTAAGCTCAACACCGGCAAATAGGTAGAGGAACAGAAGGAAGAACGAGGCCAGCAAGCCGCCCGTGACAGGTTCGGGAATGTTGAACTGCCGCAGCACGGGAACCCGGGCGTTGATCTCGGCCCCGATCAGGTACACGGCGAAGCCCATCGTCACAGTAAGAAAGTCCGGAACCTCGAGCATTTTATCTAACATCGGATCACTCCTGAGGTCTGGGCGGGCATTCCTCTCCTACGACGGTACCGTCATAGGCTTTTTCACCACAGTTGTTCAGCGCGTGCCAGACGTAGCCCTTCCCGTCTTCGGTAATGGCAATAATGCGATCGACTCCATAGTGGATGTTCTTGACCCCAACAAACGCGCGGGCCTGCCCGGACTTCAAAGCGTCTGCGATCGTTACGGCATCATAACATTCGAACCAACTGGGGGCCGTCAACGGCTCTGGGCTTTCGGCGGGCACCAACCCTGACATTGTCGAGACCTGCTCATCTGTTTCAAAACAAGCCCGATACCGGATCGGAGAGCTGTCGGCATCAATCGCCTGAAATGCCGTGTATGCAAGGGGAATGGACGTTTCGCCATCTTCGGCCAATAGAACGATGTCCTGATCCGAACCGGGTTCGACCGAATAATAGAACCCGTAGACCTGTAGGTAATACATTGCCGCACCAGCGATGCCAGCGGACACAAGCAACAGGATTGCAAGCAGTTTTCCGGTCATAGTTTCCACATCCCGATCACGCGGCCTCTTTCAAACTTGCGAAAAATGCGACAGGTTTCAATCCAGTACAGGTTGAGTTGAGGCACACGGAATGGACCCCACCCTTGCCGCCGGATTTTTCGGCGCGTTGTTCGCGATCATGAACCCGATCACCAACCTGCCGGTCTTTCTGAGCGTGACGGATGGCCTGTCGCCCACTGATCAGAGAAAAGTAGCAACCAAAACCGCGCTCTACTGTCTGATATTGGGTGGAGCGTTCGCCGCCGTTGGCAACAAAACCCTTGGTCTTTTTGGCATCAGCGTGGACGACCTGCGTGTCGCGGGCGGTTTGGTCGTCCTCATGATCGGGCTGAACATGCTGAGCGGCACCGAAAGCACCACCCATCACGGCACGGAAGGGGAAAAGCAGTCCTACCCCAAGCCCGAAACCGTGGCTTTCTATCCGTTGGCTTTCCCCATTCTTGTTGGTCCAGGCACGATCACGACGCTGATCCTCTATGCGCACCACGTTACCAAACCAGTTGACGTCATGGTTTATTCGGGCGTTTTTCTGGCGGTGCTGTTCTTGCTGTTCATCACCTTCTGGAACGCGTCGGCACTGGCCAAGCGGTTGTCTGCAAACGCCCGCGTGATCATGAGCCGTTTCATGGGCATGATCCTGTCGGCCATCGCAATCGGGATGATTGCAGATGGCCTGAAGGTTCTGCTGCCCGGTTTGGCGTGATCGCGGCATCAGGCCTCGAACCCGGCGGCCTCGGTCATCACGAATGCATCGGCACATTGCTTGGCCAGCGCCCGAACCCGCCCGATATAGGCCTGACGCTCGGTGACAGAGATCACCCCGCGCGCGTCCAGCAGGTTGAAAATGTGACTGGCCTTGATGCACTGGTCGTAAGCCGGGTGCGCCATGACGATCCGCTTGCCGGTTTTCGGGTCGTCATGTTCCTGCGCCAAAATGGTGGCGCATTCGGCCTCGGCCTCTTCGAAATGACGCAGCAGAACCTCGGTATTGGCCACGTCAAAATTCCAGCGCGCGTATTCTTCTTCGGTCTGTTTGAAGATGTCGCCATATTTCAACGGGCTGGGGGACTGAGGGTCGTTGAAGGGCATGTCCATCACATGGTCAATACCCAGCACATACATGGCCAGACGCTCAAGGCCATAGGTCAGCTCGCCCGAAACAGGCGCACAATCATGGCCGCCAACCTGCTGGAAATAGGTGAACTGGCTGACTTCCATGCCGTCACACCAGACTTCCCAGCCCAGACCCCACGCGCCCAAAGTCGGGCTTTCCCAGTCATCCTCGACAAAGCGGATGTCGTGCAGCTCCATGTCGATCCCAATCGCCTCAAGCGACCCCAGATACAATTCCTGCAGGTCCGGCGGGCTGGGTTTGATCAGCACCTGATACTGATAATAGTGCTGCAACCGGTTGGGGTTTTCGCCGTAACGCCCGTCAGTCGGACGGCGCGAGGGCTGCACATAAGCTGCCGCCCATGCCTTTGACCCCAACGCGCGCAACGTGGTCGCCGGATGGAACGTACCTGCGCCAACCTCCATGTCATAGGGCTGTAGAATGGCACATCCTTTTGAGGCCCAATAGGATTGAAGCCGCAGGATTATCTCCTGAAAAGAACGAGGTGCGCTGGACTGTTCGGTCATGACTTTCCCTTTGGGCGGATTTGCGCCCGGTTCCGGTGGGTTTTGCCCTTCCTATGCAAGGGGCCAATGGGCGTCAACGTCCCAGTGCGCCTTGGCTGTCACTGGACCGCCACACTGGAAATTCCCCGTAATCGGGGCATGGCGTTCAATGGTCCAAATCGCTTAGTCTGACCCAAAGATAAAACACTGCGGACACGGGCAGACAATGACACGCATATTCACTGCAATTCTATTTCTATTCTTCTTCGGCGTGCGCGCCGTTTTTGCGCAGCAGGACGCGGGCGTCTGGGTTCAGGTCGAAGCACAGCCCTCACTGCGCGAGGCGCAGGAACGGGCGCAGGCCTACGCCAGCGTATTGCCGGACGTGAACGGATTTCGCCTCAACTCTGGCTGGTATGCCATTGTAATCGGACCATATTTGCAAAGCGACGCCGAGCAGGTCCTGAGGGTGTACCGGGCTGAAGGTCAAATTCCTGCAGACAGCTACATTGCGTTCTCGAACTCACTGGAGCAGCAGTTCTGGCCAGTCGGGGTCAACATTCTGGATCGCGGGGTTGTGACGCCTCCCGTCGAACCCGCAGCCGAGCAGCCCGTGACAGGGCTGACGCCGCAAGTTTCAGATGAAAGTCGCGCGCAAGCCCTGCAGAGCGAGCGACTGTTGACCGCGCAGGAACGAAAAGAACTGCAGACGGCGCTGCAGGCCGCGGGGTTCTACAACTCGACAATCGACGGCGCGTTTGGTCCGGGCACACGCCGATCTATGGGCGATTGGCAGCGGTTTAACGGATTTGAGGCCACAGGCGTCCTGACCACCGCCCAAAGGCAGGCACTGATGGATGACTACAATGCGCCTCTGATCAGTGTTGGTATGTCGCGCCATTCTGACCCTCAGGCCGGGATAAACATGGACTTGCCGCTGGGCGTGCTTTCATTCGACCGGTACGAGGCCCCGTTCGCGCATTTCAACGGCACATCAAGTCTTGATGCCAAAGCCCTGCTGATCAGTCAGGACGGCGGCAAGGACACATTGCGCGCGCTCTACGAAGTCATGCAATCGCTTGAGATCGTTCCTTTGGACGGCCCCAGACAATTGCGCGGGGACAGCTTTACGATCGAAGGACGCGGAAACGACATCGTATCCTATACCGAAGCACAGTTGAAAGACGGCGCAATCAAGGGCTTTACGCTTGTCTGGCCTGACGGGGACGAGGCCCGCCGCGCGCGTGTTCTGGCCGCGATGAAAGCCAGCTTCACGACAACTGACGCCGTTCTGGACGCCGGTGCAGGGGCGAACGCAGATCAGCGTGTCGACCTTGTTTCCGGGTTGCAGGTTCGCAAACCGCGTCTTTCACGCTCGGGGTTCTTTGCGGATTCCAGCGGCACGGTTCTTACCGTTTCCGAAGCAGCCGACAGCTGTACACGCGTGACACTGAACGATGAGCAAGAGTTGCAGGTTGCCTGGACCGACACGGAATTGGGTGTCTCTGTCTTGCGCCCCAAAAACGATCTTGCGCCGATCAGCATTGCCGAATTCAACTCTGACACGCCCAGAATTCAGTCCGAAGTGGCGGTATCCGGGTTCTCTTACGAGGGGGCATTGGGGGCTCCGACGCTGACATACGGTCAGGTCGCAGACATCCGGGGCCTGAACGGAGAAGAGGGTGTGAAACGCCTCGCACTGGCCGCCCTACCCGGCGACGCAGGTGGCCCGGTTTTCGACGATAGCGGTCAGGTGGTTGGCATGTTGCTTCCAACCCCGTCAGACGGGCGCACCCTGCCCGCCTCGGTCAGTCTGGCGGCGTCGGCAGCGCGTCTGAATGAGATTTTGGACAAGGCTGGCGTATCGGGGCAATCCGGGCAGGCCACGGCGCAGGTTACCCCAAATGAACTAAATCGTCGGGCCACGGGAATGACGGTATTGGTTCACTGTTGGGACTGACCCACCGCCCACTTATCCAAAGCGCCGCCCTTTCGGGCGGCGTTTTTTAGACAATATCCGGAGTGACCCGGATCAGCGTCGGGACCGGGGCGTCGAGTGCTGCCCGCACAGCCTTTTGCATTTCATCCAGACTGGCAGGTTCTGCCGACAACGCGCCAAACGCCTCAGCCAGTTTGCAGAAATCGGGATTGTGCGCGACGACGGCATTGGGCGCAATCTGGCCATGGACCATGCTGTCCTCGATCTCTTTTAACTTACCGTTGTCCCATAGAATTATGGGCAGTGACAGACCCAGCTCAACCGCGACGCCCAGCTCCATCATCGTGTAGTGGAAACCATAGTCGCCCGCGATGACGGCTGTTGGCTTCCCACGACGGGCAACGGCCCCACCGATCCCCGCAGGCAGCGCATACCCAAGGGTGCCGAACCCCGTGGGGTGATGCCAGAGATAGGGATAGGCCATATCCCAGACCTCTTTCGCGACATAGGCGAACTGGGTCATGTCTGAATAGATCATCGTATCAGCGGGCAACGCGTCGCGCAGCGCGTCGATCACGGGCACAACACCCGGACGTACGGCATCGACTTCGGCTCTCCAACGGGTCCGGGTTTCGGCCACCTCTTCCTTTGTCCAGCCGGTTGCGGGTTTCACGTGGTCAATAGAGGCCCACAAAGCATGGGCGAAACTCTCACCATCCATCTGAAGTTTGACCGCAGCGCGATGGTGATCCGACAGCACTTTGGGATCCAGATCCACGCGGACAAGGCTTGCCGTGTTGCCCAATTCGTTACGCCACAGGTCAACTTCGCCCAGTTCTGCGCCCACCGCCACGACCAGATCGGCCGATGCGATCACCTCGGTGCTGCCCGGCCGCGACAGGTGGGCCCCAAAATCCAACGCATAATTCAAACCCGCCATGCCGCGCCCCGCAAAAGTCGTAAAGCAAGCGGCCCCCAATTGCGTCAGTATCTGACGCCAAAGGTTCGACCGCGTTCCCCCGCCCAATATGATCAATGGCCGTCGCGCGATGTTGAGCATTGACAGAACCGGGGCAACATCCGGCGGCCTGACGCTGGTCCTGAGCCCGAATTGGTTTGGAAACGGCGCGGCGTCTGCCTCAGCCTCAAGCTGGGCAATCGGCACCTGAATATGTTTGGGACGCGGACGGGCCAGTGCAAACTCCTCAAACGCGCGTTCCACCAAGCCATATGCAGCCTGCGCGGTATTGGCCTGACACGACCAGTCGGCCACCGTCTCGGCAGCGGCGCGCTGATCTTTCATCTGGTGCAATTGACCGTTCATGGCCTGCGTTTCATCCAGACAGGAAGAGATAACCAGCATCGGGACAGAATCCGTATAGCCCTGCCCCATCGGAGTCATGATGTTGCACAAGCCCGGTCCGGTTATCACATAGGCCACACCGGGTTTTCCTGTCGCACGTGCATAACCGTCCGCCATGAACCCCGCACCCTGTTCGTGCCGCGCCAAGACATGCGTTATGCCCGCCTCTTCGATACCGCGGTACATCTCTTGGTTATGGACGCCCGGAATGCCAAAAATCACGTCGACGCCGCGCTCTTTGAGCATATGCGATATCTGCGCCCCAAGCGGTCGTTTCATCAACTTCTCCAGAATTGAACGGTGAACAGGGCATACACGGCCAGCAATTCAAGCCGCCCCACCAGCATGCCGACGGAAAGCAACCACTTTGCCGTATCGCTGAGCCCTGCGAAATTCCCGGCCGGGCCGATCTGTTCCCCCAGCCCCGGCCCGACATTGGCCAACGCAGTCGCCGCCCCGGACACTGCCGTGATAAAATCCAGCCCGGTCAAAGCCAGCGCCCAAGCCAGAATGCCCATCGACAGCACGAAGAACATGAAAAAGCTCATGACAGAGGTCAGAACGTCCGTTCCGATGGGTCGCCCATCATAGAGCGGCATGAAGACCCCATGCGGCGATCGAATGCGCCTGATCTGGGTTTTGATCGAGGCAAACAGCAACTGATAGCGGAACACCTTGATGGAACATGCGGTTGATCCCGCACAGCCGCCGATCAAGCCAATCAGAAAGAAGACCATCACGGGGAAGCTTCCCCAGGTCATGTAGTTCACACTGGCGTACCCGGTGCCCGAGATGATTGAGGTGATATTGAACAGGGATTGCCGGAATGCCTGTTCCCAGTGATGCGGGAAGACCCAAAGCAAAAACACCGTCATGACCAGCACAAGCACTATGATGGTGACCAGGAATGCCCGTATCTGGCTGTCCTGCCAAAGGGATCGTGTATTGCCATTTGCAAGCTGAACATACCGCACGAAAGGAAGCGCGGCGAGGATCATGAAAATTGCCGCCGCGTACTCGGTCGGTCCGGAAAACGCCGCAAATGAGTCGTCATAGTTCGAGAACCCGCCCGTTGCGATCGTCGTCATCGCATGCACCAAGGCATCGAAGAAGCTCATGCCAAAGCCCGCATAAACCAGAACGCAGACGAAGGTCAGAAACACGTAGATCAGTGAGATTTGCCCGGCGATCTCCTGCGCGCGCGGCAGGATTTTCCCCATGGTTTCAAACCCTTCGGAACGGAAGATCTGCATCCCTCCGACACGAAGTTCGGGCAGGAAAACCATCGCCACAACGATGATTCCGATACCTCCAAGCCACTGAAGCACACCTCGCCACAGCAGCAACCCCTGCGGAAGATCGTCCAGACCCGAGATAACGGTTGAACCGGTCGTGGTC
Organism: Ruegeria sp. CJ2; assembly: GCF_056536745.1. Lineage (NCBI taxonomy): Bacteria > Pseudomonadati > Pseudomonadota > Alphaproteobacteria > Rhodobacterales > Roseobacteraceae > Ruegeria > Ruegeria sp. CJ2. The sequence continues at coordinate 236,104 of NZ_JBQFQF010000002.1, forward strand.
AGGCCCGACATCGCCTCGAAATAGGCGTCAACGAAGCGCAGTTCAGTCTCGCCGAACAGAAACGGAATTGCGCCAAAGAAGGGCAGGGCCACCCAAACTCCGGTGGTCAGCAAAAAGGTCTGTCGAATTGTCAGACCTTCCCCGACCCCGTTGGAACAGCTCATTGCCAGAACCACACCGGTCAGGACGGTAATAACGCCGCTTTCAAGGAAAACGTGCCATTCGTCGCGCCCCTCGATCAGGTCCGCAATCAACGGCAAAATCATGGTCGCCCCAAGAATGGCGACCAAGAGGCCAATCACATATCCAACCGGGCGCATATCCGTCATGAGGCGCAGCGTTGGCGCGCCTGCACGACGGTGTCAAGCAATAGTCCGGTTTTACTTCTCCGATTTGCTCGCCGGAGTAGGCATTGCCGGAGGTTTAGATGGAGCACGCGTTCGCCGAACGGGGGCCGCAGGCTTGTCCGCCTCGGCCTTCTGCGTGACGGGTTTATTAGCCGCCGGTTTTGCAGCCGCACGTTTTGCAGCCGTCGGTTTCGCGGCGGCAGATTTGGAAGTCGCAGGCTTGCTGGCTGCCGGTTTCGCGGTCACCGGCTTAACAGTTGCTGATTTCGCCGGTTCAGGCTTGCTGGCCATGCGTTTTGGGGCAACTGGTGCTGCCGAAGCCTTGGGCGCAGGTTGAGCAACGGCAGGTTTTTCCTGTGCAACCTTCGCTGCAGGCTTCCGCGCTGCCGCCGTTTTCGGCGCGGCCGGTTTCGCGACAGTTGTTCGACCGGCGCGTGCAGCAGGCTTCGCCGCGACGCTGGCAGGTTTGGCTTTAACCGCAGCCACTTTGGGCTGTGCTGATTCGGCCTTGGGTTTGGTTGCTGTCTTCGCGGCTGCCACGGGCTTTGCCTTCACGGGCGCCGCGGCCTTGCGCGCTGTCTTCCGAGCGGCTGGTTTGACCTTTGGCTTGGTTTTTGGCTTGGGCGCAACCGGAGCAGGTTCAGACGCAGACGCATGCAGGGAATGCACTGAGACAAACGGCATATCCAATGCCGATCGCGTCAAAATTTGCATTATTTTCATTTGGTTACTAACCGCATAGCCCGCCATCCTGATGGCGGCAGCCTGAAATTCCAATGGCTGGATAATCGGGTTCATACGTAGTCTCTCCTCTGAAAGAAACGCAGCCCGCCGAAGTTCAAAGAGCCCTGCCCGCCGCGAAAATTCGGACGGAAAGCGATGTCGCGCAGTGTCAGGCGTCGCACGTCTCAGCTTCCTTCAGGAGTGGCCCATACCGCCAAGAAACGGCCCTGCCACGGCTGCATTCAACCTGAGTCTACTTCAAAGATTGTGCTGTTGCAGCATTTTTTGCTGCAACGCGGCAAGAACGTGCCATTAGGTCGATACTGAGACCTCAAAAGCTCACCCGACGTGGAACAGGGTTGAGAACAACTTTGGGTCCAGGCTGGCTGACACAAAGGTCGGACCTTCTGTCAGGACAGACACTGCGTCATGGCTGTGCAGACTTTCCTGATGGCTGGCGACAACGCGGAAATCACCCACGTGATGATCCGCCAGCAACTCGGCGCAGAACAGCCGCGCGGCATCCTCCACGAAAATAGGGTTGGCGGCGTTCAGTTCTGCAAAGGCCTGCTCATCCTCACGCTTGACCATGACCTGCGTTTCGGTCGGGACAGCCCTGCGGCACAACGCGATCAGGTCTTCGAACCACAGGCAATCTGCGTCGCAATCCACAACAACCGAAATCCGCGCTACCGAGCGCTGCGAATGCGGTGTCGCCAATTGGCCCCGTGTGGACCGTGCATGTTCGCTCAGTTCAAGCGAACAGGGACAGGTCGAGGAATAGACATAGTCAAGATGCATGATCTTCTGGCGCACGCCATTCTGTTCGACCAATTCCAGCGCAATGTCATAATACTGATAGCCCTCAAGCCCGGAACGCAGGCTTTTCACCCTGTCAGGATACGAAAACCGCATCTGTATCCGCGCGTCAAAGCTGTCCAGATCGGTCATGTAGTCGTTCAGCGCAGCCTCCATGACCTCAAAACTGAAGGTCCGCTCGGCATGCTTGTAGAAGGACCGCATGATCCGGGACATGTTGATGCCCTTTTTCTCGGCATCCAGACTGACCGTGCCGGTGACCGAGGTCTCAAGCGTCAGGTCATCGCCCTGTTTGCGGTGGAACCGGATCGGCAGGCGAAAATTCGAGATGCCGACGTGCTGAATCTGCTGTTTCGCCCCTCGGATCAGGCTGGAGGGGCCGTTTTGCAGATCCGGCAACGTGGCGCGATAGGCCGCGTCGACCTCGAACCCCTGCGGATACTCGCGCGACAGCGACGGGTAGTTCACCGGCACCAGCCCCGGCACCAGACGCGCAATGGCGGGATCAAGCTGGCTGATCTCGGCCTCGGTCGCAGTTTCAGCCCATTTGCGCAGCGTCTTAAGCGCAGCAGCGGCTTCATCATTGTCTGGGGCGTCGTCAATGTCACGGGGATGCACGTTCATCGATCGGGTTCCTCGGGGTTGGTCGCCGGACTATATACAGCTTTGGCGTGTTTACCAATTACTCTCTATACGTCGGAAAACACAGCCCGGATCGAATTTTGGTGCGGGATAAGCAATTTACCACCCCACACACAAGTCTTTGACGCGACCCTATCAGGTCCGGAGGCACGCTTAACGCTGAGAAACGTCCAATGCTTGCCTGATATCGGCAAGCAGGTCGCCTGCATCCTCAAGCCCGACCGAAAAGCGGATCAAGCCCGGTGTAATGCCCAACTCGTCCTTTTGTGCGTCGCTCAGGCGTTGATGGGTTGTCGTTGCAGGATGGGTCGCAATCGACTTGGCATCACCGAGGTTGTTGGAAATCACCGGGATCGTCATCGCGTTGAGGAAGGCAAACGCGGCCTCTTTCCCGCCTTTGATGTCCAGCGACAGAACCGTGCCGCCCTTACCACCCAGTTGCGACTGAACCAAAGCGTTCTGCGCGTGAGTCTTGAGGCCGGGGTACAGAGTGCGTTCCAGTGCTGGATGCCCTTCCAGCGCCTCGGCAATGATCTGTGCGGACTCGGCCTGCGCGTTGACCCGCAGAGCCATCGTTTCCAGACCTTTCAGCATCACCCACGCGTTGAACGGGCTCAGCGCCCCTCCGGTGTGTTTCAGATATGGCTCAATGGTGCCGCGGATGAAGTCTTTGGTGCCGATGATGACGCCCCCAAGCGCCCGCCCCTGCCCGTCGATGTGCTTTGTCGCAGAGTAAACCACCACATCCGCGCCTTGCTGGATCGCACGCGAGAAGACTGGGGTCGAAAAGACATTGTCGACGATCACGGTTGCACCGACGGCATGAGCGAGTTTAGCGACGGCTGAGATGTCGATCACTTCAAGGGTCGGGTTCGACATGGACTCGAAAAACACCGCTTTAGTGTCCGGGCGGATCGCTGCTTCCCACGCGTCCAGATCTGTGCCGTCTACGAACGTCACCTCGACACCATAGCGGGTCAGGATGTTTTCAAGGATATACAGGCACGATCCGAACAGAGCCTTGGCCGAAACCACATGGTCGCCCGCCTTCAGCATTGACACCAGCGCCGCGTTCACTGCCGCCATGCCCGATGCAGTGGCAAAGGCGTCCTCGCCGCCTTCCAGCGCGGCGATGCGCTGTTCAAACATGGACACGGTCGGATTGCCGTAGCGGGCATAAATGAACTCGTCCGGACCAGTTTCGATGAACCGCGCCTCGGCCTGTTCAGCGTTTTCATAGACGAAGCCCTGCGTCAGAAAGATCGCCTCGGACACCTCGTTATATTGGCTGCGACGAATGCCGCCATGGACGGCTTGGGTGCGTTTGTTCCAGCTCTCGCTCATCTCATTCCTCTCGGCCCTTGTCTGGCAAGGGCATCAAAAAAACCCCAGACGCGGTCAAGCGAAAGGGGCCTTTCATCCTGACCTTTTAGCGGTGTTGTTTAGCGTGGCCCGCAATCCGGTAACAAATCGCCACGTATTGCGTTGCGCATACGCCTCAGTTGTCAGCGCGTCAACCCTGACCGGCGCAACGTCACGGTTCTGTAACCTTCCTTTCACCGAAGCGTCATAGCGTTATGAAACATCGGCACCACAACATCTTGTGTGAGGCAGAGCAGATGCCAATAATCAGGATTAACGCCGTGGGCGATGCCATGGCGCTGCACCAAAGCCCGCGATCCCCGCGCAGTGTGCTGCGGCAGACCCAAAGCACTGTTGGGCCGGTGATAATCATGACCCATGGCTACAAATACAGGCCAGATGACGAAAAAGCCTGCCCACACAGGCAAATATTGTCCCTGAGACCAACGCCTGTGTCATGGCATTGCCCAAGTTGGCCACAGCAGTTGGGATTTGGATCGGGGTTTGAAGATGAAGGTCTGGGAATTGCGTTTGGCTGGAATGCCCAGGGTCCGCTTTGGGCCGCCCGCCGCCGCGCCATCGAAGCCGGTCGCGCACTGGCCGACCTGATCCAGGAGCTTCATCGGCTAAACCCGAATCGCCCGATCCATTTCCTCGGCCACTCAATGGGGACGGAACTGGCGCTCGAAGCCTTGCACCACATTGAACCGGGATCGCTGAACCGCATCATATCCATGACCGGGGCGGCCTATCAAAGCCGAGCCCAAAAAGCCCTGAGCACCCCGGCTGGTCTACGGGCCGAATTCATCAATGTGACCAGCAGGGAAAATGACCTGTTCGATTTTCTCTACGAATGGCTGATCCAACCGCCCGAACGCGGTGACCGTACGATCGGCAATGGCCTGCACGCCAGGAACGCCGTGACACTGCAACTGGATTGTTCCGAAACACTGGACCACCTGTCGCGGGTCTTCTTTCCGGTCGGAGGCCCCCAGCGCCGGGTCTGCCACTGGTCCAGCTATACGCGCCCCGGTGTTCTCAGGGTCTACAATGCCCTCTTACGCCAGCAGGACAGGCTCAGTTTACCAATCCTGCAAGACGGCCTTCCGGATCAATCGGACCGCCGCTGGTCACGGCTTTTTGCCCTGCCCCGGCCGCAAGAGCTATTGCCCTTCGCTCAGAAAGCCTCATGATCCCCTCAACCTGAGGAGACATCATGATCGACCTGTATTTCTGGCCCACGCCAAATGGCTGGAAGGCCTCCATCGCGCTGGAAGAGATGGAGTTGCCCTACACCACTCATCTCATCAACATCGGCAAGGGCGACCAATTCGACCCCGAGTTTCTGAAAATCGCTCCGAACAACCGGATGCCTGCAATTGTTGACCCGGATGGACCGGACGGCCAGCCAATCTCGGTTTTCGAAAGCGGCGCGATCCTGATGTATCTGGCCCGAAAAACCGGCCGGTTCTATGGCACGACCGAACGAGACCGTGTCGCGGTCGAGGAATGGCTTATGTGGCAGATGGGCGGCGTCGGTCCGATGGCGGGGCAAGCGCATCATTTCCTGAAATACGCCCCCCAACTGGATCCGCCCCAAGACCTGCCTTATGCAAAAGATCGCTACCGCACCGAGGTCGGGCGTTTGTACGGGGTGCTTGATCGTCGGCTGGCCGAGAATGAATATGTTGCCGGTGACTTCTATTCCATCGCCGATATGTCGATCTGGGGATGGGCAAGCTTGTGGGAAGGTCAGCAGCAGGTGCTGGAGGACAAGCCCCACTTTACCCGCTGGCTTGAGACGGTCAGCGCACGTCCGGGGGTTCAGGCAGGGCGCGCGCTTCATGCCGAACTGCGCGGGAGCCAACGTGACAAGCAATCTCAGAGTACTTTATTCAAGAGATAGGCAGGGTCGGTCGACACCTATGTTGTGCCGACAAAGGGCATGACAATGAGCCACGCACTCAGAACGGCCCAGGTAGAAATGAGTGCCCAGTAAAGAACGGGATGCGAGGCTCGTGCGACGGGCTCGATAAAATCCGCTCGTCCCGAGCGGAGCGCGGGCCAGGTCCAAAGAAGAAACAGCGCACCCCAAAAGACCTGAACATCCAGTATGACGGCCAACCAGACACACCCAAGACCCAACATAGCCTTCCACGCAAATCCGCTGCCGGGTTTTGATTGCGCCCTGACTGGGTCTGCGACACTGTCACTGTCGCCCTCGGCCACGCCCTGGATCAGGAAATGCGCCCCCTGCCGGTCCGCGACCAAGGCGCGGTTGCCCGGCAAGTTGTCGTAGTGCTGGCCCTCTCGTGCCAAGATCCGATCCACCGTTTGTTCAACAGAGTGCACCCGGAAACACGGCATCCAATACCGGTATTTTCCACGAATTTCTTCCGGGACTTCCTCAACTTGGGCAATCGTTGTTCCGTCAGGGTGCTGGACATCAAACACTGGCCACTGCGTGCCCGCCTTGCGCCTGAAACTCCACCCAAACAAATCCGCGTAAAACGCCTCGATCAGCTTTACATCGGGAAGATGGTGAAACCGGGTCACCACATCCCCGGCCCCTTTGAAAGCGGGTGCAATCTCGGGCCCTTCATACATCGTGAAACCAGCGCCCGAGGGGTCGCGAACCAGCGCAATGCGCGCTTCATCGCCAAATGCCTGAGGCTCCACTTCGATGATAACGCCCTCGTGGTTTCTGGCTTGTGCAACTTTGACGTCCAGATCGTCCACGTGAACATATGACATCCAAAACGATGGCATGTTCATCTGCGCCAACCGGTTCGGCATTGGAAAGATGGCGGTGACATCCCGCCCCATATTTGAAGCGAAATCATATTGGGGATCGTCCCCAAACGACCAACCAAAAAACTTGTCATAATCGACCCTGGCCGCAGCCATGTCATAAGTTGAAAGGTCTGTCCAAACAAAGTGACCAGATGTCATGAAACCGCTCTCTCCTCTCATCGACCAGATCGAGGTAAATATTGCTTGAGCGGTTTTCCAGTCTTGAACTCAACACCTTACGACACCAGATAGCGGGGCATCGTGTCATTCGCGTGCGTCCATCTGCGCGGTCAAAAAGTCCCTGACGAACGCTGAGATCAGCGTAGAACGACAATGCTCATCAGTTGGGGCTACTGATCGCCCGGATAGGGAAAATCGCGACCAAGCGCTTCACTCGCCTGTTCGTAGATCGGCCGAAGCGCATCGTCCACATCCCATTTCCCGCCCTCGATAAAGTCCGAAAAGCCTACGGACTCGACCGGTATCCCTTGATTCTGAGCAAATGTCTCACGGTCGTTCTCACCCGGAGGGATCGGAGGCTCTGAAAGCGGCGGAGACCACGTGTGCTCTTCGGTAACGGCCATACGCACGCGGATATCGTCCTTGGTGATATTCCACACCATGAAGTCCTCGGCCAAGCTCAACGGTCCATCATAGGTCGTGCGAATGCGTTCTTCCACGCCACCCGCAGTGTCAAAATCGTTGAAGAAATGATAGGCGACCGCGATCCTTGGCTTGATCTCGGACATCACTTTACCAAAGGCTTCTGGCGCAGTGTGTATCTGGGTCCCGACCTGAAGGGCGGATTCCGGGGTAAATCCGAGTTTGCCGACAATATCCGGAACCGCGATAAAACACTCATGGATCGCGATATCGGCGTCCTTCGCGTATTCAATGAACCATTTGTTCGGGTAAGTGTCTGAGCTATAGACAAACTTCAAGTCATTCCACTCAAGCGAAAAGCTCACCGCGCCGTCGATTCCATGAATGGCTGGAAAGCTTCGAACCACAACCCCATTTTCGTCATAAATGACCTGGTTTTCACCTTTATAGTCAAACTCGGTGACGTCCATCTGGTACCCGCGCGGATCCGTTGCACCAACGCGTGCACTGAGATCCCACAGCAGCATGTCTTTCATACTGTCAGTGGCCGCCGCCGTGCCCAACTCCGGGACTGACCCGCTAGGCCCCCATACACGCAAGGGCCTGTTTCTCCCCATCAATGCGCCACCGATGAAAAGCTCGTGCAAAGCTCCAAAATGATCCGTGTGAAGATGGCCTACGAAGACCTTGTCCAAATAGTTGTATGGAATTTGCAGGGATGAAATTCACTCGGATGAACCGGACCCGATATCGAAGAAGAACTTGTCGCCATTGCCCAACTCTACAAGGAAACATGCGGCTGCCTGTGCCGCGCGCGTCGTTGGCATACCTGTCCCGCATGCAATCACGCGCATTTCGCTTGCGTCCAGATCTTCGGTGTTCGGATAATACGCGTCTCGGGGTCTGTCTCTGACAAGAGTGGGTGAAATTTCCTGATCGGCTTCATCCGCCAGGGCCATTCCTGGGCTAAGTGCCTTAAGGGTGCTTTTCAGCACATGGTCTGCCGGGATTTCTGCTCGCTCCATCCACGACCCAACTGCCAAGCCAATTCCGAGCGTTGCACATACTACGGTACCAATGGCCAAGTGTCTCATCTTGTTCCCCCCTTGAGTGCGTTATGCGTATTGAATCCTATCTTTTAGTTATTTGGTATTATTCGGATATTAGCATACATTTGGATTTCTGACGAGTTCCCGCCTACTCGTGCATCTGCGCCTTCCCCTGCACCAGTACATCCAGCATGCCCGAGATATCCTCGATCTCTTCGGCGATCACATGAGTCACCGAATGCGCACGCTGCATGCGCCCCGTAACCCGCAACAACCGGCCCGAGATCACGGCGCGACGAAAGCGTTCGTAAATCGCACGCCAGACCACCACGTTTACGATACCGGTCTCATCCTCAAGCGTCAGAAAGATCACCCCCTTGGCCGTCCCCGGCCTTTGTCGCAGGATCACCAGCCCGGCCACGGTCACACGCGCATTGTCGGGTGGGTCGTCCAACCGGGTGGCAGGCAGACAACTGGGCGGGCGCGGCCAGTCTCGGTTTGAAACCGCAGGGCGAACAGGGGCAACAAGCATGAGAACAAAAATAGAACATGTGACCAGAAAGTCCAGACATGGCGCATCGAGTCGCAAATGAGGCTGGTCAGACCTAAATGCCTTCACTAAGGAAGAATTCGACAATCGAAAAAGGAAGACGCACGCAATGGCAAAGATCACCTATGTCGAGCATGGCGGTACCGAGCATACAGTCGAGGTCGCCAACGGACTGACCGTCATGGAAGGGGCCCGTGACAACAACATCCCCGGCATCGAGGCCGATTGTGGCGGCGCCTGCGCCTGCTCGACCTGCCATGTCTATATCCACCCCGACTGGGTCGAAAAAGTGCCTGCCAAGGACGACATGGAAGAGGACATGCTGGACTTTGCCTTTGAACCCGATCCAGCCCGCTCGCGCCTGACCTGCCAGATCAAGGTCACGGATGAGTTGGACGGTCTGGTCGTTCAGATGCCCGAAAAGCAGATCTGATGCAGCCCAAAGCGCCGCGTCCGCCCGCTCGCCTGTGGCAACGCGGGACTCGCGGCGCGCTGCTAACGTTTGGGTTATGGTTTTCCGGGGTTGGCTGCGCCACTGCCGCCGACACTATAACTGCCGCACGGTATACCGAACCCACCACACGCTATGCCCATGGCGTTTTGGGTGACGACATCGAATATGGTGCACTGGAAATCACCGTTGAAAGCACCGACCCCAAGGAACAGTCGGTGCTTACGATCCGACTTCCGCAGGACCGGGTGTTCGAGGACCTCGCCCCCCGAGTGTCAGACGTTGATCTTGATGAGACAAACGAGGTCATCGTCGTCGAATCCCAGAAAAACACCGGAGCACAGCTCGCCATCTACAATGCACGCGGCGAAAAGATAGCTGCCACACCTCATATTGGCACGCGCAACCGCTGGCTCGCCCCTGCAGGGATTTGGGATCTGGACAATGACGGCCAAATCGAAATCGCCTATGTAGATCGCCCACACTTGGCCAAAACCCTACGCATCTGGCGCTACTCGGACGGCAAACTTACTGAAATCGCAACTCTTCCCGGCCTGACCAATCACCGTATCGGCGATGCATTTATCGCTGGCGGTCTAGTCTATTGTGCGACAGGTCCTGCACTGATCCTGGCCAGCGCCGACTGGTCCCGCATCATCAGTGTCACCTTTAAAAACGGCTGGGTAAAAACCGATCTCGGTCCACTCAAAGATCGCAAGACCCTTACCCAAACCCTGAGCTGCTGATCCGCCCTTCATCTGGCTAAAAATATCCCGGGGAGCGCGAGGGGCAGCGCCCCTCGTCCCAAGAAATCAAGACGGGCGCAGCCCGGCAATTGGATTACAACGCCCGCCAGCCGATATCTCGGCGAAAAAATCCGCCGGGCCAGTCAATCCCGTCCACCATCTCATAAGCCCGGTCGCGCGCGTCCTGCAGGGTTTCCCCCCGTGCCGTCACGTTCAACACGCGACCTCCCGTCGCCAGAATTCGACCATCCTCAGCTTTGGTTCCCGCATGGAAGACCATGTTCTTGCTGTCTTCAGGAAGCGCATCCAAGCCGTTGATCACGCTCCCCTTTTCATAAGTCCCCGGATACCCGTTCGCCGCCATGACGACGGTGATCGCATGATCATCCGCCCAATTCACGCGCGCTTCTGCCAACCGCCCCTCGGCCGCCGCGTGCATCAGGTCCATCACCTGCGCGCCCAGACGCATCATCAGCACCTGGCACTCCGGGTCCCCAAAGCGCACGTTGTATTCCACCAGCCTCGGCTGTCCGTCCTTAATCATGAGACCCGCGTAAAGCACGCCCTGAAAAGGTGTTCCGCGCCGTTTCATCTCATCCATCGTCGGCCGCACGATTTCATCCATTGCGCGCGCCTCAACCTCGGCGCTTAGAACGGGAGCCGGAGAATACGCCCCCATTCCACCCGTATTGAGGCCAGTATCACCTTCGCCAACGCGTTTGTGGTCCTGCGCCGTGCCAACCGACAGGATATTTTCGCCGTCACAAAGCACGAACAGTGAAGCCTCCTCGCCCTCCATGAACTCTTCGATGACAACCTCTGCGCCTGCCCCGCCAAAAGCGCCACCGAACATATCGTCGATCGCCTCCAGCGCGGTTAGCTCATCCATGGCAACGATCACGCCCTTACCGGCGGCCAGACCGTCGGCTTTGACCACAATCGGCGCACCCTGCGCGCGGATATAAGCCTTGGCGGGTTCAGCTTCGGTAAACCGCGCATAGGCCGCCGTCGGAGCACCAGCGGCATCGCAAATCTCCTTGGTAAAGCTCTTGGACGCTTCCAACCGCGCCGCCTCTGCCGATGGGCCAAAAACCAGAACGCCTGCCTCTCGCAACCGATCCGCTACCCCGGCGGCCAAAGGTGCCTCGGGACCGACGATGACGAAATCAATCGCGTTTTCCTCGGCAAAGCTGACAACGGCGCCACCATTTTCGATATCCAGCGCCGCGCAATCAGCAATCTGCGCGATCCCGGCATTTCCCGGCGCCACGATCAGACGGTCGCATTTTGGGTTCTGCATCACTGCCCAGGCCAGGCTGTGCTCGCGTCCCCCGCTGCCGAGAATAAGGATGTTCATGACTGCTCTCCGATCTGCTTGGCCTCGCCTTCCGCGCGTTCTAAGCTGGGCAGGCATTTGACACAAGGCGCTGAAATGTCCGACCTGCTTGACGACCCCATTCCCGGCCAAAACACCCCCGAATACACCGTTTCGGACATCTCAGGAGAGGTAAAGCGCACGTTGGAAGGCGCATTTGGCCGAATCCGTGTGCGCGGTGAGGTCGGACGCGTGTTCAAGGCGCGCTCGGGCCATCTGTACTATGACATCAAGGATGACCGGAACGTGCTGGCCTGTACCACGTGGAAAGGCCAGATCTCGGGCCTGTCCGTGGTGCCCGAAGAAGGGTTGGAAGTTGTCGTCACCGGCCGCCTGACCGCATTCGGCGCGCAATCGAAATACAACCTGAACGTCGATGAGGTCGCCGTCGCAGGCCAAGGCGCACTGATGGCGCTGCTGGAAAAGCGCAAGAAACAGCTTGAGGTCGAAGGGCTGTTCGCGCCTGAACGCAAGAAACCCCTGCCTTACCTGCCGCAGATCATCGGCGTGGTGACCTCACCATCCGGCGCGGTAATCCGAGATATCCTACACCGCCTGCGCGACCGGTTTCCGCGCAAGGTGCTGATCTGGCCCGTCGCCGTGCAAGGATCGAACTGCGCGCCCGAAGTGGCCAACGCAATCAACGGTTTCAACCAACTCACGCCCGGAGGCGCCCTGCCGCGCCCCGACCTGATCATCGTCGCGCGTGGTGGTGGCTCGATCGAAGACCTGTGGGGGTTCAACGAAGAGGCCGTCGCGCGTGCCACCGCCGCCTCGGACATCCCGCTGATTTCAGCCGTAGGGCACGAGACCGATACAACACTGATCGACTTCGTCTCGGACCGACGTGCGCCCACACCCACCGCCGCCGCCGAACTCGCCGTGCCCGTGCGGATGGAGCTGCTGGCCTGGACCGGAGAGCAAGGCGCGCGCCTGTCCCGCTCAGCCAGCGACGCGGTTCAACGCCGCGCCCAGCGTTTGCGCGATCTGTCGCGCGCCTTGCCACGCCCGGACACTTTGTTGAATACCCCGCGCCAACGCCTTGATCTTGTTGCAGATAGGCTGGCCCCGGCGCTTGGTCGCAGTGTTCAAAACCGCCGTTTGCGCGTCGTGGAAATCTCTGCACATCTGCGTCCGTCTACGCTGCGCAATCTGGTGGCAGCCCGGCAAGAAGCTGTTCGCAACCTGTCCTCCCGGCTGTCCCTGCGGCCGATCCAACGTGAAATCGAAACGCAGCGAAACAACGTCGCGCGACTGGCTGAACGTCTGAACATCGCACAGACCGCAAGGCTCGACCGGATGCGCCAGCACCTTGAGGCCACAGACCGGCTGCGCGAAACACTCAGCTACAAAGCGACGTTGGAAAGAGGCTATGCAGTGGTGCGCGCAGAAGGCCAGGTCCTGACGACCAAAGAACAGGCTGGAAAGCACGCAGCCTTCGAGATCGAGTTCGCGGATGGCACACTAAACACTGGTCAGGCAAACCCGTCGCGTCCCCCGCAGAAGAAATCTCCGACCAAGGACACGCCGGATCAGGGATCACTGTTTTGACGGGGTACTAAACGCCGACATCGGGACCGTAGCAGACCATTTCTTCGTCGATCTCATCAGCCTCGTACAGCTCGGTTCGGTCCGGGTTCCCCTCGAACTGGGCAATCAAGCCGTTGCCGGATTCCGTGAACAACCAACATTGCGGGTCCAGACGATCTTCATAAAGAAAACAAATCTGGCCATTCTGTTCGTACCAGACGCCTTCCTTGCAGTCCCCATCCAGAAAAGACCAGATAACTCTGCGGTTTGGCAGGTAACGCTCAACCCCGTATACCTGCCCTTGAAACCCGTAGAACAGAGTTTTCCCGCGTGTGTATGCGTCAAATTCCGAACCTGAAAGACCAGGCTCCGCGCCCATAACCGGACCGGACATTGCCATAAGAATCGCGATAGACCTCAGCATAAGATCATTTTGGCAGATGTGGTGGAGCAACGCCAACTCTGCGCGCAACACCATGCTTACCCAACGTAACCGGTTGAGCTATTGCCGCGTTCCCGGCGACGCTGCACAAAAAACAAAACACGGGGGGTGCCACCAAATGACAGCCTTGTTCCTGATCGCCGCGGCCTGTGCACTGGCCTATTTGCCGATGACACCAAAACCCGCAAATGGGTTGAGGTCTGTCCTAAAGACGCTGTCGGTCGCAGTCCTCGCGGTGATTGCGATACTACAAGGTGCGCCCCTATTGCTGACCGTGGCACTGTCCTTCTGTGCCATCGGCGACGCGCTGCTGTCTCGGGACTCCGACGCCACATTCATGGCCGGTATCGGCGCCTTTGCCGCAGGACATCTGGCCTATATCGCTTTGTTTTTGTCCCACCCGTCCAGCGAAACGGCACTTATCTTCGACAGGCCCGGTTTCTTCTGGTCCCAGATCATATTAGGCATCGTTGCCGCAACCTTGCTCGCCCCGCGCGCCGGAGAGTTGAAGGGACCCGTCCTGGGGTATATCCCAATTATCCTCGGCATGGGTCTGGCGGTACTGGCAGTACCCGAGATCGGCCCTTTGCGTTGGGCGTTGCCCGCAGCGCTGGCCTTCATCGCCTCCGACCTGATCCTGGCGACGGAAAAGTTCCTGCTGCCCCAAAACCATCCAAGCCTCCGCTTCACCCCTTACATGGTGTGGATACTGTATTGGGGTGCTCAGGCCGGGCTGCTGACTGCCTTGCTGTGACCCTTTGCAACTGGGTCAATTCCGCATTAGGTGAGAGGAACATCTGCGGAGACCAAAAATGGCGTTTTTCTCAAAGCTCAAGGACAAGCTGTTCAAATCCTCGTCCCGCCTCGAACAGGGGCTGGACGCCATCGTCGAAGATGGCGGCGAAGAAACGGCAACCCCTGACCCAGTCATTCCCGAGCCAGAGCCTCAACCAGAACCCGTACCGGAAGTCCCGCAGCCGCAGCCTGAACCCCAACCTGTTGAGACCCCTGAACCGGCCCCGGTCGATCCAATGCCAGTCCCCCCGCCGCCCGAGGCAGCTCCGTCCAAAGGTGTTCTGGCACGCATGTTCAGCCGGAGCGAGGCCAAGACCGCCGTTCGCCGCACCCTTGACGACGACATGCTGGAACAGCTCGAAGAACTGCTGATCGCCTCGGATATGGGCGTGGACACCGCCCTGCGCGTCACCTCAAACATGGCCGAAGGGCGTTTTGGCCGTAAACTTTCAGCCCAAGAGATCAAGCAGCTTCTGGCACAGGAAGTTTCCCGCGTGATGGAGCCTGTCGCCAAACCGCTGCCCATCTACCCCAAGCGCCCGCAGGTGGTGCTTGTGGTCGGCGTCAACGGATCCGGTAAGACCACAACAATCGGAAAACTCGCCAGCCAGTTCAAAGCTGCAGGCAAAAAGGTTGTGATTGCCGCAGGCGATACGTTCCGGGCCGCCGCCGTCGAACAGCTTCAGGTCTGGGGAGACCGCGCCGGCGTGCCCGTCCTTACCGCCCCCGAAGGCTCCGACCCCGCCTCTCTCGCGTTTGACGCCCTCACGCGCGCGCAAAAGGACCGAGCAGACCTGTTGATGATCGACACCGCAGGCCGCCTGCAAAACCGCGCCGATTTGATGGAAGAACTCGCCAAAATCGTCCGCGTCATCCGCAAAGTCGACGAAACCGCTCCGCATAATACGCTTTTGGTGCTGGACGCGACCACCGGGCAAAACGCGCTCAGTCAGGTCGAGACGTTCCGTAACCTCGCCGATGTCTCTGGCCTTGTGATGACCAAACTGGATGGCACGGCCAAGGGCGGTGTCTTGGTGGCGCTCGCGGACAAGTTTGGCCTGCCGATCCACGCGATCGGCGTTGGGGAGCAGATCGACGATCTCGCCCCATTTGACCCCGAAGAATTCGCCGCCGCCCTTACCGGCCTTGACCAAGGCTGATCCGCCCCTTCATCTGGCTAAAAATATCCTCGGGGGGTGTGGGGGGCAGACAGCCCCCCACCCTCTCCTCCCAACACAAAGATCTGACACTTGAGCGACTGGCTGATCTCACTCGAAGGCACCGAAGCAGGCCACCAGCTCGCGCTGGGACTGGCTTTGATGGCGGCGTTCCTGCACGCGGCCTTCGGAGCGCTACAGAAGGGCCGGCACGATCCCTGGCTGTCCCGCGGAGCCATCGACGCGTGTTACTGCCTGATGGCCGCGCCTTTTGCCTTTTTTATCGTGCCGTGGCCAGAACCCTATATGTGGCCCATTTTCGCCGTCGTTTGGCTGATTCACATCATCTATAAAATTCTACAGGCCATGGCCTATACTAAGGGATCTTATACGGTCGTTTACCCGGTCGTCCGTGGAACCGGCCCCCTGTTCACCGTTATCGGCGCCTACCTGCTGTTCGGTGAGACCTTTACCGGCGTCCAATGGCTGGGTGTCGCGGTTTTGCTGGCCGGGATATTCGGACTGGCGGCCTATAACTTCCGCTTTCTCGAAACCAACCGCGAAACGCTCGGGATCGCCCTGACGCTGGCAATCGCCACCGGATTGTTCGTTGCGCTTTACACAACCTATGACGCTTATGGCATACGCGCGACCGCCGACCCTTTCACCTTCTTGGCCTGGTTCTTCATGATCGACGGCGCCACCTTGCCGTTCTACGCCTTCCTGAGATGGCGTGCCATGATCAACCGGCCTGCTATCGGCCCCCTGATGCTGCGCGGTCTGGCTGGCGGCATTACTGCCCCGCTGTCCTTTGGCTCTATCATGCTGGCGACGCGACTGGACAAGGTTGGCGAGGCGGCCGTTCTGCGAGAAACCTCGACCGTCTTTGCCGCCCTGATCGGCTGGCTGATTCTGAAGGAAACCGTCGGGCCAAGACGGATCGCTTTGATGGCATTGATTGCATTGGGCGCCGTAATAGTTGAAATGGGCGGGTAAACAGCAGGAAACTGACATGACAGGCAAGAAAGAAATCAATCCATTTCTAAAGCAGGTGCTGGAACTTGGCCCTCCGCTGGCCTTTTTCTTCATCTACCTGCGCTTGCGGGATGACAGTTTCGAATTTGCCGGAACCGAATATTCCGGGTTCATCGTCGCGACCATCATCTTCGTGCCGCTGATGCTGTCTGCAATGGCCGTGCTCTGGTATCTGACCGGGAAACTCAGCCGGATGCAGATCTTCACCGCCTTCATGGTCATTTTCTTTGGGGGCCTGACAGCCTGGTTCAATGACGAACGGTTCTTCAAGATGAAAACTACGCTGGTCTACGGGTTCTTTTCAGTCATCCTTGGCATTGGGCTGCTGCAGGGGAAATCCTATCTGGCCTATGTCCTCGACGAAATGCTTCCCATGCGAAACGAGGGCTGGATGATCCTCACGCGTCGCCTGTGCGGGTGCTTTGCAGTTCTCGCCGTGGCCAACGAATTGGTCTGGCGCACCATGTCCACCGACCTGTGGGTCAAGATCGAGACGTTCGGGTTTCCGATCGCATTGATGGTCTTTCTGATGCTTCAGTTCAGCATGCTGCAAAGCTATATGGACGACCCCGACCATCAGTAAACAGGGTGTTCGAACCAGTCCTGTGGAGCGTCAACGGATAGTCAACTTTCGGAAATCGCATAAAATCCTTGGCTAAACGTCATAGCTGTGGAAAGTTGTGGGACCACTCACCATTGGCAGCCGGAGCACCACATCCACATGACGGCCATCCCAAACAGCGGCTTTCTGGCCGAGGCATCTGACAGGCTCAGGGCCATGCTTTCTGCTCAGGCGACGGAAATATCGCTTGAACAGGGTGAGATCCTGTTTGAACAAGGCGACGAAGGAGACTCTCTTTACGCCCTCAGTGAAGGCACGCTGGAAGTGTCTTTTCTGGCCATGAGTGGTCGAAAACTGTCGTTGAGCCTGATGAAGCCAGGCGAAATCTTCGGTGAAATCGCCTTGTTCGACAACGGACCGCGCACCGCCACGATTGCGGCGGCCGAACCGTCCCGCGTTCTACGCGTGCGGCGCAGCGACGTTATGAACCAAATCCGTCAGCACCCCGATCTTGCGGTCGATTTGATCCGCCTTGCGGGATTGCGTATGCGCTGGATGGGGTCGCAGATGAATGAGCAGGTCTTTCTGCCAATGCCCATTCGTTTGGCACGTAAGCTGCTGCACCTGTCCGGCCTTCAGGACGACCCTGCCAAACGGATCACCCTGTCGCAAAGCGAACTGGCTGAGTTCGTTGGCGCGACGCGGGAAGCGGTCTCCAAAACGATCTCGACCTGGAAGCGCGATAATGTGGTCGAGGCATCACGCGGCGGCCTGATGATCCATGATTTCGAAGCCCTGCGGGAATTGGCGGAATCCGATTTGATCTGATCCGTTGTGACCTGCTTCACATACGACCGCGTCCGTTAAGACTATCTTCATAGTTGTTACCGTAGGAGGTCAGAGAATCATCCCCGATATCTGTCCACTGACCTCTCCCTGTATCAGAGCCACGCGCCTTCCCCGGCGTGTGGCTCACTTCTTTGCGGAACAGAAAAAGGCCGGAGCAAACGCCCCGGCCCTTTCATTCAGGTAGGTCCGATTTTCACTCTTCCAGGCTGAGCGCCACAAAGCGAGGGTCACCGCCACGGCGCACCAAAAGCAGCAGGGATTTTCGCCCGGCCTCTCGCGCTTCGTCCATCCGTGCTTCCAGATCTTCGAACGATGTCACCTTTTGCTGGCCGGCCTCGGTAATGAGGTCACCCGAACGCAAACCCTTGGCATAGGCTTCCGAGGCTTCGTCGACCTGAGTTACAACCAACCCTTCGGCGTTTTCATCCAAGCCCATGTCGGTACGCATCTCATCCGTCAAAGGCGAGATCGTAAGCCCAAGTATGTCGGCATTTTCCTCAACCGGTGCTTCTGACGTTTCTTCCTCATCGTCCTCGGACCGCTCTGCGTCTTCACGCCGTCCCAAGGTCACCAGAACGGTTTGCGTTCCACCATCCCGGTGCACGACCACGCGAACCGACTTGCCCACCGTGGTTTCGCCAACCTGACGAACAAGGCCGCGCGTATCTTCGACCTCAACCCCATCGAAACTGAGGATCACGTCACCAGCCAGCAATCCGGCGTCCTTTGCCGGTCCGTCCGGCACGTCACTGATCAATGCGCCCCCAGGTTTGTCCAGCCCCATGGCTTCGGCCATATCCTCGGTCACGTCCTGAATGCGCACACCCAACCAGCCGCGGCGGGTTTCGCCAAACTCACGCAGTTGATCCACGACCTTCACGACAACATTCGATGCCATCGAAAACCCGATCCCGATCGAGCCACCATTGGGTGACAGGATGGCCGTATTCACACCGATCACCTCGCCATCCATGTTGAACAGCGGCCCGCCCGAATTACCCCGGTTAATCGCCGCATCGGTCTGGATGTAGTCGTCATAAGATCCACTCAGCGCGCGGTTACGGGCCGACACGATCCCGGCCGAAACCGAAAATCCCTGCCCCAAGGGGTTGCCCATCGCAATCACCCAGTCACCCACACGGGCCACGTCGCTGTCGCCAAATTTGACATATTGCAGCGGCCCTGTCGCCTCGACCTTGAGCAGCGCGATATCGGTTTTGTCGTCTGTACCAATTACCTTGGCGGGCAATTCCTTCTTGGGCTGCCCGTCGCCCGGAAAGAATTCGATCAGAATCTCATCCGCTTCGGCGATCACGTGGTTGTTGGTGACGATATAGCCGTCCTCAGAGATCACGAATCCCGAGCCCAGAGCGTTGCTACGTCGCGGAGCGTTCTCGCCATTATTGTCGCGATCCTGAAACTCTCGGAAAAAATCCTCGAACGGTGAGCCTTCGGGAACGATCCCCTGCGGTCCGGTCTGATTTTCGATCAGGGTCGAGGTGGTGATGTTCACCACCGCCGGGCTGATCTTTTCCGCCAACGGCGCAAGGCTTTCCCCGCGCGCGAAAGCCACCGATGTCTGAGCCAGGATTATCAACATCCCCGCGAATGCCAGCCACATCAGCCGCAAAAAACCAACACTGTCGTCCGCTCGGACGGAAATACTGCGCGCTTGTGCCTGCACTTGGGTACTCCTTGTCGTCAATTCTGTGGGATCGCGTGTGAACGCCCCCCTCTTGGCAACCAATGTAGTCGGTTTAATCAGGCCCGCAACTGAGGATCGCGGGGAAATCACCTGCAATTGAAACCACGGCACTAAAACCCGACCTGATACGCGCCCCAAAGCAGGATAAAGCCGCTGACCACGCACAGCAGCCCAGCCAGCCGTCGAGCCTGTTCAGGCAGTGATCGTAGGGCTTCCAGCATCCGTTCAATAAGCGAAGGGGCCAGCGCATAGGCCAGCCCCTCGACAGTCAGTACCAGCCCAAAGGCCAGAAGGATCATACCCATTACCGGGATGCCTGCCCTGTAGGTGACTTCAGATAGTTGAAGAACTCTGAATCCGGGCTGAGAACCATCGAGCTGTTGCTACCGCCCAACGCGCGCTCGTAAGCTGAGAGAGACCGGTAGAACTCAAAGAACTCGGGGTCCTTGCCAAACGCTTCGGCGAAGATCGCGTTGCGTTCGGCGTCGGCCTCACCGCGGATGATCTCGGCCTCACGGTTGGCGTCCGAAACCAGCTCGACCACGGTACGGTCAGCTTGCGCGCGCACACGCTGCGCCGCCTCGTTACCACGGGCGCGTTCGTCGGTCGCCTCACGCTCACGTTCCGCCTTCATCCGGTCGAAGGTGGCTTCGAGGTTGGCCTGCGGCAGGTCGGTCGCCTTCAATCGCACGTCGATCACGTTGACGCCCAGCGCACGGGCTTCGGCAATCGCACTGTTGCGGATACGCAGCATCAGCGCGGCACGGTCCGAGCTCAGGATGTCGCGGGACGAGACCGAACCCAGAACCTCACGCGTTTCGGCGCGCAGGATACGGTCCAGACGATCTTCGGCCACCGGAATGCCGCCGACACCAACGGCCTGACGGAACTGCTCCAGATCGGAAATCCGGTAGCGAGCAAAGGCATCGACCACCAGACGACGGTCATCCAAGGGCGTAACCTCAAGCGGCTGCACGTCGATCGAAAGGATGCGGTCGTCATAGCGGACGACGTCCTGAATCAACGGAATTTTGAAAGCCAGTCCGGGTTCTTCTTTGACGGCGACCACGCGACCAAATTGAAGGACCAGCGCGCGTTCACGTTCGTCCACGATAAAAATCGAAGACAGACCGACCACGCCAATGATCACCAAGGCAATGAGGATAAGGGGTGATTTACGCATCAGTTGCTCTCCTCAGCCTGATTGCGGCGCAACTCGTTGAGCGGCAGGTAAGGCACGACGCCCTGCCCCTGACCGGTCGAGTTTTCGTCCAGAATGATCTTGTCCACGTCGCCAAGCACCTGTTCCATCCGTTCCAGATACAGACGCTTGCGCGTCACGTCCGGAGCTTTGGAATATTCCTCAAGAACCGCGCTAAAGCGGCTGGCTTCACCCTGCGCGCTGTTGATCTGCTGCGCGCGGTAGGCTTCGGCCTCTTCCAGAACCTGCGCGGCTTCACCACGTGCTTCCGCGAGAACGCGGTTGGCATAGGCGTCGGCCACGTTCTGCAGACGGTCACGTTCCTGCGCGGCGGCCTGAACGTCACGGAAGGCGGCGATCACGTCCTGCGGCGGGTCGGCCTTGTCAAAGTTGACGCGGATGATGTTCACGCCCGAATCGTAGCTGTCCATCGTTGTTTGAATCAGTTCCTGCAGGCGTTCGGCAATGACACCACGGTCCCGGTTCAGGATCGGCGCCAGCTCGCTTTGCGCAATAATCTCACGCATGGCCGATTCCGACACGGCGCGGATCGTCTGGCGTGGGTCACGCAGGTTAAAGAGGAACCTGGCGGGGTCGCTGATGTTCCAAACAACCTGATAGTCGATGTCGACCACGTTTTCGTCACCGGTCAACATCAGGCCATCATCGCTGCCGCGCGTACCGCCCATATCTTCGGTTTGTTCGCGCGTTACCGGAATAACCTCAGCCGTAACAAAGGGCCAAGGCGCAAAGTTCAGACCCGGATTACCGACGGCCGAAAACTCACCCAAAAACAGTTCAACCGACTGTTCTTCCGGTTTGACGGTATAGAAACTTGCCGCGCCCCACAGGACTGCACCAACCACAAGACCGATCAGAACGGTTCCCTTGGTAAAGATGGGACCGCCGCCGCCCGAGCCTTTACCGTTTCCGCCACGGCCAGAGCCGCCACGTCCGCCCATAAGGACACGCAGTTGTTCCTGACCTTTTTTCATCAACTCGTCGATCTCGGGGATCTGCGGGCCGTCGCCTTCGGGCGGGCGTTGCCCGTTCCCGTTGTTACCCCGATTTCCTCCGCCACCAGAAGAGCCTCCGCCCCCCCAGGGGCCGCCGCTGTTGCCCGCCATATGTATATATTCCCTTGTGTTGGACCGTGTGATCACGGGTTCCCTTGTAACTTGTGTGCGCGCAGTTGCAAATCAAGCAGTGCGTACAGGTTGCCGCATTGTCACCAGCTCTTCTGCCATGACCGGGTGAACGGCGACGGTGCGGTCGAAATCCTCTTTGGTGGCGCCCATTTTAACGGCGATACCGGCAAGCTGGATCATCTCGCCCGCGCCCGGTGCCACGATATGACATCCCAGCACCTTACGGGTTTCCTGACTGACGATCAGCTTCATCAAAACCCGCTGCGTTCCACCTGCAAAAGCCTTCTGCATGGGTTTGAACGACGTGGCATAAACCTCGATCGGTTCCTGGGCGGCGGCCTCTTCTTCACTTAGGCCGACGGTTCCCATTTCGGGTTGTGTGAAGATCGCCGTTGGGATCAGCTCGTGATCTACCGGGGTCGGGTTGCCTTTGAAGACCGTTTCGACAAAAGCCATACCTTCGCGAATCGCAACCGGCGTCAGGTTCACCCGGTCGGTCACATCCCCAATGGCATAGATCGAAGGCACAGCGGTCTGGCTGTATTCGTCAACAACGATTTCGCCCTTGCGACCGCGTGCAACGCCCAGCGCCTCGAGACCAAGATCGTCGGCATTGGGGGCACGGCCTGTTGCGTACATGACCACGTCGAACCGGTCCTCGGTGCCGTCGGTGGCTTTCACGCGGATCTGTTCGCCCTCTTTGGTCATCTCAAGCACATTGGTGCCCAAGCGGACATCTATACCATTCTGGCGCATCTCTTCGCAGATCAGACCACGGGCTTCTTCATCAAAGCCCCGCAGGATTTGCGCGCCCCGGTAGAACTGAGTGGTCTTCACGCCCAACCCGTTCATGATCCCGGCGAATTCGCTGGCAATATAGCCGCCGCCGACAATCAGAATGCTTTCGGGCAGTTTCTCCAGATGGAAAATCTCGTTCGACGTGATCGCCAGGTCCGACCCCGGAAACTCCGGCACAACCGGGCGACCGCCAGTGGCGATCAGGATATGCTTGGCGGTCTTGCGGGTTCCGTCCGCCAATTCAACGGTATGCGGGTCAACAACATGAGCGCGCTGGTCAAAGCTTTCGACGCCATTGTTCTTCAGGATATTGCGGTAAATACCTTCGAGTCGATCAAGTTCAGCGACCAGCTTGTCGTGAAAGGTGTTCCAGTTGAACGCACCGGGCTGGATATCCCAGCCATAGGCCTGCGCGTCATCAACCATGCCAGAGAATTCACTGGCAAACACCATCAGTTTTTTGGGCACGCATCCCCGGATGACACATGTACCGCCATAGCGGTCTTCTTCTGCAAGTGCGACTTTTGCCCCGGTTTCCCCGGCTGCAACACGCGCCGCGCGGACCCCGCCCGAGCCTCCGCCGATGACAAACAGATCATAGTCAAAGCTCATCCTGAGTTCCCTTGTTCTTTCTAGCCAAAATTCGTTGAGTATCTGGGGTCGATTACCAAACTGCCAACCCTTGATGTTTCAGAAAGTTCACTGAATTCGTTGCAATCGCGCGAAGTTCAGCTTTGCCCACCGTGTTAATCCGCAAGATCGGCGAACAGGTTTTCACCGCCTTCTGTGGGGTGATCCATTTCGGTTGTCCCTTCGTTGATATCGCGCAGCTCGACCCGGCCATCCCCGTAGCCGATCACAACCTTGTCACAGATATCCACGAACAACCCGTTCTCGACCACGCCGGGGACCTGGTTTAGAACCAAGGCCAACTGACGCGCATTCCCAATGCGCTGCAGGTGCAGATCCAGAATGTGGTTCCCCTCATCGGTGACATAGGGCGCCTGGCCAAGCATCCGCAGTGCAGTCGAGGTGCCCAACACATCCATCGTATCCAGCACTTCCTCGATCAATGTGCGCGTGGTTTGCCAGCCAAATGGAATGACTTCGATCGGAAGGGGAAACGCGCCCAGCGTTTCAACCTCTTTGCCGGCATCTGCGATCACGACCATCTGATCGCTGGCTGTGGCGACGATCTTTTCCTGCAACAGCGCACCACCACCGCCTTTGATGAGGTTCAGTTCACCGTCAAACTCATCCGCGCCATCAATGGTTATATCCAGCCATCCAGCCTGATCCAGAGAAGCGACGTCAATCCCAACCTCGCGCGCCAATTGCGCCGTGCGGGTCGAGGTTGGCACGCCCTTGATCTTAAGGCCCTCTTGCTGCACCCGTTCACCCAGCCGACGCACCATCCAGTCCGCAGTCGACCCGGTTCCCAGCCCGACGCGCATGCCGTCCTGCACCATGTCGGCAGCGCGGCGCGCGGCAACATATTTGGCTTTGTCGATGGGTGACAACTCTCCGATCATCGCCGTAAATCCTTATTTTGCTGCCGGACTTATACGGAATGCCCACGGCAACTGCGAGAGCGAATAAAATATTTCACAAAGCTTGCAAGGCGCAAAACTACGCGTTTCCGATTGGAAACGTCGCAATCGAGGGTTTTGCCTGTCCCCCCGCGGTGTACACAGGCGTTATGAACGCGCGCTACCGTCTGCACTATGCCCCCGACAACGCCTCGCTGGTGATCCGGCTGGCGATGGAAGAGATGGGCCTACCCTACGATACGGCTCTGGTCGATCGCAGTCAGAATGCACAGGACGGTGCGGCCTATCGTGCGCTGAATCCCAACGGCCTGATTCCAGTGCTCGAAACCCCTCAGGGCCCGATTTTTGAAACGGCCGCGATTTTGCTTTGGCTGGCCGACACCCATTCGCAACTTGCCCCGACGCCGAATAGCCCCGACCGGGCTGCGTTCCTGAAGTGGCTGTTCTTTGCATCGAACACTCTGCACGCTGACCTGCGCATCCTTTTCTATGCCGAAAAATACATCGAGGCAGCGCAGGCAGATCCTTTGCGCGCAGGAATTCGCCAGAGATTGCGCCAGCACCTTCAGGTTCTGGAAGCCACAGCAGAGCAAGCCCCTGATTGGCTGCACCCCGAGAAACCCTCGGTTCTAACGTATTACCTTGCTTGTCAGATGCGCTGGATGGCTCTCTACCCGGCGCAGTCCGACCGAAGTTGGTACCAATTGCATGATACACCGCGCCTGCGCGACGTGCTTATGCATCTGGAAACCCGCCCTGCGACCCGCGCGGCCATCAAAGCCGAAGGGTTGGGGGTTACACCGTTTACGTCTCCGACTTATGCTAACCCTCCAGAAGGCTCTGCTACCTGATATGTTCCTATCTGTCTTCGATATGTTCAAAGTGGGCATCGGCCCGTCCTCGTCTCATACAATGGGGCCGATGGTGGCCGCTGCACGTTTTCTGGACCTGATGCGCGCCTCCCCGTTCGAATTTGCAGGTCTGCGCGGGTCGCTGCACGGCTCTCTGGCTTTTACCGGTGTTGGGCATGCGACTGACCGCGCGACGATACTGGGGCTGGCAGGGTTTGTTCCCGATACTTATGACCATGAAAAAGCCGAAGCCGCGCTGCTGGCTATCAAAGAGACCCACAGCGTAACCCCGGAAGGATTGCCGACGCTGCATTTCGATCCCAAGGCGGATTTGGTCTTTGACTACGATCACAACCTGCCCGGCCACGCCAATGGAATGATCCTGATGGCCACGGACGCGCAGGGCGACGTAATCCTGCGGCAGGTCTACTATTCGATTGGGGGCGGATTTGTCCTGACCGAAGAAGAGTTGGCCGAAGGCAAAGCCACCGACGAAGGTGCCCCCGTCCCCTTCCCGTTCAAATCAGCGGTCGAAATGCTGGACATGGCCAAGGCCAGCGGTAAAAGCATCGCCGAGATGAAGCGCGCCAACGAGATCGCGCGCGGGTGTGCCGACAGTTTCGCCAAAGGGTCCGCCAGATTGTGGCAGGTCATGAATGACTGTATCGAGCGCGGCCTGCACACCGATGGAATCCTGCCCGGCGGACTGAGCGTGCGCCGCCGCGCCAAGGGTATCCACGACGCGCTTCAGGCTGAACGCGGGATGAACCTGAATGCCCCGCACACGATCAACGATTGGATGAGCGTTTACGCCATGGCCGTAAACGAGGAAAATGCCGCCGGTGGTCAGGTTGTCACGGCCCCTACCAATGGCGCCGCCGGTGTGTTGCCTGCGGTCCT
The DNA here is from genome assembly GCF_056536745.1 of Ruegeria sp. CJ2. Classification (NCBI taxonomy): domain Bacteria; kingdom Pseudomonadati; phylum Pseudomonadota; class Alphaproteobacteria; order Rhodobacterales; family Roseobacteraceae; genus Ruegeria; species Ruegeria sp. CJ2. Next base: position 262,087 of record NZ_JBQFQF010000002.1, read on the forward strand.
GCGCTATTACCTCGATCACGTGCCGGGTGCGTCTGAAACCCATATCGAGGACTTTTTGCTGACCGCCGCTGCTATTGGCGGGTTGGTGAAGTATAACGCGTCGATCTCGGGTGCCGAAGCTGGGTGTCAGGCCGAGGTCGGCAGCGCCTCGGCAATGGCTGCGGCAGGGCTGTGCGCCGTAATGGGTGGCACGCCTGAGCAAGTGGAAAACGCGGCGGAAATCGCGTTGGAGCACCACTTGGGCATGACCTGCGACCCGGTCGCGGGGCTGGTTCAGGTTCCCTGTATCGAACGCAACGGGCTGGGCGCAATCAAGGCGGTATCGGCGGCGTCTTTGGCACTGCGCGGGGATGGTCACCACTTTGTCCCGCTGGACGCCGTCATCGAAACCATGCGCCAAACCGGGCATGATATGCATGAAAAGTACAAAGAAACATCTTTGGGTGGTTTGGCCGTGAACGTGCCCAACTGCTGATCCCCAAAATCGGAGGAGCGTCATGCGCGGACATTGCCTATGTGGTTCGATAACCTTTGAAGTCGACCCCCCGGTCCTGTCCTGCGTGACCTGCCACTGCGACAGTTGCCGACGCCAATGCGCCGCGCCTATGACGGCTTACTTCGGGATCCGCGACGGTCAGTGGCGCTGGACAGGCAAGGACCCAAAGACCTTTTCGTCTTCGCCCGGTGTTGAACGCAGTTTCTGCCCCGATTGCGGCACTCCGATCTCGTTTCGATCTCAGGCCATGTCCGACATCCTGCATCTATACCTCGCGACGCTGGACAATCCCAATGCAGTGCAGCCGACGCTGCATGTAGCGCACGAAGAAAAGCTGGAATGGCTCAGACTGAATGACGATCTTCCGGTCTGCATTGGGCCGGACTATACCCAAGTACAGCCCTTGCCCGAGGCCCCCCGTTCCCCGTAGCGTCGCGGACATGACTCAGGATCGCCCCGTCTTTGGCATCATCTTGATGCTTGGGTTTTGCGTGCTCGCCCCCTTGGGCGACGCGATGGCCAAGCTATTGGGTGAGACGACGCCTGTTGCGATGCTGGTCTTCGTCCGCTTCGCGGTGCAAGCACTGGTCCTGATCCCTCTGGTTGCTTTGACGGGACGACACTGGCGGATGAGAGGGCGCATTCTGCGCCTGACGGTTATTCGAACGGTTTTGCACATCATCGGCATCAGTGCGATGTTCAGTGCCCTGCAATATCTCCCATTGGCCGACGCGGTGGCTATCGCCTTTGTCATGCCCTTCATTATGCTGTTGCTGGGCCGGTACGTATTGGGGGAAGAGGTCGGCCTGAGGCGGCTTGTGGCCTGCATTGTCGGGTTCGTCGGGACCCTGATGGTTATCCAGCCGAGCTTCATTCAGGTCGGAGCCGCAGCCCTTTTGCCCCTTGTTGTCGCCGTTGTCTTTGCCTTGTTCATGCTCGTCACGCGACAAATAGCAAAGGAAACCGATCCGATTGCCCTTCAAGCTGTTTCCGGCGCGATGGCCACTGCACTGATGCTGCCCCTTCTGATCGCCGGGACTGCGACAGAGGTTTGGCACCTTTCGCTGGTCGGCCCAGCCGAAGGAAACCACATCCTGTTATTAGCGATAGGCCTGCTTGGAACCGTCGCTCATCTGTTCATGACATGGTCGCTGCGCTATGCGCCTTCGGCGACGCTGGCCCCGATGCAGTACCTTGAGATCCCGATGGCCACCCTGTTCGGTTGGCTGATCTTTTCGGACCTGCCCGACGGCATAGCAGCGATAGGAATTATGATTACTGTCCTGGCGGGCCTGTATGTCATTCTGCTCGAGCGGGCCAGCGCCCGGTCTGCCCCGACTGAAACGCCTGCATAACCGCATCCAAGGCCGTCCGGGGAACCATCACCAGCAACCCCGGCGTATCCATCGAAAGCGTAACCTCAGACACTGCCCGGTTCGATGTCCCAACCAGTCCGTCAGGCTCCAACACCAGCGTGTCGATTGGCCATTCCAACCCCGTGCTCTGCCCGGTTACCCGCTGAAATGGAAACAATGAGACGACGTCACCCGGCGCAAGTTCAAGCCGGATATCTGGTGGTGCGTGAAAAACGACCTCATGTTCCCCCAGCAGGAAACAGGGCCGTTCCTGTCGTCTGACCAAACCGTTAAGCACCGCCAATTGGTGATCCAGCCGCCCGCCAAGAAACCCGACCCCCAGAATCAGCGGCGCGTCGATGTTGCGTACCGCCTTGTCAAAGTCCGTGCTGTCTTGTTCACGAATTGGAAACAGACGGTCGGATGGAATCTGCGCTTTATGGGATGCTTCCAACGAATCGAAATCGCCGATCACGGCCTCGGGGATATGTCCGGCCTCGAGCACCGGTATGGCACCGCCGTCAGCGGCCACGATCTTGCCAGCGCGAATCAGCGCGGTTTCCAGATCACGGGGGCCAATTTGCCCGCCACCGACCAGCGTAATTGGCTCGTCAGAGCGCACAATTGGCATATTTTTTCTAAGATTGATCATTTTTCCCGGATTTGGACACATTCAGACCACAAAATGATAGGTTTATAAGCAAAGTTTCGAACCAATAGGGGTGCCCGGACCTGGGCAGGTTGGTTCAGGTAGTTTGTAAAGGACGTGCGTCTGATGGTACAGAATAACAAGGTTTTAACCGTTTCCTACGGAACCTTCTCATGCACTTTGGAAGGCTTTGACGATTCCTTCGAGACGATGAAGGCCATCGCAGAGTATTTTCGCGACCTTGCTGCGGAAGACCGCTACTTTGGGTCAGAACCGCCTCAACCCGACGCCGAGATGTTGGCCCGCATCGCGCAGCGTGACGCATCCACGCACGTGGAAGCCCGCCAGAACGAAAGCGGTTTGCTGTTGCGCGCGACCGAGGTTGCGGCTGCGCCGTCTGAACCAGTAGCGCCGGTAGAACAAACGCCCAGCGCCGCAGAGACAGAGCAGGCCCATTCTGTTTTCTTTGATGATGCGGAAGAGGTTGAAGACGCTTCTGCCCCAGCCGCTGACAGCATTGCCGCTAAGCTGCAGCGTATCCGTGCCGTCGTATCCCATACTGACGAAAACTCGGTCATCTACGCCGAGGACGAGGAAACGACGCTTATGAGAGAGGCCGCTGGTCCCTCGGATGCCGTCGCTGCTGCCTTCGAAGCCGGTTCGCTGAGTGAAGCAGACCTGCAGGAGGACGCCCCGGCAGAAGAGGTCGCCCAAGCCGACCCATCGCCGTTCGAAGCAGAAGACACCGCGCCGTTTGCCGAAGACGACCTGTTGCCCACAACCGAAGCCGTTGAACCGGTTGCTGAACTGGACGAGGCCGACGAAGAATACGATCCGTCGATTGAAGCGGTGATTGAAGCCGTCGAAGATCTGGAAGAAACCCCGGTGTTGCCCACCGAGGACGCGATCGAGGAAGAGATTGCCGAAACTGAGGTTCAGCTTTCGGATGATGAACAGGACACAGACGAAGAGATCCTCAATATCCTCAGCGACGGTGCCGCGGATGATGACGCATTCGAAGTTGAAGAAACCATCGTCGAAGAAGGTGTTCTAAGCGCTGCGGACGAAGAAAACCTTCTTAGCGAAATCTCGGAGGTTGAAGCGTTTCTTGCCAAACGTGCGAACGAGCCCGAGGCCGATTCAGCTGCTTCAGATCAGGACTTGACGCGCCTCATGGACAAAGCCGGTGTTCAGATGGACGATCCGGCGAACACACAGCGCGAGACCTATTCTCACCTCCGCGCGGCTGTAGCTGCAACCGAAGCAGAACGCAAAAATCAGTCCGAGACGGACGATGAGGAAGAAGAATATCGCAATCTGACTTCCTCGGTCGTCAGCCCTCGCCGCCCTGAAGTTCAAGTGACCAGCCCGCGCCCGCAGTCGGATACGTTGGCGCCGTTGAAGCTGGTGGCTGAGCAGCGCATTGACACTCAGGACGAAGATACCGGGCCTGTCATGCCGCGCCGTGTAACGTCCGGGGATGAAGACCCGGCAAGCGACGAAGGTGGGTTTGCATCCTTCGCGCAAGAGCAAGGCGCGCAATCCCTGCCCGATCTGCTGGAGGCTGCCGCCGCTTACCTGTCTTTCATCGAAGGACAGGAGCAATTCTCGCGCCCGCAGTTGATGAACAAAATCCGCTCGCTCAAGCAAGACGAGTTCAACCGCGAAGAAAGCCTGCGCTCCTTCGGTCAGCTGCTGCGTGACGGAAAGATCGAAAAGGCAGGCGGCGGACGATTTGCCGCGTCAAACCAGATTGGCTTTCGTCCGGATGACGAACGCGCCGCTGGCTGACCTTAAACAGCCAAAGAATTAAGGGGCCGGTGCAACGCACCGGCCTTTTCTTTTGCCATTTCAATCTAATGCCCCAGCGCCGGATTGTGACGAAACGTCCTTTTTGCTGCGATGCAGAAAAATGGTAATATAACGCTGCATAATTTGATGTTCCACAATTCGTTCAAGCAGGAGTCGTGCCATGTATGAACTCCCAATTCGGCGCCTTCGAATATACGATAAACCGAAAATAGAAAGCCATTACAAAAACTTAAGCGAAGACGCTCTGACCTCACGGTTTGGCGTCCCGGTCAGACCGGAATTCGTGCAAGAGTATCTGGACGGGATTTTTGACAATGCCGCCCTTGTTTTCGGGGCTTTCCCGGATTCCTGCCTGCGCGGAGTAGGAGAGCTTCGGACGGTACCCGATAGCCACAACTATCTGGCAGAAGTTGCGATGACGGTCGAATCTTCATGGCAAGACCGCGGAATCGGCGACGCCCTGCTCTCTCGGATCATCGCTGCCGCCCGAAACCGGGGCATTCGCGAGGTTCACATGCTGTGCCTGGCGACGAACCAGAAAATGCGCCGTCTGGCGGCCAAACACAAAGCTGACCTGATACTGGTCACCGGACAGGTCGAGGCCACCCTGACCACACCATGGCCAAGCCCGTTCAGCCTGGCCGAAGAACTCTCTGGCGAATATCACGCCTTGGCGCGTGCAATCCTGACTTGGCCTTTGCCAGAGACTGGAAGCAGGCGGTGAAACCTCGCCTATTCCGATGGCTGATCCGGATCTTCTTTACCGACGCCTTTGAACACGAACTTAAACGGCAGGGCCCACAACACGCCAAGCACGATATAGACCAGCAATTCCAACCAGATCGGCGGACGGTCGAGCCAATTCACGATCGTCACCACCGCCACGATATAGGCAGGCAAACCGATCAAAAGCAGCACCATCGACCAGCGCCGGCGCGCCTTGTAGCTTAGACCGGGTTTCTGATCGGTTCCCATCAGTCTGCAAACGGGTCGGTCACCAGAATGGTGTCGTCCCGCTCCGGGCTTGTCGACAACAGGGCAACCGGGCATTCGATCAGTTCTTCTACCCGGCGCACGTATTTGATGGCGTTTGCCGGCAGGTCTGCCCAACTGCGCGCACCTTCGGTGGATTCGCTCCACCCCGGCATTTCTTCATAAATCGGTTTGCAGCGGGCCTGCTGATCCGCTGCGGTGGGCAGATAATCCAGACGCTCACCATCCAGATCATAGCCCACACAGATTTTCAGCGTCTCAAACCCATCCAGCACGTCCAGCTTGGTCAACGAGATACCATTCACTCCGCTGGTGGCACAGGTCTGCCGAACAAGGCAGGCATCGAACCAACCGCAGCGCCGTTTGCGGCCTGTCACTGTGCCGAATTCATGGCCCCGAGTGCCCAAACGGTGGCCGTCCTCGTCATCCAGCTCGGTCGGGAAAGGCCCTTCTCCGACTCGGGTGGTATAGGCTTTGACAATACCCAGAACAAAATCCACCGACCCCGGCCCAATGCCCACGCCCGTTGCGGCCTGCCCTGCGATCACGTTCGAAGACGTCACGAAAGGATAAGTGCCAAAATCAATATCCAGCAGAGCCCCCTGCGCCCCTTCAAACAGAATGCGTTTCCCCGCCTTGCGCTTTTCATTCAGCACTTTCCAGACCGGAGCCGCGAAAGGTAGGATTTCCGAGGCAATCTCTTTCAACTGAGCGATCAGCGCGTCACGATCCACTGCTTCGATTCCCAGACCTTTTCGCAATGGATCATGATGTTGCAGCGCCCGATCAACCCGTGCCTCAAGCGTCGCCTCATCAGCTAGATCAGCAACGCGCACCGAGCGGCGCCCCACCTTATCCTCATAAGCCGGACCAATGCCGCGCCCTGTGGTACCGATCTTGGTACCCTTGCTTGCCGCTTCTTCCCGCGCTCGGTCCAGCTCACCATGGATGGGCAGGATCAACGGCGTGTTTTCGGCAATCATCAATGTTTCCGGGGTGATCTCGACCCCCTGTTTGCGGATCGAGGCAATTTCGTTCACCAAGTGCCAAGGATCCAGAACAACACCGTTGCCGATCACGCTTAACTTGCCGCCTCGCACCACCCCTGAAGGCAGCGCGTTCAGCTTGTAAACTTCTCCATCAATGACCAGCGTGTGCCCGGCATTATGCCCGCCCTGAAAACGCGCGATGACATCTGCCCGCTCACTGAGCCAGTCGACGATCTTGCCTTTTCCTTCGTCACCCCACTGGGCGCCGACAACAACCACATTGGCCATATCTGGTCCTTTTGCGCTGAGATATCAAACTCGGCTCGTATAACGAGGTCAAAGCGGCAGGGAAACCGGTAATTCGCCGCAGATCAGAACCGCGCTGCGCGCGGTGCCTCCGGCGGGGATATTTTGGGCCAGATGAAGACCGGATCCCCTGCTTCATCTGGCTATAAATATCCCGGGGCAGGCGCGCGGAACGCGCGGCGGGGGCAGAGCCCCCTAATCGGCGCTCAATTTAACAGGGCTTCCGTGAGGGGTCGTCAGATACGCTTCTTCCCACGCAATCGAAACATCGTCGATATCACCTGCGCTGGTTTCGCCACCGTCTTCCAGAAGAGCTTCTAATGTCTCAAGCCAGGCGCGGAAATAGTCCTCGCCACCATCCAGCTCTTTCTTCAGACCGTGACGCTTCAACGTGGCAGAAAATCGTGTCGCCCATTCCGGCCAATCGAATCGCCCCGTTTCGTTCAGCGCAACCGTCACCGCAAAGACCTGAGCGTGCCATGGCTCAGCAAATACCGGCTCAGGGGCGGTATGCGTGATGCAATCGTTCATGATGGCTCCAGATAACTTTGCCAGAGGTCCAAGACGACCTCGTCTTTGGGATTCTCGGGTGCCGCCCAGAGTTCCGATGCCGCGAAAGCTACGGCGTAGAGTGCCTCGGGCGCTTCGCCAAGCCCATGCGCATTTGAGTCCGGCAATACATGCGTACCATGAACCCGCAAAACCCGCCCCTCCGCACCGGCTGCGTAAGCTGGCAATCGCGTGTGACCTCCAACCGCCAAACGATTGGAGGCGGGGTGAACCGTTCGAACGCTCTGGCCGGGTTTGTATCGAACAGGCACATTTGAAGGTCGGTCCGCAGGACCACCTTTGGACAACGCCGCACTGACGGCTTCGGCTCTGAGCGCCCTCGACGCCAGAGGATGCGGCCCTTCTTGTTCCGCTCCCTTCAAGTCGGCCAATGTCAGAACACCCTGCTCTACCAGCAAGTCAGCCAAGGCAGATATCCATTTTTCGTAATAGGAAAACCGCGTGTAGTCCTTCGGCGACAAACGCTCGCGCGCATGGCGTGAAATGTCGATGTTCCACTGGCCCAGAAAGCCAGCCGCCAGAGTTACAGCCAACGCGCGCCCATGCCAATCGTGTGAAAAGACCGGCGCGTCTTCCGTATCAGGGGTTACCGGACCATCGCCGAACCGTCCGCCCATGTCGTGAACCCGTGTCATGACGGCACCTTGGGCAATCCTGTGCCGATCATGCTATCGCGTGTTACCAAGGCGGTGAGCGCGTCTTCGTCCAGCGATGCGGTGTCCTTGGGCCGCATTGGAAGAACCAGATAGCGGATCTCGGCGGTCGAATCCCAAACGCGAACGGCGGTTTCGGAGCGTAGAGTGACGCCAAACTCGGCCAGTACCTTACGCGGCTCTCGCACAGCACGCGCGCGGTATGCGTCGGACTTGTACCAGCTCGGCGGAATACCGAGCAGCGGCCAAGGGTAACAACTGCACAAGGTACAGACCACCATATTATGTTGGGCGGGCGTATTCTCGACCACCACGATATGTTCGCCCTGCCGCCCATAGAACCCAAGATCGGCAACAACCGGGGTCGCATCCTCAAGCAAAGCGCGTTTGAATTCCGGGTCCGTCCACGCCTTTGCGACAACCCGCGCACCGTTCTGAGGACCTATCTTGTTCTGGTAGGTGTCGATGATCTCATCCAGTGCGGCGGGATCAATCAGTCCCTTACGAGTCAGAATCGTCTCGAGCGCCTTCACCCGCAAGGCAGGTTCGGGTGGCAAAAGGGCGTGCGGGTTGTCGTGATCGTCATGTGGCATGGCCGCAGGTTGCGTCACCATCCGCCGATCTGTCCAGTCCCTTTGCCGTGATGAGACACATCATCGACCGTGATGGAAACTCGTGACTTGCCCCCGGAACCAAACTTGCATAAGTACCACGCGATACACGCCACGCTGTACAGGACCACCATGGAAAACGTCGTTCTCATCATCCATCTTCTTCTGGCTCTGGGCCTGATCGCCGTCGTCCTGATGCAGCGGTCCGAAGGCGGTGGCCTTGGCATGGGTGGCGGCGGTGGCGGTGCCGTAAGCGGCCGCGCTGCTGCAACTGCGTTGGGTAAGGTCACATGGATTCTGGCGGCGTGCTTTATCGTCACGTCGATCACGCTGACGATTCTGGCGGCTCAGAAATCCTCGGGCAGCTCGGTTATCGACCGGTTGGGCGTTCCTGCCCCGGCTGCAACCGAAGAAAGCACACCGGCGGTTCCGTCGGCGGATGATCTGCTGCCTCCGACACAGGGCGACAACGCGCCGCTGATCCCGCAGGCCAACTGATCCACAAAACCTAGAAACCTGACAGAGAACTGCAACAGCATCTTGCGGTTCTCTTGCGCTATTGGCGCGAATCCTTTATACGTGAAGTCCCGTGATGCAACGGTTTTTCGGAACCGTCGGGCAGCTGATTTTGACGTCTCACGGGAGCAGCCGAAAAACTATGGCGCGTTTTATTTTCATCACTGGTGGTGTGGTTTCGTCCTTGGGCAAAGGACTGGCTTCGGCGGCTTTGGGCGCTTTGTTGCAGGCGCGGGGCTACTCGGTTCGCCTGCGCAAGCTGGACCCCTATCTGAACGTCGATCCCGGCACCATGTCGCCGTTTGAACATGGTGAGGTGTTCGTCACCGATGACGGGGCCGAAACCGATCTGGACCTTGGCCACTATGAGCGGTTCACCGGGGTCGCGGCACGCAAGACCGACTCGGTCAGTTCGGGGCGGATCTATTCCAACGTGTTGGAAAAAGAGCGCCGAGGAGACTACCTTGGCAAGACCATTCAGGTGATCCCGCACGTCACCAATGAGATCAAGGATTTCATCGCCATTGGTGAGGATGAAGTTGATTTCATGCTGTGCGAAATCGGCGGCACCGTGGGCGATATCGAAGGCCTGCCCTTTTTCGAGGCCATCCGCCAGTTCAGTCAGGACAAGCCGCGTGGCCAGTGCCTGTTCATGCATCTGACGCTGCTGCCCTACATCAAAGCCTCGGGCGAGTTGAAGACCAAGCCGACCCAGCACTCGGTGAAAGAGCTGCGCTCAATCGGTTTGGCCCCTGACATTCTGGTCTGCCGCTCGGAAGGTCCAATCCCCAAGAAAGAACGTGAAAAGCTGGCCCTGTTCTGTAACGTGCGCCCCGACAGTGTGATCGCGGCACAGGACCTGAGCACGATCTATGACGCGCCGCTGGCGTATCACAAAGAAGGCCTGGATCAGGCGGTTCTGGACGCGTTCCAGATCAGCCCTGCCCCAAAACCCGATCTGGCGAAATGGGAAGACGTCAGCGACCGTATCCACAACGCCGAGGGCGAGGTGAAGGTCGCCATCGTCGGAAAATACACTCAGTTGGAAGACGCCTATAAGTCGATCGCCGAGGCTCTGACCCATGGTGGCATGGCCAACCGCGTCAAGGTCAAGGTCGAATGGGTTGACGCCGAGGTGTTCGATACCGAAGACGCCGCACCGCATCTGGAAGGTTTCCACGCCATCCTTGTCCCCGGTGGGTTTGGCGAGCGTGGCACCGAAGGCAAGATCAAGGCCGCGCAATACGCGCGCGAGCACAAGGTCCCCTATCTGGGTATCTGTCTTGGCATGCAAATGGCTGTAATCGAGGCAGCCCGAAACGCGGCTGGTATCAAAGAGGCCGGGTCCGAAGAATTCGACCACGAAGCTGGCAAAAAGCGCTTTGAGCCCGTGGTTTATCACCTGAAGGAATGGGTTCAGGGCAATCACAAGGTGGAACGCAAAGTCGGTGACGACAAAGGCGGCACCATGCGTCTGGGCGCCTATGATGCGGTTCTGGCCGAAGGCTCGAAAGTGGCCGAAGTTTACGGTGGCACCAATATCGAAGAGCGCCATCGCCACCGCTATGAGGTCGACATCAAGTACCGTGAGCAGTTGGAAAAGGCCGGGCTCAAGTTCTCGGGCATGTCCCCTGACGGACGTCTGCCGGAAATTGTCGAATGGTCGGACCATCCGTGGTTCATCGGTGTTCAGTATCACCCCGAACTGAAGTCCAAGCCGTTCGATCCGCATCCTTTGTTCCGCGAGTTTGTACGTGCGGCCAAGGACACCTCTCGTCTGGTCTGACATTCGCAGGATCACTGCCTTGTGACAGCCGGTGCGAAAAAATCTGTACGCATCGGCCGTTTGCGCCTTTAACTGTCGTGTCAACAGCGACAGGAGACCGGCCATGACAGATCAGATCAAACGCGCAGAGACCTTTGCCGCCCTGCACAAAAAGGGCGACCCGGTTATCCTGTATAACATTTGGGATGCTGGCAGCGCCGGTGCCGTGCGCGATGCCGGGGCCAAGGCGATTGCCACGGGCAGCGCTCCGGTCGCGATGGCGCAGGGGTTCGGGGATGGCGAGAACATTCCTATGGAGGCCGCGCTGGACAATGCCCGCCGCATTGTGGCCGCCGTCGATCTTCCCGTGACGCTGGATTTCGAAGGTGCTTATGCATCGGATGTGTTGGGCGTGGCCGCAAATGTTGAACGTGCGCTGGAAACCGGCGTGATCGGCTTCAACTTCGAGGATCAGATTGTCGGTACAAGCGACCTCTATGACATCGAAACTCAGGAAGCGCGGGTTCGGGCAATGCGAGAGGGCTGTGATGCCGCCGGAATTCCCGCCTTTATCAACGCGCGCACGGACCTTTTCCTCAAGGCCAAGCCCGACACACATAACGATGACATGCTGGACGACGCAATCGCACGCGCCAAAGCCTATGCTGATGCTGGCGCCAGCGGCTTTTTTGCGCCGGGACTGAAAGATGAGGCACTTATTGCGCGGTTATGCGAATCGACGGACCTGCCTGTAAACATCATCGCCCTGCCCGGAACGCCGGATACCGCGACCTTGGCGGCGCTGGGTGTGGCGCGTATCAGCTATGGCCCCGTTCCATACAGGCAGATGTTGGGGTGGCTGCAGGAACAGGCGACTAAAGCTTTGAACTAAATAGCCGGGCCTTTGGCCTGCTGAACCGCAAACGGCGGAGATTTGACGATTCCAGTCCATGACATGTAGTCCGTGCTTGGCGGGCTACAAAATATGGAATATTCTAAAATCATGTTGAAGAAGTTCTTTCAGGCGTTTCGCCCACCACAGCATGCGAACCTGCCCGACCCAGACGCTGAATTGGCGTTGGGGGCGCTGATGGTGCGCGTTGCGCAGGCTGATCGCGACTATAAGCTGGAAGAAATCAGCCTGATTGATCGGATTCTTGCCCGTCTGTATCAACACAACGCGATTGAGGCCGCAAAGGTTCGCGCAACTTGTGAAAAACTGCACGCGGCGGCCCCTGAAACGGACACGTTCGGCAAACTGATCCGCGAAACCACCGACCTGCACGAGCGACTGGCTGCGCTGGACGCCCTGTGGGAGGTTGTTCTGGCTGACGGCAATTCCGACGAGGGTGAGATGAAAATCGTTGAAGAGGCCCGTATCGCAATGGGCCTAAGCTTCAATGACAGCCAAGCTGCGCGTGGCCGCGTGCAAAGGCGCTTGGAAGAAACCTAGCCGGCCTCTATATCTTTCGACATGTTCAGTGATTTCCTGTCCCGGCTTACGCAGCCTCAGCCCGACCCGCTTGCCGATGACGATGCGCGATTGGCGTTGACCGCCCTTTTGGTCCGCATTGCACGGTCAGATAACGACTATGCCGACAGCGAGATGGCGCGGATCGACCGTATTTCCGCCGAACGCTATGGTCTGTCCCCGTTTGAAGCCGCCGCCCTGCGCGCCCGTGCCGAAGATCTTGAGGCCGAAGCCCCGGACACTGTCCGCTTTACACGCGCGATCAAGGAAGCCGTTCAATATGAAGACCGGCTTGCCGTGGTTCAGGCGCTGTGGTCGGTTGCTCTGGCCGACGGGCACCGCACGGGAGAGGAAGATTCCCTCTTGCGACTGGTGGTCAGCCTGCTGGGGGTCAGCGATGTCGACTCGGCCCTGGCGCGTCAAAAGGCAGCCAAGGCGTGATCGCTGCTTTGGGCATGTATGACATGCCCGCAGTTCGATCCGCGAATGATCGGTTCTGGCTTTTGATTCGCGAAAACCTTGGCTTCGGTCCTGACCGGCTGACGCGGGATGAAGATGTCTGGAATATCTGGCTGAATCCCGACCTTCTGTTTGCCCAGACATGCGGGATGCCCTACCGCACGCGATTGCACGGCAAGGTGCAACTTGTCGGAACACCCGATTACGGGCTGCCGGGATGCCCTTCGGGGTACTACCGTTCGGTCTTTGTTGCGCGGCAGGATGACCCTCGCGGTTTGGGTCAGCTTGCAGACGGAACATTTGCGTATAACGAGGCGCTTTCGCAGTCCGGATGGGCCGCTCCTATGGTCCATCTTGCCAAAGACGACCTGTTTCCGTCTGAATTGCTTAGGACTGGCGGTCACGCGCATTCGGCCCAAGCGGTTGCGGATGGTCGTGCCGACTATGCCTGTCTGGATGCCGTCACCTGGGCGCTGTTGAAGAAACACACCGACTTGGGGTCTGCTCTGCGCACGGTCGAAGAAACGTCCCCGACACCTGCCCTGCCCTTCATCACGTCCATCGGGCAAGATGCAGTCGCAATCGCAAAGGCAACGCGTAGGGCAATTGCGGGACTTTCCGATCAGGATAGGGACCTTCTTCTTCTGCGGGACCTGATCCCCTTCGCCGCAAAAGATTATCTGGCTGTTCCCAATCCACCGCAGGCGGCTGCTGAGTTGCTCAATCCCTGACCGATTTGGCCAGAACGTCTGGTCATTTTGACGGTTTCTGACCGGTAACGCGTCATTTGCGCATTGCATTGCTCAAAAAATTAAGCCCTAGTACCGCACCAACACCAATAACACTCAGGGCTCCCGTGACAGATTCCACTCCGGTCATCGAGATCAAAAACCTACACAAGAGTTTCGGCAATCTCGAAGTGCTGAAAGGGGTGGATATTACGGCCAGACGGGGCGATGTGGTGTCGTTGATCGGGTCGTCCGGGTCTGGAAAATCGACCCTTCTTCGCTGCTGCAACCTGCTGGAAGACAGTCAGCAAGGCGAAATCCTGTTCAAGGGCGAACCTGTCCGTTGGGCTGGCGAAGGACATCATCGCCGCCCTGCCGACGCAAAACAGGTTCTGCGTATCCGCACCAACCTGTCGATGGTGTTTCAGCAATTCAACCTTTGGGCCCACATGACGATCCTGCAAAACGTCATGGAAGCCCCGGTCACCGTGCTGGGCCGCGACAAGGCTGAGGTTGAGGATAGCGCGCGGAAATATCTGGAAAAAGTGGGGATCGGCGACAAATGCGACGTCTACCCCGCGCAACTGTCAGGTGGCCAGCAACAGCGCGCCGCGATCGCGCGCGGCCTTTGCATGGAACCCGAGGCGCTGCTGTTCGACGAGCCAACCTCGGCACTGGACCCCGAGCTAGAGCAGGAAGTCATCAAGGTAATCAAGGATCTGGCCGCTGAGGGCCGCACCATGATCATCGTGACCCATGACATGAAAATGGCGGCCGATATCTCAAGCCACGTGGTGTTCCTGCATCAAGGGCTGATCGAGGAAGAGGGCCTGCCGGAAGACATTTTCACCACCCCTGAATCCGCACGGCTTCAGGGCTTTCTCTCCGCCACTAAGGCGGCTTAAAATCAGGACAGAACTAAACTGGGGAGTTACCAATGAAAAACCTGATTCTGACCACAGCAGCGCTGGCGCTTGGCGCGGGCATGGCCATGGCGGACACTGTCCGCCTGGGCACGGAAGGTGCTTATGCACCGTGGAACTTCGTCAACGACGCGGGCGAGATCGACGGGTTCGAGCGCGAGTTGGGCGACGAGCTGTGCAAGCGCGCCAGCCTGGATTGCGAATGGGTCAAGAACGACTGGGATTCGATCATCCCGAACCTCGTCTCGGGCAACTATGACGCCATCATCGCTGGCATGTCGATCACCGATGAGCGGGACGAAGTCATCGACTTCACCCAGAACTACACCCCGCCAGATCCTTCGGCCTATGTTGCCATGTCCGACGGTGTTGATCTGGCAGGTGGCGTGATCGCTGCGCAAACCGGCACCATTCAGGCTGGCTACATCGCCGATTCCGGTGCGACTCTGGTAGAGTTTGCGAGCCCCGAAGAAACCATCGCCGCTGTCCGCAATGGCGAAGCTGATGCGGTTCTGGCCGACAAGTCCTTCCTTGTGCCCTTCACTGAAGATGGTTCGGGTCTGGCCTTTGTCGGTGACGAAGTTCCGCTGGGCGGTGGCGTCGGCATGGGCATTCGCGAGTCCGACGGTGAGCTGAAAGAAAAGTTCAACGCCGCCATCCAATCCATGAAGGACGATGGCAGCCTGAACGAACTGATCACCAAGTGGGAAGTGTCCTCGACCTTCTAAATTGCTAATTGCGGCGCGCCTGACAACCGGGCGCGCCGCATTCTGAGCCTTTGCCAGTCAAAGAGGCCCGCCATTTTCTCGTTTTGCTCTGATCCCGATACGCTCGGCACGGTTCGTTGGTTCGCTTGCTATCTGACCAACGGCGTGCATTGGCTGTTCTACCTGTCCTTCTTCAAGGTTCTGCTGCTGTTGGCCATTACTGCGCCCGTAGCTTTGGGGTTCGGCTTTCTGGGGGCCATGGCTGCCCGGTCGCATTTCCTGCCGCTGACGTGGTTGGGCAAGGGCTATATCGCCATCGTGCGCGGCGTGCCGGATATCGCGTTTTTCATGTTCTTCGTGATCGCGCTGGATCAGGCGTTTGAATGGACACGGCACAAGATACTGTGCCCTGAATGGACGGATCCGATCCGACAGGGCAATGACTTTATCGTGTGTCAGTCGGCGAAACTGCCACTGGGCACCGCCCCTGAATGGGTGCACGAAACCTATGGCTTCTTTCTGGCCGTGATCACCTTTTCCATCGTGTTCGGCGCTTTTGCCGCCAACGTCCTGTTTGGCGGGATGCGCGCCGTGCCACACGCGCAGCTGGAAACGGCGGCGGCTTATGGGATGACACACCGCCAGACCTTCTGGCGCATCCTTGTGCCCCAGATGTGGGTCTATGCCCTGCCCGGCCTGTCGAACCTATGGATGGTGCTGATCAAAGCCACACCGCTGCTGTTCCTGCTGGGCATCGAAGACATCGTCTATTGGGCGCGCGAACTGGGCGCCTTCAAGAACCCGAAATTCACCCAATACCCGCATGGCGATTGGCGCATGTGGTATTTCCTGGCCCTGCTGGTGTTCTATCTGGGCATGACCCGCGTCTCGGAAATCGGTCTTGAACGGCTGATGCGCCGCCTGTCCCACGGTCAGGCCACATCCGGCGGAGAGCTGCTGCGCAAGGAGACCACCGCATGAGCTGTATCCAGACTATTCAGGACTACGGCCTGCGTTCGATTGGTTTTGGTGAACGGGCCATCCCAAAGGCTGACTTCACCCTCTGCGAACAGTTCACCCTGATCGGTTCGGGCATGATCTGGAACATCTATTTCGGGATTATGGCGCTGGTCACCGGGTTCTTTCTGGCCACGGCGCTGGCAGTGGGCAAGGCCTCGACCAAGAAATGGCTGCGCAAACCGTCGGAATGGTTCATCTTTCTGTTCCGGGGCTCGCCACTGTTCATCCAGTTCTTCTTTGCCTATTTTTTCTTTCTGTCCCTCAAACAGAGTTTTCCGTTCCTTGACGCGCTGACCTCGGCCTGGCTGGGCGCGCTGATCGTGCTGTTCTTCAACACCGCCGCCTATTCGGGCGAAATCTTCTATGGCGCGCTGCGCTCGATCCCCAAGGGCGATATCGAGGCCGCGGACGCTTATGGCATGACCGGTTGGTCCCGCTTCCGCCGCATCATCTGGCCCACCATGCTGCGGCTGGCGTGGCCTGCCTATACAAACGAAGCGATCTTTCTGTTCCACGCCACCACGCTGGTCTTCTTCTCGGCCTTCCCGGTCTGGCAGCAACGGGGCGATGCGCTGTATTACGCAGGGTATTTTGCGGACAAGACCTTCAACCCCTTCATTCCCTATCCAATTCTGGCCTTCTACTTCATCCTTCTGACACTGGTGGTCATCTGGGCGTTCGGCCTTGTCAACAAGCGCCTGAACCGGCACCTGCCCGCGGCCAAGCGCAGTAAAATGAAGCTGAGACTGAATCTGGCGCGCTGATTTCCTGCGCGCCACTTCATTATTTAAGACATGCTTGAACGACGCAGATTGCTGAACAACCAATCTCTAATCGGGGAAAAGTGGTACCGCCTCCCTGGCTTGAACAGGGGACCTCTGGATCCACAATCCAGCGCTCTAACCAACTGAGCTAAGGCGGCACTCGTGAGGGGCGATTTACCGAACGCGCCCGGGGAATGCAAGAGGATTAAAGCCGAATTTTCCAGCTTTGTTCGACAAGATCGACGCCGAAGGAATGGACCGGTTTACTGTCCATCAATTGCCAGCCTGTCGCCTTGTAAAGCGCGCACGCGGCGCGGTGACTTTCGTGCGTCCACAGTGACATCTGGCTGAATCCAACGGTGCGTGCGTGGTCCATACATGTGTGCAACAGGCGTTTGCCCAGACCCATCCCCCGGGCCTCTGGCACAAGGAAAAACAGGCGCAGCTTTGCAGTGTTTTCGTCCAGTCTGACGCAGAAAATGCTGCCTAAACGCTGACCATCTTGTTCTGCAATCCAACCACGCTCAACCTCGGGATCATGGGTCGCAACGAAATCCTCAAGGATCTGTTGAACCAGTCGCGCAAAGGATTTGTCGAACCCTTCATCGCGCTCATAAAGGATCCCGTGCTGTTCAACCAGCCACGGCACATCCGAAGCGCAAAAGGGTCTGATCCGTGCATTGTCCATACTGCATCTGACCGCATCAGCGTCTTGATTCTCAACCCTTTGCGCGATAGCACGAATGCTCATCCCCGGAGGCGCATATGGGCATCAATACCGAACGTGACATTCAGGCCAACCTGCAAATCGGCCCGACCGACCAAGGCATGGTGCGCCTGTTCATCGAAGCCGACGGTCTGGAAATCCCAATGGATTTTGACCCGGAAGAAGCCGAAGAGATTGCGGATGAAATCCGAGCAGCTGCGCAAGCCGCACGCGCGGTAAAAGACTGATCCGTCAGAGTCTTGGATCGCGCAGGGCGTGCAGCCTGCGGGCCGCGTCCGTTGCAAATTTCTGTATCATTTTCTTGCGTCGTGCGGGGGCAATCTTGTCCTCGGGGGCCATGCGCACAATCTCGGCATCGTAGGCGTCGGCGATAATTAGGCCGGTTTCCTGAGGCAGCAGGTCTGTTGGAAAATCAGTATCGACGGCCCAGAAAAACCGGTCGCACCATTCCAGATAACCCTGCCATTTGGAATCCGACTGATAATCCGCGCGGCTCGACTTGCACTCAACCACCCAAAGCTCACCTTTGGGGCCCAGCCCCATAACATCAACACGCAACCCGCGCGCGGGCACAAACTCTTCAACAGAGACGAATCCATGCGCACTGAGATGGCGCGCGACACCGCGTGCGAGTTTCTGTCCGGGCTGCAAGTCCAATACCATCCGGGGAATGTGAACAATTAGCGAACAAAAATCAACCCGCCTCCCCTTGCTTATCCGGTCAGCAACACCTAGTTACACCCGTGGCGGGTTCTGCCCTTCTTGTGATTGGTAGCATTCTGGTGGCCTTAAGCAATTCCGAGGGGGCTGGCTCTGTTCAGGTCCTGGCCTGATTACCTGGCGCCCACCTGTACATACAGGTCCTCGGGAATCACACCGCACGGTTGACTGGCGGTCCCGCCACATTTCCCCAAGCTTTGGTTATTTCCCCGTGGGGGCATCCTGACGAACGACAGCAGGCTCAAAGCTGTGCACAACCGGAGAGCCACGGCGCGGGCCGCCGGGTTTTTCGGCCATGCTCATGATCTTGTATGCGAATTGAACCCCGGCAAAAACGATCCCGTTCATGAACCAGATCATCAGCAGCGCGATCAGTCCGACATCCGATCCGGTGATGAGGTTGCGCAGGTTGGCCACATTAAACGCCAGCAGGACGCCGACAAACACCGCCGAGATCACGAACCCCCAAGCAACCTGAGTAATATACAGACGGATCAGTTTGGGCATGACGGGCCTCCTAACGCTCTGACATTCAGGTTAGCGCATGTAAGGCCCGGGTAAAGGTGTCAGAATGCCTCGGGCTGGGCTTCGCGCGCCATATGATCCAAAACGGCGTTGACGAACTTCGGCTCTTTTCCTTCGGGAAAGAAGGCACGCGCCACGTCGACGAATTCGGTGATCACGACTTTGGGCGGTGTATCGCTTTGAGTCAGTTCGGCCCCTGCTGCGCGAAACGCGGCACGCAAGGTCGGGTCGATACGCGCGATG
This sequence comes from Ruegeria sp. CJ2, assembly GCF_056536745.1. Classification (NCBI taxonomy): domain Bacteria; kingdom Pseudomonadati; phylum Pseudomonadota; class Alphaproteobacteria; order Rhodobacterales; family Roseobacteraceae; genus Ruegeria; species Ruegeria sp. CJ2. The sequence continues at coordinate 281,089 of NZ_JBQFQF010000002.1, forward strand.
GGCCATTTGGCGACCAGCGCGCGGTCGGTCATCTGGTCGATGGGGGCCTGATAGTTCACGGCGTCTTCAACCAGTTTGCGGAACAGGCGGATGTCGCCGTCCAGCATTTCCTCGCCCTCATAGACGGCACCGAACCGATGATCCAGAAACTCATTCACAACCTGTTCGGTCGTCTGGCCCGACTGCTCCATCTGGAACAGCGCCTGCACAGCATAAAGCCGGGCGGCGGATTTCATCAGGCGTTTCTGGTTGGCCGGTTTCGGCGCGTCTGTCTGGGTCATGCTGTCGTGGGTCCGTTGCTGTCGCCCGCCACTAGGATGGACTCGGACGGCGGCTTGAAGCCCACGCCCTTTTTGGAAGAGCCCCACTTACGGCTGAGCGCGATCAGATGCAAGGCCGCAGCCGCAGCTCCGCCGCCTTTATTCATCTTTTCTGGATTGGCGCGGACCTCGGCCTGTTCGTCATTCTCGACGGTCAGGATGCCGTTGCCGATCAGCAGGCCCTGTAGACCCATCAACTGAATTGCACGGCTGGAATCGTTGCACACCGTTTCGTAATGCGTGGTCTCGCCGCGAATGACACAGCCCAGCGCAACATAGCCGTCATAGTTGCACTGACGGTCTGCCATGGCGATGGTCGTCGGGATTTCCAAGGCGCCGGGCACTTCGACCACGTCACAGGTTCCGCCTGCGGCCTCGATCTCGGCCTTGGCACCGGCGACCATATTATCAGCGATGGCGCGATAGAACGGGGCCACCACCAGCAGCAGCTTCACCGGCTTGTCGAATGTCGGAGTCGGCAGGACGCCAAGTTTGTCTTGTTCAGCCACGATCAGTCTTCCTTGAGGATGGAACGGGTGCCGACGATGGACAGGCCAAACGCGTCGAGCCCCAGATATACGGTTTCCGGCGAGTCGGTCAGCAACACCAGTTCCTGAATGCCCATCTTGGACAGGATCTGCGCGCCCAGACCGGTTTGCTTGATGGTGCGGGGGCCTTCGTCTTCGGCGGCATAAAGCGAGTTGCGTGGCTGCCGGAACAGGCAAACCACGCCGCGCCCTTCTTCGGCGATCTTTTCCATCGCGCGGGGCAACTCGCGCGAGGATTTGGGGCCCAGCCCCAGAATATCCGGCGCTTCGTGCAGGGCGTGGGTGCGGGTCAGGACCGGCTCGGGCGTAGTGATGTCGCCTTTGATCATGACGACGTGTTCAATGCCGTGGGTCTGGTCGGTGAAAATCCGCATCTCCCACTCGCCGCCATATTCGGAATTGACCGTCTCGCGCGAGGTTTCGACCACCAGATTGTCATTGCGCGAGCGATAGGTGATCAGGTCGCTGATGGTACCGATTTTCATGTCGTGGGTTTTGGCAAATTCGACCAGATCGGGCAAACGCGCCATTGTGCCGTCGGCTTTCATGATCTCGCAGATCACGCCCGAAGGGTTCAGCCCGGCCAGGCGCGAGATATCCACAGCGGCCTCGGTATGGCCCGCGCGCACCAGCACCCCGCCCCGCTTGGCGCGCAGGGGGAAGATATGGCCGGGGGTTGCGATGGCCGCCATGGTGTTCTGCTCGTTGATCGCAGTCGCAACGGTCAGGGCGCGGTCAGCGGCGGAAATGCCGGTCGAGACACCTTCGCGCGCCTCAATCGACACGGTGAACGCGGTTTCGTGACGGGACGAGTTGTTGACGGCCATCATCGGCAGGCCCAGCGAATCCACGCGTTCGGCAGTCATCGGCAGGCAGATCAGCCCGCGCCCATGGGTGGCCATGAAGTTGATCGCCTCGGTATCCGCGAATTCGGCAGCGATAACCAGATCGCCTTCATTCTCACGATCTTCGTGGTCGACCAGAATATACATCCGGCCTTTGCGCGCCTCTTCGATGATCTCTTCGATCGGGCTGATCGCGTCGCGCAGTTGTGCTTCGACGGGTCCGGGGGTTTCAAAGCTCATTGGGCAGCCTTTCGCTGAGCAAGTTTGCACGGGTGGATAGACCACCGCGCGCGCAAAGGCCAGTCTGCAAACGCCCCGAACCGGCCTGAACGCGGCGTTTCAGTCAGGACATTTCAGCCAAACGCGCGACGTAACGGGCCAGCGTGTCAATCTCAAGGTTCACTTTGTCACCGACGGAAACGTCGCCCCAGGTTGTTACTTCTTTGGTATGCGGGATGAAGTTGATGCCAAAATCGCAGCCTGCGACGTCATTGACGGTCAGAGACGTTCCATTCAGTGCAACCGAGCCCTTGGGCGCAATGAAACGCGCCAGGTCCTTGGGTGCGCGCAGAGTTACGCGGGTGCTGTCGCCCACGTCTTCCACCGCGACAACTTCGGCCACGCCGTCGACATGACCGGACACAATGTGCCCGCCCAATTCATCCCCAACCTTCAGGGCGCGCTCCAGATTGACACGCTTACCAACCTGCCAACTGTCCAGATTGGTTTTCGACACGGTTTCAGCGCTGATCTGGACATCATACCAATCGTCGCCCAGCGCAATAACGGTCAGGCAGACACCATCGCTGGCAATCGAGGCGCCAATATCAATGCCGCCCGTATCATATTCCGTTTTGATCCGCGCCCGCAGATCGCCCTGCTGGTCCAACTCGGTAACAGTGCCAACATCTGTAACGATCCCCGTAAACATTGCTTTAACCCTCAGCTTCTAACCTGTGACCAGTTTTCCAAGCCGAGGTAAGCGTAACAGACTGCATGGGCAAGCCCCGCCTTGCCGCGAATGATACAAACGGGCATAATTTCCGCACCAAAACGAAACGAGCAGCACCAATGCCACCACTCACCACCGGCGCAGATGGCCGCGTGTTCCTGTTTCTACAGGGGCCGCATGGCCCATTCTTCAGCGCTCTGGGCCGCGCACTGCGCGGAACTGGGGCTGAGGTCTGGCGCGTGGGTTTCAACGCCGGGGATGAAGTGTTCTGGTTCGACCGCAACAGTTTCATTCCCTTCCTCGATCCCGTCGACACATGGCCGGGTCGGTTCGCGGACCTTATCGAAACTCTGAACGTCACGGATATCGTGTTGTACGGAGACACCCGGCCCGTCCACGCCCAGGCAGTAGAAATCGCGCGCGCCCGAGGTGTCACGGTGCATGTGTTCGAAGAGGGTTATCTTCGACCATGGTGGATCACCTATGAGCGTTCAGGCTCTAACGGGAATTCTCGGCTGATGACACTGGCAGTCGAGCAGATGGAACGGGCGCTGGATCGCTCTGACACGCCGAAGCCGCCGCCTCCGTCGCATTGGGGTGATATGCGGCAGCACATTTTCTATGGCGCGCTCTACCATTGGTTCCTTTTGTTTCTGAACCATCGTTTCAGCAACTTCCGGCGGCACCGAGACTTACCGGTCTCAAAAGAATTCCGCTTGTACTTCAAACGGTTGATGCTGATGCCGTTTCACAGGATACAACGGCGCTGGGCCACGGCACGGGCGCGCAGCAGCGGATTGCCGTACCATCTGGTCCTTCTTCAATTGGGACATGACAGTTCCGTTCAGTCTCACTCGGATTATTCCTGCATGTCCGACTTTCTGGAACACGCGATCCAAGGATTTGCAGAGGGCGCCCCCCAGCATCACCAGCTTGTCGTGAAAGAGCATCCACTGGAAAACCACCGCGAACCCTTGCGGCACAAAACCCGCATTATTGCCAAGAAATACGGGATCGCGGATCGGATTCATTATGTCCCAGGCGGAAAACTCGCCAAACTGCTGGATGACGCCAATTCCGCGGTCACGATCAACTCGACAGCAGGTCAGCAGGTGCTGTGGCGTGGAATCCCGATACGTACTTTCGGCACATCCGTCTATGACAAGCCGGAGTTCGTGTCAGAACAGCCCATTGCAGAGTTCTTTGCCCACCCCGATCCGCCAGACCACGACGCCTATCAGGTATACCGGGATTTTCTATTGAAAACCTGTCAGGTGCCGGGCGGGTTCTATTCCAGATACGGTCGACGCCAGTTGCTGCGCCGCGTCGCAGACATGATGCTTAGCCCATACGACCCTTACCATTCGGTCCTTGCTGAGACAGAGACTCAGACGCCACAGTTAAGAATAGTGGAAGGAAACGAACAGGTTGTTACTGGAAGTCACGCGAAGAAACAGATAGCGTAACGCAAACAAAAAAGACTGAGGATATTCGGCAGTGCAGAGCTTTCCAATCCACTGGATGCGGGGGGTTACCCTTGTGGCCGCGCTTGGCCTTCTGGCGGCGTGTCAACTTCCAAAGTCCGGACCCAGCAAGAACCAGATTCTGGCCGGTTCCGTTGAAAACGGCGGCAACGCCTTCGTCGTGGAAGTCGACGATCGTGTCGCGCAGGCTACGTCCGCAGTTCCGCAATTCGGCTTTCCCGCCTCGTTTCAAAGTGCGCAGAGCTTGGCCGCAGACACAGTCCGCCCAGGCGACGTGTTGGGGCTGACGGTGTGGGAAAACGTCGATGATGGCCTGTTGACTGGGCCAACCGGGGCCGCCACAGCGCTGAACGAGGTTCAGGTAGACAGCGACGGGTTTATCTTTGTGCCCTATGCGGGGCGTGTCCGTGCAGCCGGAAACACCCCGGAACAGTTACGCACGCAGATCACCCAAGAGCTCAAGGATCAGACGCCCGATCCGCAAGTCGAAGTGCGTCGTATCGCCGGTGACGGATCAACCGTTTCGCTCACAGGTACCATCGGGGCACCGGGTATCTATCCGATTGAACGCCCGACACGCACCCTGACGGGCATGCTGTCCCAAGCTGGTGGTGTTGCTGTTGGGTCAGACATCGCACTGGTAACGCTAATTCGCGGCAACGAACGGGGCACGGTCTGGTACGAGGACTTGTTTAGCAACCCGCGGATGGACGTGGCCCTGCGCGGCGGTGACCGAATTCTGGTTGAGGCTGACGCACGGTCTTATATCGCATTGGGCGCGACCGGCGGGCAGTCGCGTGTTGCCTTTGACAGCCAGGACCTGTCCGCGCTTGAAGCGCTTGCCCAAGTTGGCGGCTTGCAGTCCTTATCTTCGGACCCCACAGGCATTTTCGTTCTGCGGCGAGAGCGGCAGGACATCGCGCGTTCGGTTATGGGGCGCGCGGATCTGCAAGGGGATCAACGTATGATCTACCTGCTGAACCTGACCGCCCCGAACGGGCTATTCGTGGCCCGGGACTTTGTCATTCGCGACGACGACACGATCTATGTGACCGAGGCGCCCTACTCGCAGTGGAGTAAGTCGATTTCCCTTATCGCGGGCGGGCTGACACCCTTCGCGAACGTCGCCACGCTCACGGGCGGCTGATGTATCCCGAGACATCGGTCGGGGCTGATCGCACCCGACTGTTTGTTTACAACGGCGGTTTTCTGACGGGGCAGCGCATACGCCGCATTCTGACGCTTGCAGGCTACGACATTCGGTTAGGCCTTCCCAGGGAGGACGATGTTGTCGGCATTTGGGGCAACAGCCCTACGGCCCATCGCGGCCTAAACATAGCCAAGAAGCATAACGCGCCCCTTCTTAGGGTCGAGGATGCCTTTTTACGTTCGCTGCATACGGGACGAAGCGGCGAGGCCCCGTTGGGCCTGCTGCTAGATCGCACCGGGTTGCACTTCGATCCGGCCCAACCGTCTGATCTTGAAACGCTTCTGAGCTCTCACCCGCTGGACGATACCGCCCTGCTCAACAGGGCGCGTGGCGGGATCACCCGTATGAAAGAGCTCCACATCAGTAAGTATTCCGCGTTTGATACGGCCCTTTCGCCACCCGACCCCGGATATGTTCTGGTCGTGGATCAGGCGCGCGACGACGCATCGGTCACCGCCAGCAAGGGCGACGCTGCGCGGTTCCGTGAAATGCTTGTCATAGCGCAGGAAGAAAACCCGGGCGCGCGCGTTTTGATAAAGACCCACCCTGAAACGATCGCAGGGCATCGCGCCGGGTATTTTTCTGAGCAGGACTTGTCCGATCGGGTCACGATCTTTGACGCCCCGCTGAGCCCCTGGACCTTGCTGGAAGGGGCCGTTGGTGTTTACACCTTGTCGTCCCAATTGGGGTTCGAAGCCATCCTCGCCGGGCACAAACCCCGCATTTTTGGCGAGCCGTTCTATGCCGGTTGGGGATTGACACAGGACGAACATTTCTTCCCGCGCAGGCAGCGCACTTTGACCCGTGCGCAGTTGTTTGCGGCCGCTATGGTTCTGTATCCAAAGTGGTATGACCCGTTTCAAGACCAGTTGTGCGAGTTCGAAACGGTTCTCGACATTCTTGAGGCGCAAACGCGCGCTTGGCGGCAGGATCACAAAGGTTGGACAGCCTCGGATATGCGGCTGTGGAAGCGCAAACACCTGCAACAGATGTTCGGGCGCGAAAAGAAAATGCGGTTCACGGCTGGGGTTCCTGAAAATCCGGACCGACCACACATGGTATGGGGCAATCACGCGCGCGACGCCGGGCATGTCACGCGGGTCGAAGATGGATTTCTCCGGTCCCGAGGGCTTGGCGCGCGTCTTGTGCCACCCCTGTCCCTGGCCACCGACGACATCGGAATCTACTACGACCCGACCCGCCCGAGCCAGCTTGAGGACTTGATCGCCCGGCGGGAAACCCTGCGACCGGATCAGGAAATCCGAGCTGAAAAGCTTGTCTCGCGCATCGTGTCTGCGCAACTCAGCAAATACAATACGGGCGGCTCATGCCCGGAATTGCCCGAAGGCCACCGGATACTCGTCCCCGGTCAGGTAGAGGATGACGCGTCAATCCTTCTGGGCACCAACAATGTGCGGACCAATCTTGAGCTGTTGCGCACGACGCGCGAGGCGAACCCTGACGCCGTCATCATCTACAAGCCGCACCCGGATGTCGAAGCCAAGCTGCGCGAAGGCGAGATTGACACGGCAGGGCTAGCTGATGTCGTCGCGATGAACACCGACCCGGCACTGTTGCTTTCGCAAGTCCAGGAAGTCTGGACCATGACGTCGCTGCTGGGGTTCGAGGCGCTAATACGGGGCGTCAGCGTCACGACGCTTGGCGGGCCTTTCTATGCAGGCTGGGGGCTGACCCAAGATCTGGGATCCGTTCCCGCGCGACGCGGAGCGCGCCCTACGTTGTTGGGTTTGGTGCACGCGTCGTTGATAGACTATCCACGCTATTTGGACCCCTTCACCGGCCAGCCCTGCCCTGTCGAGGTTGCGTTACAGCGTTTGGCCGACGGTTATGGGGCGACAGGTGGCGCGTCTGTTCGCCTGCTGTCCAAACTACAGGGCATATTTGCCACACACGCGCATCTCTGGCGGAGAGGTTAGCGGAAAGATCGCGTCCAGCGGTGAAGCACATCCGGCCCAACAGCCCGCGCCTCCAACAGTTCGAACCGAGGTGCAGCATCCAAAGTCTCCAGCCCAAGTGAACCGATTGCCGACAAACCTTCCGCGCCGATTGTCAGGCCAGCACTGAATCCGACCAACTCATCGACAAAGTCTTCGGCCAGCAATGACGCCGCCAGCGCTGACCCTCCTTCGCAGAAGACACGGGTCAGACCGGCCTGCCCCAACTGCTGCAAAAGGTCCGTGGCATCAATCTGGTGATCGTTTAGCGCGCAAGGGATCAGCGTCGCGCCAAGCCCTTCCCAAGCGCGCGCACGCTCGGGATCCGGCGATGGGCCGTGGCACAGCCACAGCGGAATCTGCGCCGCGGTTCTGGCAAGTTGGCCGATCAACGGAATGTCCAGGTGGCGCGACACGACAACCCTTACAGGCTGGTTGTCTATTCCAAGATCGCGCACATTCAGCGACGGGTCATCTGCCCGCGCGGTTCCGGCCCCGACCATCACCGCGTCATGCCGGGCGCGCATCGCATGCACCACACGCCTTGCCTTGGGGCCAGTGATCCACTGGCTATGACCGCTTGAGGTCGCGATCCGGCCATCAAAACTGCTGGCCAGTTTGAGGGTCACAAAAGGCCGCCCCTGTTCAGTTTTCAGGAAGAACCCCGCATGATCCCGGGCCGCTTGATCGGCGAGAACCCCGGTGGTCACTTCAATTCCTGCCTCGCGAAGCATCGAAAAGCCCTGCCCGGCCACGCGCGGATCGCTGTCCTCGATCGCTGAGACAACGCGCGAGACACCCGCCGCGATCAGAGCTTCGGCGCAGGGCGGCGTCTTACCGTGGTGAGAACATGGCTCCAGAGACACAAATGCTGTCGCACCGCGCGCCGCATCTCCGGCCTGAGCCAGGGCTTCGGTCTCGGCATGGGGTCGTCCGCCCGGCTGCGTCCAGCCGCGCCCGACGATCCGACCGTCACGCACGACAACGCAACCGACGGCCGGGTTTGGCCAACACGTTCCCTGACCGCGCTGACCCAAGGACAGGGCCAATGCCATATATCGCTTATCTGTTTCGATCACTCGTCTGACGAAGGCTGCGGCGGTCGCAACTCGTGGACGAACTCCTCAAAGTCATCGGCCGCCTGGAAATTCTTGTACACGCTGGCAAAGCGAACATAAGCCACCGTGTCAATCCGCGCCAGAGCTTCCATGACGATCTCGCCGATCTTGCTTGAGGGGATATCGGTTTCGCCCATGCTTTCCAGACGGCGCACGATGCCAGAGATCATCTGGTCAATGCGATCCGGCTCAATCGGGCGTTTCTGCATCGAAATGCGGATCGAGCGTTCCAGCTTGTCGCGGTCGAAGTCTTCGCGCTTGCCGTTGGTCTTAATCACAACCAAATCGCGCAACTGTACGCGTTCATAGGTCGTGAACCGTCCGCCACAAGCCGGGCAGAAGCGGCGTCTGCGGATCGCAACGTGATCCTCTGCCGGACGTGAATCTTTCACCTGAGTGTCGATATTTCCGCAAAACGGGCAGCGCATCCGCCGTCTCCTCGTCCCTTTATCCGCCTCTTTTTGTAAGCACTACGGCTTACTTATCCACAACTATAGGGCAGCCGCTAGGGTTTGGGTAGTCGGAATTTTTCACCGCAAGATAAAGGGGTCAGGCAAAATGCGCAGCGACCCTTCTATTATGAGCCATCGCACGATGTTCAAACAGGTAAACACCCTGCCATGTTCCCAGCAAAGGGTGCCCGTTCGTTACCGGAATGCTAAGGGAAACCGGTAAAAGTGCGGCCTTGATATGCGCGGGCATATCGTCGGGACCTTCGTAAGTGTGACGCAGATAGGACATCGACGGGTGATCAGATGGCGGCACCAGCCTTTCAAAGAAGGCTTGCAAATCCGTCTGAACCTCAGGGTCCGCGTTTTCCTGGATCACGAGGGAACAAGACGTGTGCCGCACAAACAATGTCAGCAAACCATCGCCTGAGACCGAGTTAAGCCAGTTGCGCAGGTCCAAGGTGAATTCATACAACCCCGGCCCTTTCGTCGAAATAATAAACTCGGTCTGCATTTAGTGGTTCGCTTCGCCTCAGTTCAAGAAAGGACGGACGTTACAGCGCCCGTTGGCACCCTGAACTGACATGCTTTCGCCGGGGTTGAAACCCGAAGACACCGAACTGCTTTGCTGGGCCACCCCACCCGCAGGCGGTTGTGTCGAGAACTGGACGGCCGTACGGCGGCCCGTTGCCTCGCTGGGGCCATAGCCGCGCACGACATAGATGCGATCTTGCCAGCCCGCACCCAAAGTTCGACGCGCAAAATCCGCAGCCGCGCACCAATAGCCGTCAACGTCCCTCCGTGATCGCGGGATCACTTCGAAAACCGAGTTGTTCAGCGCGACGGTCTGAAACCCGTTTCGCGCAGCTGAGGCCGAAGCCGGTGTACTCAGCAAGATCGCAGCAGTCACTGCTATAGTCATAACCTTTTTCATAATCATACTCTTTCCTGTTACGAGGTGAATTTTGAAATAGTGTACATTCATAGCGAGCAAGGCCGGTTCACAATCAATTCAGACGCGCCCTAAGATCACGTGAGCGCGCGTCAGAATTGTATCAAGCTGTTCGCCTTCTTTACAGGTCTTCGACCCGCAAGCACTCACAACTGCTTGATGAAAGGCTGATCACGTGTCGGGGAGCCTCTGGTCGTCTGCGCGACAATTTGGCTGGGCTCTGACCTTCATCCCCATAAAGGTGCCAACCCGACAACGCGCGAATAATAGATGGATCATCAACACAGGGCTTGCCGAATTCTGCCAAACTTTTACGATTTACAGTCAGTTGAAAGAAAGTTCCCTCAGGCCCTCCAGCGGGTAGTCTGGTGGAAATCACATTGAATGCGCTAAAAAGACATTATGGATGTAGATATTGCTCGCCTCCAATTGTTGACCAGAATGCTTGAAGATCAAGCGAACGATCCGGCTATTGTGGATCAGGTTCTGGAGAAAAGCGGCCTAAGTCGCGACGACCTATCGCCTGCGGCTTCGACCTATAGCGCCCAGAAAGAGGCGCTTTTTGTGCGGTTCGCCTGCGATGTGCTGGCCGACGCGACATTTGCGGCCAGGGCCGGTCTGCAGTTCAAGTCATCATCAAGCCTGACGGCCTATATCAGTAAGTACTCGCGCGATCTGAAGCAGGTACTGGAAAATGCGTCCCGGTATCACGGCCTCATAGACCCCGCCCTGATGTTCAGCCTGAGAGTGGCAGGAAACTTCGCTGCAATCGAGGCGGAGTGGAAAGACGCAAGCTATGCCCGCTATCACCGGCGAACCGAATTCCTGTTGTTCGCGGGTCTTGCCCGGCTGCGGGACCTGACGCAATCGAACTTCTTTCCGATTGAAATTCGCTTTCAGCATGAAGTTGGAAGCAGTAGGAACAAATACCAAAGGCTGGCTGGCTTTCCGGTGCTGTTCGGAGCTGAGAGGGTCGAAATCGTACTGGCACTGTCCTCGCTGGACCTTCCGGTTCCAACCTATGATCCAAAATTGCGCGAGCATCTGTTGGAATACGGCGACCGCGTTATCGCCGAAAAGCGGCAACCAAAACAAAAGCTGCGCGCTCAGGTCGAAGGGTTGATCACCCGATCCTTGCCCGGCGCCATCATTCAATCCGAAGACGCCGCCGCAAATCTGGGGCTAAGTGCCCGGACCTTTGCCCGAAGGCTCAAGGAAGAAGGCACAAGCTATCGCGAAATCGTCGAGGACCTGCGATGCGATCTGGCCCAGACCTTTATCACCAACGGGATGCCCCTGTCCGAGATTGCGTTCTCTTTGGGATATGCCGATCAACCCGCGTTTTCGACCGCATTCAAAAGGTGGACGGGGCAAGCCCCAAGTGCGTTTCGAAGCAGGCTGGATGTGTCAGCCAAAGTTTGAGACCGGGGGTCATTGGCGCGAACGCCTCGCCCCGGCCCGTCCCATGAGTGGACACCCGCGATATAGAACCGCTGCCACCCGTTGACTTGTGAGTTCTCGCCAATTTGAGTTTTGAACAAGACTTCGTGTTCACGATGGTTGTCCAAAGAAAAAGGCGCCTGATGTCAGGCGCCTTTTTTTGATCACTGATCCAGGAAGGACCGCAGTTTGCGCGAACGGCTGGGATGTTTCAGCTTCCGCAGCGCCTTCGCCTCGATCTGACGGATACGTTCGCGGGTCACGCTGAACTGCTGACCCACCTCTTCCAGCGTATGGTCGGTGTTCATACCGATGCCAAAGCGCATCCGCAGAACCCGCTCCTCACGCGGGGTGAGCGAGGCCAGAACTCGTGTGGTCGTTTCCTTGAGGTTTTCCTGAATGGCGCTGTCCAGCGGCAGCACGGCATTCTTGTCCTCGATGAAATCCCCAAGCTGGCTGTCTTCCTCGTCGCCAATCGGCGTCTCGAGGCTGATCGGCTCCTTGGCGATTTTCATCACCTTGCGGACCTTCTCCAGCGGCATTTGCAGCTTTTCGGCCAGTTCTTCCGGCGTCGGCTCGCGGCCGATCTCGTGCAGCATCTGGCGGCCGGTCCGAACCAGCTTGTTGATCGTCTCGATCATATGAACCGGAATACGGATTGTGCGGGCCTGATCCGCGATAGACCGAGTGATCGCCTGACGAATCCACCATGTCGCATAGGTCGAGAATTTGTACCCGCGGCGGTATTCGAACTTGTCCACCGCCTTCATCAGGCCGATGTTACCTTCCTGAATCAAATCAAGGAATTGCAGACCGCGGTTCGTGTATTTCTTGGCGATCGAGATCACCAGACGCAGGTTGGCTTCGACCATTTCCTTCTTGGCCTGACGCGCCTCTTTCTCACCCTTTTGAACCTGCTGCACGATGCGGCGGAATTCGGGGATATCCAGACCGACATATTGCCCGACCTGAGCCATATCGTTGCGCAGTTCTTCCACCTTGGCGGTCGAGCGTTCGATGAACATCTGCCAACCCCGGCCCGGCTTTTCGGCCATATCCGACAGCCAGTTCGGGTCCAGCTCGCGCCCGCGATAGGCGTCGATGAATTCGCGGCGGTTGATCCGTGCCTGATCCGCCAGTTTCACCATCGCGCTGTCCAAAGACATCACGCGGCGGTTGATGCCGTAAAGCTGGTCGATCAATGCTTCGATCCGGTTGTTATGCAGGTGAAGCCCGTTCACCAGTTCCACAATTTCGGCGCGCAGTTTCTGATAGGTCGCTTCGTCCTGTTCGCTGAACGAGCCGTCTTCGTTCAGGGTGGCCGAAATCCGGCTGTCCTGCATTTCTGACAGCATCGAGAAGTCGGTCGAGATGCGTTCCAGCGTCGTCAGAACCTGATCTTTCAGCGCGGCTTCCATCGCGGCCAGCGACATGTTGGCCTGATCGTCGTCGTCATCGTCGTCGTCGTTGTTGAGCGGGTTGCCGTCAGCATCTAGCTCGGGACCGGTATCTTTAGCTGGCTTCGCCGCCTGCACGTTCGAGGTATCGACCACAGGCTCCTCGACATCGCCGTCTTCGTCCATCTGGTTGCCAAAGGTGGCCTCCAGATCAATGACGTCGCGCAGCAGAATATCTTCGGACAGCAATTCGTCGTGCCAGATCGTGATCGCCTGGAAGGTCAGCGGGCTTTCACACAGACCGGCGATCATCGTGTTGCGGCCAGCCTCGATCCGCTTGGCGATGGCGATCTCACCCTCGCGGCTCAGCAGTTCGACCGAGCCCATCTCGCGCAGGTACATGCGCACCGGATCGTCGGTGCGGTCCAGCTTTTCGGTTGCTGCCCCTGACAGGGCAACTTCGCGGTTGCTTTCGGTCGTGGTGAGTTCGGTCGAGCCTTTGTTTTCTTCTTCCTCGGCCTCTTCATCTTCGATGATGTTGATGCCCATCTCGGACAGCATCGACATCACGTCTTCGATCTGCTCCGAGCTGACCTGATCCGGCGGCAGCACCTGATTAAGCTGGTCGTAGGTGATGTAACCTTTCTCGCGGGCCTCGGCGATCATCTTCTTGACCTGGGCCTGGCTCATGTCCAGCGAGATTTCCTGTTCCTGCTCGTCGGATTTGCGGTCTTCGTTGGTATCCTTGGCGGCCATTCAATGCTCCTGCAGGGATGGGTGATTCGTCTGATCCGAATCATTAGCGCGTAGAAGTGATTCGGCCACCCGTTTACCTGTTTTTCTTTTCCAGTGCCTTACGAAAACACCACTTTACCGGCGTTTTCGCTCAAAATTGATTCCGGACGTGATTGCCTCGAACGCGTCTTTCTCGTCGCGGTTGATTCGCGCACCATTGTCGGCCACGTCGAATATCGCCCTGTCTTCGTTCTGGCTGCGGCTTGTGCGGTTACGCTCTTCGGCGGCCTGAGCCAGCCGATATGTCAGCGCCTCATCTGCCAGTTCAGACAGTTCCTCCTCGGCTTCGGCAATCTCTGCATCCAACCCCCTGAGAGCTTTGATTTTTGCGAGTTCCTCGGCCAGGGTCATCTCGGCCTTTTCAACGTCGCCCGGTTTGAACACACAGGGGATCACTGCGACATGGCGAAGGCGCAGAAGGTTTTCAAGGGCGTCCGGCCCCAAAGTTTCGGCAATGTGGTCTTTCAGGTTATCGGGGTCATCAATCGCATGCCGCAAGATCGCGCCGCGCAGGGCGGCGTGGTCGGGATCGCGACACTCCATCTCCTCCAATTGATGTTCAAACTGCACCACGACCTGCGGGTTCAGCGCCGCGATCGCCAAGATCGCACCTTCACGCAGTTGGATTTCCGCGCCCTCGGACGAGGCTAGGAACGAAGCGCGCGCGCCCGGCGTCGCCGCCGGTTTGGGCTGCCATTTGCCGCGCGGCTGCCATGGGCGGTTCTGCGACTGTCGCTGCGGGCGGAATAGCTGCCAGCGCAAATCCTTGATTTCCTGCCCGTAATGCGAGCGGATCGACGGGTCGCGGATCAGCTTGATCTTGTCGCGCAGCACCTTGTCCAGCGCCGCTTTGCGCTCGGGACTGTCGAAGACTTTACCCTCGGTTTCGCGCTGCCACAGCAGTTTGACCATGGGGATCGCGCCCTCCAGCACCGTCTGCACGGCGCCAGGCCCTTCGGCGCGCAGCAGGTCGTCGGGGTCTTTCCCCTCGGGCATCAAGGCAAAGCGCAGGGATTTCCCGGCCTCAAGCAGCGGCAGGGCCAGATCCACCGCCCGCATCGCGGCGCGCAGACCGGCTGTGTCGCCATCCAGCGCAATGATCGGTTCATCGGAAATACGCCAAAGCAGTTGCAGTTGATGTTCGGTAATCGCCGTCCCTAAGGGCGCAACGGACGCGCCAAACCCGGCCTCGGCCAATGCGATGACGTCCATATAGCCTTCGGCCACAATCAGAGGCTGCCCCTTTCCCGCCGCTTGCCGTGCGGGGCCGTGGTTATAGAGGTTGCGGCCCTTGTCGAACAGCTCAGTCTCGGGCGAGTTCAGGTACTTGGCGTTGTCATTGGGGTCCATCGCCCGACCGCCAAAGGCAATGCAGCGTCCGCGCGGGTCGCGGATCGGGAACATGATCCGGTTTCGGAAGGTATCGTAGGGCTTTTTGCCCTTGTTCGACGGCTTCGCCAGACCTGCCCCAAGGATCAGATCCTCGGCCACACTCTTGCCGGTCAGATGATCCCATAGCGCCTGCCATCCATCGGGCGCAAAGCCGATCTCCCAACGATCCAGCGCCTGCGCATCCAAGCCGCGGCCAGTCAGGTAATCTCGCGCGGCCCCCCCTGCCCCGGTCTTGAGTTGCAGACGGAAGAACTGAACCGCCTGCTCCATCACCTCGGCCAGTTGCGCGCGGCGATCGTGCTTTTCCTGCGCCTTTGGATCGCGCTGCGGCATCGGCATCCCGGCCTCGCGCGCCAAAATCTCAACCGCTTCGATGAACGAGACATTCTCGGTCTCTTTCACGAAACTGATTGCGTCCCCTTTGGCATGACAGCCGAAGCAATAGTAGAACCCTTTTTGGTCATCCACATGGAACGAGGCAGTCTTTTCATGGTGAAACGGGCACGGTGCCCACATGTCCCCTTTGCCCTGATTGGACTTGCGCTGATCCCACATGACCTTGCGGCCAACGACCTGAGACAGGCTGAGGCGCGTGCGCAATTCATCTAGAAATCCGGGGGGCAAAGACATGGGTCAAACCTGACAGAAATGAAAACGCGCGCCAAGGGGATGACACGCGTTTGTCCACAGCGAATTACTGATCTTGTGGATTATTGCTGCAAACACAGCTCCAGCCACGCGGCGGCAAGGTCCTTTTTGCGGATATCGCGCATCTTCTGCTCATAAACCCACGGAGTGATCAACGGGATTGCCGCGTTGTAATTATCCGGCCATGTCGGGCTGGATGCTGCAACGGCACCCGGCACGTCCCGCTCTTTCACTTTATCAAGTCGCGCTTTCTGAATGGCTGCGACAACGTCGGCCTGGTATTGGCAGTCCTGTTTCTTGGCTTCCTGGGCTGCCAAGGGCGTGGCCGCTAGCAAGGCCACTATTGCTATTCGCAACACGGTCGTCTCCCGGATTTGATTCCTTCCGGGCAGCTTACCCGCCTCCGGGCACCCCTGCCATCATCCATTTTCACCTGTCCGGGAAACACTCTGAAAATACAAGGGCGGCCGAAAATACATCCGACCGCCCCAATTTCTAAAACGTCAGAGACCTTTGGCCCGATAGCTTTTCGAAACGCGATCAATGGCCACAATATAAGCTGCCGTTCGCAAATCTTCGACGTCATCGCGGTTGTGCCAGACTTCGCGCATGGACTGATAGGCGATACGCATCGTGTCATCCAAGCCTGAACGAACCAGTTCCAACTCGTCTGCGCCCTTCAAGTACTTGGACTTGAAATTCGGCGACATCGACCAGGCATCCCCCAGATAACGATCCAACCGTTCAAGCTCGCTGACGATAAGCTCGTGGCGGGCTTCTTCCTGTCGGCGCTGCATACGACCAAACCGGATATGGCTGAGGTTCTTGACCCACTCAAAGTAAGAAACCGTCACACCGCCCGCATTGGCGTACATGTCAGGGATGATCACCGTGCCTTTCTTGCGCAGAACCTCATCCGCACCCGCTGTCACAGGACCATTCGCGGCTTCGATGATCAAAGGCGCCTTGATGCGATCGGCGTTGGCCAGGTTGATGACGCCTTCCAAGGCGGCAGGAATCAGGATGTCGCACTCTGCTTCCAAAACCGTCGCACCGTCTGCCGAATGGGTCGCGTCGGGATAGTCACTTACCCCTCCATGCTTGACGATCCACTGGCGAACGGATTCAACATCAATTCCTTCCGGGTTATAGAGCGCGCCATCCCACTCGATGATACCGACAACGCGGCTACCATCCTCCTCGCTCAGGAACTTGGCGGCGTGATAACCCACATTGCCAAGCCCCTGCACGACAACGCGTTTGCCATCCAGCTTACCGGACAGGTTCGCTTTTTTGACATCCTCAGGGTGCCGGAAAAACTCGCGCAGCGCATATTGGATACCCCGGCCCGTCGCCTCGACCCGCCCGGCGATCCCTCCGGCATTTAGAGGTTTGCCCGTCACACAGGCGCGTGCGTTGATATCGGTGGTGTTCATACGGGCGTATTGATCCGCCATCCACGCCATCTCGCGTTCACCCGTGCCCATATCCGGCGCCGGGACGTTCTGCGAGGGATTGATGAGGTCGCGCTTGGCCAGTTCATACGCGAACCGGCGCGTGATCTGCTCAAGCTCATGCTCTTCATATTGGCGCGGGTCGATGCACAACCCACCTTTGGAACCACCAAACGGGGTTTCCACCAGGGCGCACTTATAGGTCATCAGCGCAGCAAGCGCTTCGACCTCGTCCTGATTCACGGCCAAGGCGTAGCGGATACCACCCTTCACCGGCTCCATATGCTCTGAATGAACAGAGCGGTAGCCTGTGAACGTGTGGATATCGCCCCGCAACCGTACACCAAATCGTACGGTATAAGTGGCGTTGCAGACCCGGATTTTCTCTTCAAGCCCCGGAGGGAGGTCCATCAGGGACGCTGCCCTGTTGAACATCAGATCAACACTCTCGCGAAAGCTGGGTTCTTTTGTGGCCGTCATTTAATCCTCCGTGCCAGCGAGCGACCTACGCTCTGACTTTTTGTCGCACCCCTTTCGTAAACGATCAATATTTAAGCAAAAATAAAATTCCAAATCCCCACACTTTTTTGCGACCTGCGGTGAGTCGCAGTCTTTTCAGACGTCGCAGGGAATTGTCCCCAAAGAGAATACAGACCAACGCAAACCTTATGAATTATCCGCCATCGGACAGGAAAAGGGCTTAATCTAAGGTTTTTTCGCCCAATTCCCGCCACGTTTCAGGGCTAATTTTCTCGCGTTAACTTTTCCTTAGCAGAGCCAGGCTTCTGTTCAGCGAGGTCAGCAATATGATTAAGAACGCTTTTCTCAGCGGGTTTGAAAAATTTGGAAAAAAGAGCGTACCGGTCCGTGACTTCGCTGAACGCGAAGACGGGACGTTCACTATTTTTGTGCTGTTGGGATTCTTGGTTATCTTCGCCACCACCGGGATGGGCGTCGATTTGATGAACTACGAGCGTGACCGCGCGAATCTGCAGTCAACGCTGGATCGTGCTGTTCTGGCCGCCGCCGACCTTGACCAGAAACTGCCCCCGAAAGAGGTTGTGGCATCCTATCTGGAAAAAGCCGGATTGGAGGGCAAGCTTGTCGGCGAACCCATCGTGATCGAAGGGTTGGGCTCCAGAACTGTTTCTGCAACCGCCCAGACCGTCGTCAAAACGCATTTCATGAGCTTCTCGGGGGTCAATTCGCTGACCGCGCGCGCTGCAAGCACAGCGGAAGAATCCGTGGGTGCCGTTGAAATTTCGCTGGTCCTCGACATGTCGGGTTCGATGGACAACCCATCCGCCGAAGCTGGAAAAACCAAGATCGAAGTTCTGCGGGACGCTGCGAAAGAATTTGTCACGCTGATGCTGTCGAAACAGGACGCGACAGAAGTTTCGATGTCGATCATTCCCTACGCGACACAGGTGAATGCCGGCGAGGATATTCTGAGCAAGTTCAGCAATGTAACTTCCGAGCACAACTACTCGCACTGCGTGAATTTTTCGTCGTCGCAATTTGGCAGCCCATCAATGGATCCGAGTTCGGCGTTCCAGCGCACCGCGCATTTTGACCCGTTCCGCTATAGCAGTGGCGCTGAGCAATTCCCGCGTTACCCGGTATGCCCTGTCCGTGCCGGCAGTGAGATTACGGCCGTCACAGACGATATCGACGTCTTGCACAACCGAATTGATGCTCTGACTGCGAAAGGCAACACGTCGATCGACGTTGGAATGAAGTGGGGCTCTGCCATGTTGGACCCGAAATTCCAGGGCATTGTCAAAAGCCTGTCGACCGAGGGCGCGGTTCCCGTGAAGTTCGACGACCGCCCGCTGCGCTACGAGGATGATGTTCTGAAAGTAATCATCGTCATGACCGACGGTAAGAACACGACGCAATATATGCTGAACTCCAATTTCCGCAGCGGCAATTCCAATGTCTGGTTCAACCCCGAATACGACCGCGGCAATGGGAAATTGGGCGAATACAGTGTTCGCTATACCACGAACCCGGATCGTTGGGTCTGGATGCAGCACACAGATGCGGCGGGCTACTATGTCACGGCGACGCATCCGTTTGGCAATCCGCCCAACGAAAACGCTTCGAACGAAGAAGTCGGCACATCCGTGCGCCTGACCTACCCCGAACTCTTCAACCTTGCTTCGACATGGTGGAATGCCAAGAACAACTACTACTGGCAGAACAACCACGAGAGCAACTGGCACTACAACATTCGGTCATCGGTGGGCGCATCCACCAAGAACACGCGCACCAGCAACATCTGTGGCGCGGCGAAAGACAAAGGCGTGATCGTCTACGGTATCGCGTTCGAAGCCCCGACCGAAGGGCTGACAACCATCAAGAACTGCGCGAGCTCGGACAGCCACGTCTACAAAGTCGACGAATTCGATGATCCCGAAGGGATTTCTCTGGAAGACGCCTTTGTCTCCATCGCTTCGTCGATCAAGAAACTGAGGCTGACACAATGAGCATGAAGACGCTGGCGAAACTCCTGAAATTTCGAAAATCAGAGTCCGGCTCTGTAACGGTCGAATTTGTCCTGATTTTCCCCGCGTTCCTGTTTTTCATCCTGAGCGCGGTGGAGTATTCACTCGTCACCCTGCAACAGGCGATGTTGGAACGCGCGGTTGACCAATCCGTTCGGGATATTCGCCTGGGCACAGGGGCAAACTTCAACCATGACCAGATCAAGGACTCGATCTGCAACAAGTCGATCATGGTCAGGGAGTGTGATAAAAACCTGCGGCTCGAAATGATCATCCAAAATGCGTTTGTTGGCGTTGACCTGCCGGCAGCTCCGGACTGCACCGACAATTCGGAAGAGGTGAAGCCCGTTCGTCAGTTCAAACAGGGCCAGTCTAACGAACTGATGATCCTGCGCGCATGCGCAAAAATTGATCCGGTGTTCCCGACCTCTGCGATGGGTCGTGCGCTTTCGGACGAGACAGGCCAGATCGCGTTGACCGCGACCACAGCATTTGTTCAGGAGCCTTGATAGACCCATGTCCTTTCTGTCCAAGTTCAAAAAGCTCTTTAGCCGAACCGCGCGTGACGAAAGCGGTCTGCTGACCGTCGAAGCGGTTCTGATTTTTCCCATGCTGGTCTGGACTGTCACCGGGGCCTTCACCTTTTTCGACGGGTTCCGTCAAAGTGCAGCCAACCTGAAGGCGGCCTATACGATTGGCGACCTCGTTTCGCGGGAAACGCAAACCATTACAAACACCTATGTGGATTCTCTTCACGAGCTGATGCAGCGTATGGTCAATAATGGTTCGGAAATGAAGCTGCGGCTCACACTCATTGTTTTTGATGAAGAAGATGACCGCCACTATGTAAGGTGGTCAACTGAACGCGGGTATAACGACGTTTGGACAGATGGCAACATCAACAACATGCGCGACAGCCTGCCCCCCATGCCAAATCAGGACACGCTGATTATCGTTGAAACGTCCAACAGCTATGTACCGGTTTTTGGATCCGGCTGGATTTCTGACGACTATACGTTCAGGAACTTTGTGTTCACCCGCCCCCGTTTCACAAACGAAATCGCGGCTAACCTTTGATCTCACCTCTGTCTGCGATCATCGCAGACAGCATCTCGGACATAAACTTGGTTTCTGCGGCGGCGGTCATTCCACCGATACCGACCCGGTGACCCAGCCGCCACCAAAGGCCTGGTGCCCAGACGTTCTTTTCCTTGGAACTTGTTCGTACAAGAAATCCATTGGATGGTTTGAACGCAAACACCCCCCGGTCAACGGCTTCGACATCCTGCACGCGGGCAATAACGCGCCCTGTTCCGGTGCGCAGTTCGGTTTCGGTCAATTCAATGCAATCTTCGGTCGCGTACCACATGCGGTGCGCCAACCAGAACGCGGCAGCCCCCACCACGATCAGAAACACCTGCCAATGAGGTTCGGGCGGGGCAGCCAGGGCCACATACAGAACCATGGCACCGACCACCGCCAACATACCAACCCCAAGCCATCGCCTGGGCGTCGACGCTTTTACTGTGGCCAGAACTTCTTGCTGCATGTCCATCCCCTGCATGATTTTGACCGGGTTTAGCGGCTTTCCACGGCGAAAGACAGAGGGCGCGTCATCGCTAATTTCTGCACACTGTCCGTGCCCAATCGCAAATTGACGCAGATTGCGCACAGGATACATGATCGACGACGTATCAGGAGGCCGCAATGTCGCTACGACGCACTTTGGAAACCCGAAAATCCGTGCCAACGATGGAGGGCGCAGGCGTTAAACTGCATCGCGCGTTTGGGTTTCAGGACCCGTCCGAACTTGACCCGTTTCTTCTGTTTGACGATTTTCGGAACGAGCGCCCGCAGGATTATCAGGCCGGTTTCCCGTGGCACCCGCATCGCGGGATCGAAACGATCACCTATGTCTTGTCTGGAACGGTTGAGCATTCGGACTCTCTGGGAAATACCGGAACGCTGGGCGCAGGGGACGTGCAGTGGATGACAGCAGGCTCGGGGATCCTTCACCAAGAGATGCCGAAAGGGAACGCCGTGGGTCAGATGCACGGGTTTCAACTGTGGGGAAACTTACCATCTGACCAGAAAATGGCGGCTCCGCGGTATCAGGATGTAGAAAGCAAGGACATCCCAGAGATTACCGATGACGATGGAACAACCGTTCGTGTCATCGTCGGTGAGTTCTGGGGAAAGACAGGTCCGGTAGACGGTATCGCAGCCGATCCGCAGTATCTTGATATTCAGATCCCACCCGGCGTGAAAAAGACATTTCGCATTGACACTTACCGCAGGGCGTTTGCCTATGTTTTTCAAGGGCAAGCAGCGTTTGCGGATGCCTCTCAACCCACCGGTGTTCTGCTGGAAAAGGAAATCGCGGGGCAAGAGGTCAATATCCGCGATATGTCAGGCGACAGGACACTGGTTCGCTTCGGAACCGGCGACGAGATCACAGTTCAGGCCGGTCCCGAAGGTGTGCGATTTCTGCTGATTTCCGGCGCACCAATAGATGAACCGGTTGCGTGGCATGGTCCAATTGTCATGAACACTCAGGCCGAACTTGAGCAGGCATTCCGGGAATTGCGCAATGGCACCTTCATCCGGCCCGCGCACTGATCACGCGGTCACGGAGCGTCTGACCATATCCCAATAGACCTGCTCGACCTCGTCCAACGACAGGCGTCCGCCTGCGCGATACCACGTCATCACACCGTTCAGCATGGCAATGACGGCCAGGGTCGCCATCTTGGTGTCGGCAACCAAGAAGGCCCCCACCTCTTGCCCATCCTTTAGGATTTGTTCGAGCGAATCTTCGTAGTCCCGGCGCAACGCCTCGATTTCACTAAAATTCTCGGGCGTTAGGTTGCGCAGTTCCATATAGGCGATGAACACCTCATCCGGACGCTCAAGGTGGAACCGGATATGAAAACCGACAAACTGGCGTAGCGCGTCAACGGCGGCCGCTGGTTTTTCAAGCTTTGCGTAGGTCGATAGAAGATCCTGCATGTGATCGTACATCAGGCGATACAGAAGGCTCTGCTTGTCGGGGGTATAGTTATAGAGCGCGCCAGCCTGCACGCCGACCTCTGCCGCGATCTGGCGCATGGAAACCGCAGCATAGCCTTGCTGCGCAAACAGGCGCAAAGCCGCCTTTCGTATGCGGGGCCCGGTAATGTCGGAATGAGAACCTTGTGTGCGTGCCATGCCCCAACCGTATATGAACGGATGTTCAGATAGAACCCCGCTTGAACGCCCACGGTAAAAAGTGCATCACGGGGGCATTGGTAAACGAAAGAGCAGTATGAAACCCCTGCCCCTGCTGATCCTGACGCTTTGCTGTGCGGCATGTGCGGATTTTCCGGAACTGGAAGGCAGCGAGCCAGCCAGCCTGAAAACGGCTCGTTATCCAAAACTGATCCCCCTGCAGGAAAACCTTGGCCCTCCGATCGACCCGATCAGCGAGGCATCGGAGGTCGAGGAAGAGCTTGAGGCACGGCGCGAAGAGCTGCAGAAAAAGGCGGATCAGCTCCAAAGCGAACAAATCAACTGACCAAGTGATTGCCGCGGCTCACCACGCATTGCACCCCTTCGCCGAACCCGCTAAGGCAGCGTTGAACGGGGCAACCCGGCATTCAAGAATTTCGAGCGGAAAGGAACCCACGGGATGACACAGGCGCTGCGGCTGGGAATTGCGGGCTTGGGAACGGTCGGCGTGGGCGTCGTCAAGGTCGTGCGCCGTCATGCGGACCTGTTGCAGGCGCGGACAGGCCGTGCGGTGGAAATCGTGGCTGTCTCCGCGCGGGATGCAAGCAAGGACCGTGGTGTCAACCTGTCGGACTACGCCTGGGAAATCGACCCGGTCGCTTTGGCCAAGCGCGATGATATCGACGTGTTTGTCGAGTTGATGGGCGGCGAGAACGGCCCCGCCAAAGCCTCGGTCGAGGCGGCGCTGGCAAGCGGCAAGGATGTCGTCACCGCAAACAAGGCGCTGCTGGCAATTCACGGTCAGGAACTGGCAGAAAAGGCCGAGAGCGCAGGCCGCGTCATTCGTTTCGAAGCCGCTGTCGCCGGTGGAATTCCGGTCATCAAATCCCTGACCGAAGGGCTTGCAGGCAACGAGATTACCCGCGTGATGGGGGTAATGAACGGCACGTGCAACTATATCCTGACCCGAATGCAGTCGCAGGAACTTGGCTATAACGCTCTGTTCGAGGAATGCGCGCAGTTGGGGTATCTTGAGGCCGATCCAAATCTGGATGTCGGCGGTATCGACGCTGCGCACAAACTGGCCTTGTTGTCCTCAATCGCTTTTGGCACCAAGCCGAATTTCGACGGGATCGAGATTGAAGGCATCCAGCAAATCAGCCTCGACGACATTCATCAGGCAGATGACATGGGATACCGGATCAAGCTGTTGGGCGTCGCTCAGCGTACCGCGCGCGGGCTGGAACAGCGGATGCAGCCCTGTCTGGTACCCAGCGGTTCACCGTTGGGACAGCTCGAAGGCGGTACGAACATGGTCGTGATCGAAGGCGACGCTGTGGAACAGGTTGTCCTGCGCGGCCCCGGTGCAGGCGAAGGGCCAACGGCCAGTGCTGTGATGGGTGATGTCTGCGATCTGGCGCGCGGGCTGCAAATTCCGACCTTTGGGCGCCCCGCTACAACGCTACAGGATGCGGCCCCGGCAATTACGGGCCTGCCCGCGCCATACTACCTGCGCCTTGCGCTGCACGACAAACCCGGTGCGCTGGCCAAAGTTGCCGCTATTCTGGGCGATGCAGGTGTGTCCATCGACCGGATGCGCCAATACGGACATTCCGAAAGCACCGCGCCGGTTTTGATCGTCACACATAAGACCACGCGCGCCACGCTCGACATTGCACTGGACGGGTTTCGCGAGACAGACGTTGTCGCCGGAGAGCCTGTCGCGCTGCGGATTGAAGAGGTTTGACCCTTGCGGCCTGCCCAAGACGCAGGCTATGCCCAAGAAAACGCCCATACTGAGCTAAGGATACTGAAAAATGAGTGCTGCCAAGATTGATTTCAACGACCGCCTGCTGTCACTGGGCCTTGCACGGGTGGCAGAACAGGCTGCACTTGCGTCGGCATCTTTGGTGGGGCGTGGGGATGAAAAGGCCGCTGATCAGGCTGCTGTGAACGCCATGCGCGAACAGTTGAACCTGCTGGACATCGCGGGTGTCGTTGTCATCGGTGAGGGCGAGCGTGACGAAGCGCCGATGCTGTATATCGGCGAAGAGGTTGGCACCGGCAACGGTCCCGGCGTTGATATCGCGCTAGACCCGCTGGAAGGCACCACGCTGACCGCCAAGGATATGCCCAACGCGCTGACCGTGATCGCGATGGGTCCCCGTGGTTCGATGCTGCACGCGCCGGACGTCTACATGGACAAGCTGGCCGTTGGGCCGGGCTATCCCGAAGGCGTCGTCAACCTTGACATGAGCCCGCGCGAACGGGTTGAGGCACTGGCCAAGTCCAAGGGCTGCGAGCCTGCCGATATCACCGTCTGCATTCTTGAGCGTCCCCGTCACGAGGCGATGATTGCCGAGGTGCGCGAGACCGGCGCGTCGATCCGCTTGATCACCGACGGCGACGTGGCAGGCGTAATGCACTGCGCCGAAAGCGAAGTGACCGGCATCGACATGTATATGGGTCAAGGCGGCGCGCCCGAGGGTGTGTTGGCTGCGGCTGCTCTGAAATGCATGGGTGGTCAGATTTTCGGCCGCCTGCTGTTCCGCAACGATGACGAACGGGGCCGTGCGGCCAAGGCGGGCATCACCGATCTGGACCGTGTTTATGCGCGGGATGAGATGGTGACAGCAGATGTGATTTTTGCCGCTACCGGCGTGACCGGCGGCTCGCTGCTGCCGCGCATCAAACGCGAGCCGGGCTGGGTTGAGACCACCACCCTGCTGATGCGGTCGAAAACCGGATCGGTCCGGCGCATGTCCTACCGCACGCCGATGTGGTCGCACGACAACGCGTAATCGCGTGCGCAAGGCGATCCATACAGACACAAAGGCCGGGTCCGCGAGGGTCCGGCCTTGGCATATCAGGGGCAGGTCATGAGCTTTCTAGGGGTTGAACAATCGTTGTCCGGGCGGCGCTGGGTCGGCCCCTCGGCGGATGTGGAACGCGCGACCGAGATGCTGGTGCAACAGGCGGGGCTGCCGCGTGCGGTCTGTCAGGTTCTGGCCCGACGCGGTGTTCCGGCGATGGAGGCCCCCGGGTTTCTGGACCCCAAGCTGAAGGAATTGCTGCCCGACCCCCGCGCGATGAAGGATATGGAGGTCGCCGCCACCCGTTTTCTGGCGGCGGTACGTGCCAAGCAGCGGATTGCCGTCTTTGCCGATTACGACGTGGATGGCGGCAGCTCAGCCGCTTTGTTGCTGGTCTGGCTGCGTCAGATAGGGCTGCAAGCGACGCTTTATGTCCCCGACCGGATTGATGAGGGTTATGGCCCCAACGTCCCTGCCATGCAGGACCTGGCCGCAAATCACGACCTGATCATCTGCGTCGATTGCGGCACACTCAGCCATGAACCGATTGCGGCTGCCAAGGGCGCGGATGTGATCGTGCTGGATCACCATTTGGGCGGTGAAACCCTGCCCGATTGCGTGGCCGTGGTGAACCCGAACCGGCAGGATGAAAGCGGCGAACTTGGCTATCTCTGCGCGGCGGGCGTTGTGTTCCTGATGCTGGTCGAGGCCGGGCGGCAGTTGCGTGAGGCCGGGGTAAAGGGGCCAGACCTGATCTCTCTGCTGGATCTGGTGGCGCTGGCGACTGTGGCGGACGTGGCCCCCTTGATCGGGGCAAACCGGGCGCTTGTGCGGCAAGGGTTGAAAGTCATGGCGCAAAGGCAGCGCCCCGGTCTGGTGGCCTTGTCGGATGTGGCGCGGATGGATTCGGCGCCCAACAGCTATCACTTGGGGTTCCTGCTGGGGCCACGTGTGAATGCCGGTGGGCGGATTGGTCAGGCCGATCTGGGCGCACGGCTGCTCAGCACCGAGTCCATCCACGAGGCCGAAGCCCTGTCACAACGGCTGGATGAACTGAACACAGAACGTCGCGATATCGAAAACGCCGTGCGCGCAGCCGCCATGGAACAGGCTGAAGAGCGCGGGCTGGATGCGCCCTTGGTCTGGGCGGCAGGTGAGGGCTGGCATCCGGGCGTCGTCGGCATCGTCGCCTCGCGCCTGAAAGAAGCTGCAAACCGCCCTGCCATCGTGATCGGATTTGACGGGGATGAGGGCAAAGGCTCGGGCCGTTCGGTTTCAGGCGTCGATCTAGGGGCGTCAATTCAGCGTCTGGCAGCCGAGGGGCTGCTGGTCAAAGGTGGTGGGCATAAGATGGCCGCCGGTCTGACCGTGATGCGCGATCAGTTGGAGCCGGCGATGGCGCGGCTGTCGGAATTGCTGGCCAAACAGGGCGCGGGCGAAGGCGGCCCGGCTGACCTGAAACTGGACGGCACCCTGATGCCGGGTGCCGCCACGGTGGACCTGATCGAACAGATTGAAAAAGCAGGCCCGTTCGGGGCCAGCGCCCCTGCCCCGCGCTATGCCTTGCCCGACTTGCAGGTGCGCTTTGCCAAGCGTGTGGGCGAATCCCATTTGAAACTGTCCCTGTCCGACGGTGTGGGCGCAGGGCTGGACGCCATTGCATTCGGCGCGTTCGACGGGCCGATGGGTGAAAAGCTGTCCAACCACGGCGGCGCGCGGTTCCATTTCGCCGGTCGGCTCGAGGTCAACACATGGGGCGGACGGCAATCTGTGCAGCTCAGGCTGGAGGATGCGGCCGAGGCCCATTAGCCCCTCATTCGGCCCTGCCAAAAAACTTGTCCCTCCCTGCATTTTTCGGCTTGCGGGGGGTGTAGGTAAACCGTAAAAGGCGCTCCACAAGCTAACGTGGCCCGTTCGTCTATCGGTTAGGACGCCAGGTTTTCAACCTGGAAAGAGGGGTTCGATTCCCCTACGGGCTACCACTTGTGCTTGTATCGCCTTAAATGGCCCGTTCGTCTATCGGTTAGGACGCCAGGTTTTCAACCTGGAAAGAGGGGTTCGATTCCCCTACGGGCTACCATTTCTCTACACTCCAAACTTCTCGCGGCACAGGTCTTCGATCTGACCCCAGGTAGATTTGAATTCCGGCGTGTTTTCAGCCGCATAGTGAAAGTTTTTCATCAAACCCGTCAACTGCGTAAAGACCTGCCGCACCTCGGCCTTATCGGTGAATTCGGCGCTGGATTGCGTCACGCCGTAGACCAGCTTGAAGGTCATCTTCTGCCGCTCCAGCGGGACGGTCGCATCCACCTTATCGAACGCATCTTGTTGCAGGTAAACCATGTCCACGAACAGCGCCTTTTGCTGAGTGACAAAGTCCTCAATCGTGACGCCCTCTTCACCCGTCACCTGCATCATCTGGTCGACCTGTTCGCCCTTTTCGATCAGTGCCAGAAGATCACGAACCTTCCCTGTCCACCCCGCTTCGGCGTTGGCATCGTACCAGTCAGACAATTGATCCAGATACCGTGACCAGCTGAGCATTGGGTCCACCGCAGGATAGAATCGTTTATAGGCGCGCTCAGACGACAGGCCGAGGAAGCATTTCACCGTAGACAAGGTCGACTGCGTGACCGGTTCGTCAAAGTTGCCGCCAGCGGGTGAGACCGTCCCGATCAAGGTAAGGCTGCCCAGATCGCCATCATTGGTCTTCAGGGCACCCGCGCGCTCGTACAACCCTTTGATCGAGCTTTCCAAATAGGCCGGAAACCCCTCTTCGCCCGGAATTTCTTCCAGCTTGCCAGACGTCTCACGCATGGCCTGCGCCCAGCGGCTTGTGCTGTCGGCGATCAGCAGAACATCATACCCCATCTGGCGATAGTACTCTCCCAGCGTGATACCGGTGAAAATCGACGCTTCGCGCGCCGCAACGGGCATGGACGACGTGTTGCAAATGATGATCGTCCGGTCCATCAGGCTGCCGCCCGAGGTCGGGTCAGTCATCTTTGGGAATTCGCTAATGGTTTCAACCACCTCCCCCGCGCGCTCGCCGCAGGCGACGACGATGACGATGTCCACCTTGGCGTTTCGCGCGATCAGGTTCTGCAACACTGTCTTGCCCGCACCAAACGGCCCCGGAATACAGGCGGTTCCACCCCGCGCAATGGGAAAGAATGTGTCGATCAGGCGCTGAGATGTCAGCACCGGCTCGGTTGGATAAAGCCTTTCGGACAGCGCGCGCTTCAGAACCCCTTCGGGCAATGGACGGCGCACCGGCCATTTCTGTGAAAGGGTCAGAGTATGCTCTCCGCCCTGTTCGTCCTCAAGCCGTGCCACGATATCGTGGATCGTGGCCGCGCCCTTCTGGACCCAGACAACCTTGTAGTCGCCAACCCAGTTGAACGGCAGCATGATTTTGTGTTCAAACCTACCCTCGGGCACGGTTCCGATACTGTCCCCGGCGCGAACAGTATCGCCAACCTTGATGGTCGGAGAAAACGACCACTTGGCCTGATCATCCAACGGGGCCACATCCGCACCGCGCGGCAGAAAGGTGCCAAACTCAGCCGCGACTTTCGGCAAAGGGGATTGCAGACCGTCGAACACCTGTCCCAGCAGGCCCGGTCCCAGTTCGACCGACAGCAATTGCCCGGACTGTTCGACCGGATCGCCCACGGCGACGCCGTCCGTGCTTTCATAGACCTGCACGTCCGCCGTTTTCCCACGCACGCGCAGCACTTCGGCCTTCAGGCGTTCCTGTCGACCTCCGGGGCCGAGGCGAGTCGGCAGGATAAACACCACCTCGTTTTTGACCAACTGACCGGGGTGACCTTCTGCATCCGGTTTTGCTTCGATCTGAACCAGCCCCTCCTGAACCGAAACAACACGAGCGGTGGCGGTTTGAGTGGATGGGGTTGGGGCGGTCATGCGTAAGCTCCCTCAAAGTCGATATCGGCGACGTCGGCCATGGCCTGTTGCGCCAGTTTTTCAAATCGTGCTGCCGCCTCCTGTGCGCTGCTTTGCGCCCAGCGGTCGAAAATATTCCAGATCAGCACATAGATCGCCACGGCCTCGAAATCGAAAAGATGCCGCGCAGTGTGGCGCTTTAACTGTTTGTGACTTATCGACAAAAGCAGTCTTTCCAGCCCCAGCGGATCCTTGGCTTCCAGCAACTGACGGGCCTCTTTGATCCAGGGCATGGCTGCATCCAACCCGAAACCGGGATCATTCCAATGCGCTGGGATATGGCGGCTCCATCGTCCGAAGCCAAAAGACATTGCAGGCGGTGCCTCCCCCCGATCCCGAAGTCGCAAAGCGGCGACAGCGGTGCGCAAGTCCATCCGTTCGATAAGCAATTTTTTTAATGTTGGTTGCGGAATGTCATCCAACGCCGTCTTGCAACGCGCAATCGCCTGATCGTCCGTGACGTCCATGTCGTAATCGTTCCAGTTCAGAGCGTGCTCCAACACGCGCAGAACCCGGGCATCTTCGGGTGCCAACGCCTTCAACCGGCGATCCAGTCGCAGTCGGGACAAAGGCGGCTGCTTGGCAACAAACAACCGCTCCGAGCCCGGCAAACTGCTGATCAGCGCGATATAGGCGTCCGGGTCCGACATGTCAGCGGATCACCCCTTCCAGTACGGCGCGAAATCTGGGTTGCAGATGCTCCATCAACAGCGAGGCCACGGCTTTGTCTGTGAGGTCCAGCGCAACGCCCTGTTCCTCGGCCTGGATGCGAATGCCATCCTGTGTATCGTCTGATGCGTGCAGCTCGACCTGTTCCCGCAGCATTTCAGCGGTCAGTCCCAGCACGTATTTGGTCAACTTGCCCGACTGGATATCGTCGGCGTTCTGTTTGATATCTTCCTGAGTGGCCACTTTCGCGGGCAGGATCACCTGCACTTTACCGTCCAACTTGGCACCTGCTGCTGCCCGACCAACAACCTCAAGGATCATCTGTTTCAGCATCTCGGGATCAGCCATTTCCTTGGTGACAAGGCGCTCGACATCTTTGCGGAAGCGGTCGGTCAGACCGGCTTTCATGGTCAAAACGGCATCGCGCATCGCGGTGTTCAGCGCCTCTTCCCCAGCCGCGCGGTAATTGTCCGAGTCGGCGCGGGCTTTCTTCTGACGCGCCTCAGCCTCGCGCTTGGCATCTGCGAGGATCTTGGCGGCCTCAGCCTTAGCCTCTGCGCGCAACTTCTCGGCCTCTGCCTGACCTGCGGCAACCCCGTCATTTCGCAGCTTGTCGATCAGGGCATCAACGCCATGAGAGATCATTCCATTCTGTGCCATCAGCTAATCCCCGCGCTGATGACCAATGCGAATACGAAGGCGAAAACGCCAAATCCTTCGATGATCGCCGCCGGAGCAAGCGCCAAGCCGAAGATTTCAGGTTTCTCTTTCGTCGCGTTGATCGCCGCGGCGCAGGCCCGGCCCTGCCAAATACCGCAATACATAAGCGCGATGCCTGAAAGGATACCGATCCCAAACAGCCCGCCTGCATTTTCGGGCGTCACCTCGCGGTTCAGGGTAAACATGATGACGATCCCGTAGATCACCATCGTAGACGGGAATGCCGAGACACCGACGAACCGACCATAGCCGCCTTCGGTTTCCGTCATCGCGCCGATGCTGGCCTGCCCAGCGATGGCGCACCCAATGGCGCTTGCCGCCGCGCCCAACGCCATTGGCGCGTAGATACCCAGCCAACCCAATGTCAATACAAGCTCATTCATTCCTGTACCTCCTTGCGGGCGAACGGGCGAAAGACGATGCCTTCATCCGGCAGACCCCATTTAAAGAATTCGATGTAATTCAGACGCAAACCGTGAACGACGCCGCTCATCATCGCGAGGGCGAAGTTCAGAATATGGCCGACGATCAGGATCAGCAGCCCGAACAGAATGCCCGGCCCCTTCATTGCCTGCATCACCGAAACGGCCAGATCGTTGAAGGTGATCGCAAGCGAGGCCGAGGCCAGACCCAGCGCAAACAGACGCATATAGCTCAGCACATCGCCAAAAGCCCCCATCGCCCCGGCAAGGCTTTGCAGCCCTTCAATCAGCCGCCACAGCCAGTCGATCGGTTTGCGCACCACCCGCTCGCTTGAGAACAGGACAATAGCCAGAACACCCGCAGCCAATACAACCGACCCCGGCAGCATCGACCCGCCCTTCATATAGCTGAGCCACATGATAAACCCGCCGATTAAGGCACCGATCCAGCCGAGGTTTGCAACAGCCCTCCGCTGCCCCCATGCCGCGCGCGCGGCCAAAGCATTGGCCAACACCAGATGCAATACGCCCACCACGATCGAAATCATCATCATCGCGCCAAAGTTGTTGAGGTCCAGTATCTTGAGCTTGGCCCAAACCGTGCCTTCGGCTGGAGATGCACCGAAATAGCTGCCGACCAACACGCCGTAGACAATCGTAGCACCGGAAATGATCACCCCATATTGGCGCCAGGACCGTTCACCCGGCGTTTTGCCCATCCGTTTCCAGAACGCCAGCAGGCCCAGCAGAATGACCGCTCCGTACCCAGCATCCGCCACGATCATGGCAAAGAAAAACGCGAATGAGGCGGCGACGATAATGCTCGGGTCCCAATCCTTGTACCCCGGCACCTGATAGAACAGCGCAAGATCAACTGCCGCGCTGCGGCTCTCCGGTTGCTCCAGCAGGGTCGGTGGATTGTCATCCGGCCCAGGTTCTTCAATCAGAACAGCGGCGTGTTTGGATTTTGCCATGTCCAGTACTGCCTCGATGCGATCCTCGGGCACCCAGCCCTGCAAGGCGAACATCGCCTCCGCATCGCAGACCTTCTGGGTCGCATGGGCCAGTTCCGCAGCGCTTTCCGCCGCCGATAAGTTCCGGCGCATCAGGGTCAGATAGCGTGTCTGGGCAACCCGTTCGGCCTCCAGCGCTTCGATCGCGATCTCAGCCTCTTCCAGTTGCGCTTCCAATTCGTGAATCGGCAAAGAGCCGGTATGCGTGCGCGGCACCGGCAGGATGTCGTCGCCCGGATCGTCGGGTGCAATCAGGACGGCGTAAATGTACCGATGATCCTGCTGCAATATCGCCCAAGGCAGATTGATGTCCGACAATGCCTCGCGATGTTTCAGGGGAAGCTGATAGAACCACAGCCGATTGCCCGCCAGCACATCGGTCGGTGGGAAATCCAAATCCCCCCAAGGGCGTACCCGCGCGATCCGGTCGACCAGAAAATCCCGGCGATCCGTCATATCGCGGGTGCGCTGCATCAGGTCCAGCACGTCGCGCACGAACTGGCCCATGTCGAACGCGGGATCGCGCTGTATCTGTCGGCGCGGGTCGGCGACGTCGGTCAAAAAGCGCAGCGCCTTATACGCATTACGCGCGCCGCGTTCGCTGATCTTTTCCGGCTCGGCTGGCGGAGGCGCAAGTGGCAGCACATGCATACAGCCCTGCTCTTGCAGCGCCTCCAGCGTGTCGCCCTTCTGCGCGGCGGGTCCGACGAGGGACAGTTTCTTCAGCCGCGCGACGCTCATGCCCGCGCCTCCTGCGCATGTTTGCGCTTGGAGATTTTCGAACGCACAACCGCCTGCATCTGTTCATCGCTCAGATAGATGCGGATCTTCTTGATATTGGCCTTGGCGCGCGGGATCAGAACCTTTTCGAACAGATTCACCCGCTGCGTGATCGTGGCGACGGCCTTGTCGAAGATGAGAACCCGTTCCTCAGCGACCTTCACACGCAGCCGCGCCTCGATCATGTCATGCAACAGGTTGGCGGCGGCATCGACCCAATGGGGTTTCGCCAACAGCGAATAGGGCCGCACGGCAACCTCGATCCGGTCCAGATCGGGCATCTTGACACCGACCACGTTGACCTCTTTCAGCTGGTAATCCCTCAACTCGACCAGCCCGTCCAGATCGATCCCTTGCTGCGCCAGCATCGGCAGTTTTTCCCCGACCTGCTGCGCCAGATCATGCACCTCTTGCTGAAGGCGCTGCACATCTTCACG
Organism: Ruegeria sp. CJ2; assembly: GCF_056536745.1. NCBI lineage: Bacteria > Pseudomonadati > Pseudomonadota > Alphaproteobacteria > Rhodobacterales > Roseobacteraceae > Ruegeria > Ruegeria sp. CJ2. The sequence continues at coordinate 314,582 of NZ_JBQFQF010000002.1, forward strand.
CGCCTTGGCACGTTCCGCCATCAACTGCTGGCGTTTTAGGTCCAGCGACGGCAGGAACCGTTCATAGCTTTTCAGCTGGGTCTGCTGGCGGGCCAGCGACGATTTATTCAGCTGCAACCGCGCCATCGGCATCCTTTGGAAAATACTTGTCGACCAGCGCCTGCTTCATCAGCAACTGTTCGGGCTGGAAACACTCGGCCAGCGTCTTCCACCCCAGATCCAGCGCATCCTCCAGCGGGATCGAGACGTTGATATCCATGAACCGCGCCCGGAACAGCGCGCCGAACTTCAGCAACTGGTGATCGTAATCCGACAGATCAAAGGCCATCGCCTGTTTCTGCGCGGCGTCGCGGCTTTCGGAATAGAAGCGGATCATTGTGTTCATGATCTGCCCGTGATCTTCGCGCGTGGTCTTGCCGATCACATTCTGTTTGAGGCGTGACAGGCTGCCGAACGGATCAATCACCCCCGAATGCAGATAAAACTGCCCCTCGGTGATATAGCCGGTGTTGTCGGGCACGGGATGGGTCACATCATTGCCGGGCATCGTTGTCACGGTCAGAACCGTGACCGAGCCGCCCTTGGCGTAATCGCACGCCTTCTCATACCGCCGCGCCAGTTGGGAATAGAGATCACCCATGTATCCCCGCTGCGAAGGCACGCGTTCCTGACTGATCCCCACTTCCTTCATCGCATCCGCATAGGCGGTCATGTCGGTCAGCAGCACCAGCACGCGCTTGCCTTCTTCCACCGCGAATTTCTCGGCCACCGCCAGCGCCATATCTGGCACCAGTAGCCGTTCGACCAGCGGGTCCATCGCCTGATTGACGAACATCACCGTGCGCGAGAACACGCCTGCATCCTCGAACGACGTCCGGAACGCGTGATAGTCGTCAAAGATCAGCCCCAGCCCGCCAAACACCACGATATCCGCATCGGCCTGAATACCGATCCGGCTGAGGAACGCATTGAACGGCTCGCCCGAGACAGAAAAGATCGGGATTTTCTGGCTTTCGACCAGAGTATTGAACACGTCGATCATCGGCACATCGGTGCGGATCATCTTGTTGGGAACGGCACGTTCCGATGGGTTCACCGTCGGCCCGCCAATCTCAATCCGTGGCTCGGATGACAGATCAGGCCCACCGTCGATTGCCACCCCTGCCCCGTCAAAAACACGGCCCAGAATATTCGCCGAATAGGGCGTCTGCATCGGATGACCCAGAAAGGTCGCCGTCGCCTCGGTCGAGATCCCTTTGGTGCCGGAAAACACCTGCAGCGTGACCACATCGCGGTCGATGAAGATCGCCTGCGCCAGCGTTTTGTGCCCGTCCACCGTTTCGATCACGGCCAGGTCGTTGAACCGAACCGCAGCATCGGTTTCGCCATCCAACGGCACTCTGACTTTGAGTGTGTCCCCGACAATTTCCAGAACACGTGTGTACTTCAAAAGACTTTGGGACATCATTGAACCTCAGTCGTCTAAAAAGAAATAGCGAAATCACTGTGCAAGACATCCGCTCGAAACCAGCGAAATCCCGATCAGCTTACAAAGAATCAAGGACTTGGCAAGGAAAGATAACGCCGAGGGTCGACCGGTGCGCGGTTCAATTAATCGCCGTTCCAGAAAACCAAAAATGGACGTTTTTTACAATTAAAACAATAAATTACTTTCAATCCCCGCCATTTACTAAAAAATTAGTTTGACAGCTAAGCGCGAAATCGCTGATGCTGTTCGTCATCCGGTCAATACCGGAACTCATAATCTTTTGGGAGGAGACAGATGCGGAGACATCTACTTTCTGCAGTGGCGGCGGCTGCCGTCATTGCGGGGCACGGCCCTGCTTGGGCTGACGAAGCCGCAGCACAACGCTGGATTGATGACGAATTCCAGCCATCAACGCTGTCGAAAGACGAGCAGATGGGTGAGATGAAGTGGTTCATCGAAGCTGCACAGCCCTATGCCGGCATGGAAATCAACGTCCTGTCCGAGGGTATCCCAACCCATTCCTACGAATCCGAGGTTCTGACCAAGGCGTTCGAGGAAATCACCGGCATCAAGGTCAATCACCAGATCCTCGGTGAGGGTGAAGTGGTTCAGGCTGTTCAGACACAGATGCAAACCGGACGGAACCTGTATGACGGCTATGTCAACGACAGTGACCTGATCGGTACCCACTCGCGTCTGCAACTGGCCTATCCGTTGACCGACATGATGGAAGGCGACTGGGCGGCGACGACCTCGCCGACGCTGGATCTGGATGACTTCATGGGCATTCAGTTCACCACCGGTCCCGATGGCAAGCTGTATCAGCTGCCGGACCAGCAATTCGCCAACCTCTACTGGTTCCGCAAGGACTGGTTCGATGACGAAGCGAACAAGGCCGCGTTCAAGGAAAAGTACGGCTACGATCTGGGCGTCCCGGTCAACTGGTCGGCCTATGAAGACATCGCCGAGTTCTTCACCAATGACGTGAAAGAAGTCGATGGCGTCGCGATCTATGGCCACATGGATTACGGCAAGCGTGCGCCTGACCTTGGCTGGCGTATGACCGACGCGTGGCTTTCGATGGCCGGTGCCGGTGACGTGGGCGAGCCGAACGGTGTTCCGGTCGACGAATGGGGCATCCGCATGGAAGCGGGCACTTGTAACCCTGTCGGTGCATCCGTTTCGCGCGGTGGTGCGGCAAACGGCCCGGCTGCGGTTTATGCGATCCGCAAGTGGGATGAATGGCTGCGGAACTATGCGCCTCCGGGTGCGGCGTCTTATGACTTCTACCAGTCGCTGCCGGCGCTCAGCCAAGGCAACGTGGCCCAGCAGATCTTCTGGTACACCGCCTTTACCGCCGACATGGTGAAGCCGAAGTCCGAAGGCAACAACACCGTGGATGACGAAGGCACACCGCTGTGGCGGATGGCGCCCAGCCCGCACGGTCCCTATTGGGAAGAAGGCCAGAAGGTCGGCTATCAGGACGTGGGCTCCTGGACCTTCCTGAAATCGACCCCCGAGGATCGTGCTCAGGCGGCTTGGCTCTATGCTCAGTTCGTGACGTCCAAGACTGTCGATGTGAAGAAGTCCCATGTGGGTCTGACTTTCATCCGCGACAGCTCGGTCAACCACGAGTCCTTCACCGAACGCGCACCCAAGCTGGGTGGTCTGGTCGAGTTCTATCGCTCGCCTGATCGTGTGGCATGGTCGCCGACCGGCATCAACGTGCCGGACTATCCGAAGCTGGCTCAGATCTGGTGGCAGCAGATCGGTGACGTGAACTCGGGCGCGTTTACGCCGCAAGAGGCGATGGACCGTCTGGCCGAAGAGATGGACATCACCATGGCCCGGATGCAGGCCGCGGATGAAAGCGCCGGTGTCTACGGCGGCTGTGGTCCGCGTCTGAACGAGCCGCAGGATCCTGCCTTCTGGCTGGAGAAAGCCGGTTCGCCCAAGGCCAAGCTGGACAACGAAAAGCCGCAGGGCCAGACCGTCAACTACGACGAACTGGTGGCGCGCTGGCAGGCCAACTAAGCCAATGCAACCGGGGGTGCCGTGCGCGGCATCCCCACCCCACGACCAGTGCGCCGCACTGAAGGACCGGAACCCACGGACATGATCGAACTTCAAGACGCCACCAAACGGGTTGGCAACGTCATCCACATCAAGCCCACAAACCTGACGCTTCAGACCGGCCATTTCAATGTTCTGTTGGGCGCGACAGGATCGGGCAAGACCTCTCTGATCAAGATGATGGCCGGGCTGGACCCGATCGCGTCCGGAAAAGTCCTGATGGACGGGCAGGACGTGACCCGGCTGAACACGCAAAAGCGGCAGATCAGCCTGGTGCACCAATTCTTTGTGAACTACCCGAATATGACTGTTTTCGACAATATCGCCTCGCCCCTGCGCGTGGCGGGCATGGCAAAATCCGAGATCGAAGGCCGTGTCGAAGAAGCCGCCGATCTGCTTCAACTGCGCCCCATGTTGCACCGCCGGCCGCATGAGCTGTCGGGCGGACAGCAACAACGTACAGCGCTGGCCCGCGCGATTGCCAAGGAAAGCCGCGCGGTGTTTCTGGACGAACCTCTGGCCAACCTTGACTATAAACTGCGCGAAGAACTGCGCGAGCAGTTACCCGATTTGTTCGCCGGACGTGGCGCAGTGGTGGTCTACGCGACCTCGGAACCCGAAGAAGCACTGCTGTTGGGTGGCTATACCGCACTGATGGAAGACGGCCGCGTCACGCAGTTCGGCCCCACCGCCGATATCTACCGCAACCCCGAAAACATCGCCGCAGCCCGCGTCTTCTCGGACCCTCCGATCAACGTGGCGCGCATCTCAGTTTCAGGCGCGCAAGCGCAACTTGCCGGGGGCGGTGGCTGGGCCGTCTCAAACATCGCTGACGGAGATTACATGGTCGCCGTGCGCCCGCACCGGGTCACCCCATTCCGCACCTCGGACGCCGATGTCGAACTGACAGGACGCGTGATCGTGACCGAGCTGTCGGGGTCGGACTCCAGTGCGCATTTCCAACATGGGGACGACGCCTGGGTGTCTTTGGCGGCAGGCGTTCACCCTTATCAAGTTGGTGAAGATCACAGTTTCTACATGAATCCAGCGCATTGCCGGTATTTCAGCCAAGACGGGAAAAGGGTGGTCTAATGGCGCAGATCAAGCTTTCAAACCTCAAGCACAGCTATATGCCCGCGCCGAAAGGCCCCGAGGATTACGCGCTGAAGGAAATTGATGTGACCTGGCGCGATGGTGGCGCCTATGCCCTGTTGGGACCGTCGGGTTGCGGCAAGTCCACGCTGCTGAACATCATCTCGGGCCTGTTGACCCCGTCCGAGGGTCAGATTCTGTTCGATGGTCAGGACGTCACCGCCCTGCCCCCCGATCAGCGCAACATCGCGCAGGTATTCCAGTTCCCGGTGATCTACGACACGATGACTGTGGGCGAAAACCTGGCTTTTCCGCTGAAAAACCGGGGCGTCGATGCCGCAACGATCAAGCGCCGCGTCGATGAGATTGCCGAGATGCTAGACGTCACCGATATGCTGAACACCCGCGCAAGCGGTCTGAGCCCGGATAACAAGCAAAAGATCTCGATGGGGCGCGGGCTAGTCCGGGATGACGTGAACGCGGTGATGTTTGACGAACCGCTGACCGTGATCGACCCGCATCTGAAATGGAAACTGCGGTCCAAGCTGAAAGAACTGCATCAGCGGGTCAAAGCGACGATGATTTACGTGACCCACGACCAGACCGAGGCGTTGACCTTTGCAGATGAGGTGGTCGTGATGCAGGAAGGCGAAGTTGTGCAGATCGGCACGCCGGTTGACCTGTTCGAACGCCCTCAGCACACGTTTGTCGGCCACTTCATCGGCTCGCCCGGTATGAACGTCCTGCCCTGCGAGACCAAGGGCGACCGCGCGGTGTTCGAAGGCCACGAAGTGATATTGGAAGGCCCGACCATAGGTGACGGAGGCCGCACCGATCTGGGTATCCGCCCCGAATATGTCGGCTTTGGTGACACCGGCATCCCGGCACATGTGACGAAGGTTTCAGACATTGGACGCCACTACGTGGTCAGCGCCATGGTCGGCAACACGGCCCTGAAAGCCGTGACCGAACACAGTGTGCCCGAGCCGGGTTCGCAAGTCTTTCTGCAATTCAAACCAGAACAATCCCGCGTCTACCGCGACGGTTGGATCGCAACCGAGGAGCGCAGCTGATGAGAACGGAAAACCAAAAAGCGTGGTTCTTTGTCCTGCCTGTGCTGGCGCTGGTCGCGTTCAACGCGTTGGTGCCGATGATGACGGTGGTCAACTACTCGGTGCAGGAAACCTTTGGCAACAACCAGTTCTTCTGGGAAGGGCTGGGTTGGTTCGAACAAATCCTGCGTTCGGATCGGTTCCAAGCGGCCCTCGGTCGGCAGTTCCTCTTTACCTTCCTGATCCTGCTGATCGAGGTGCCGCTGGGCATCATCGTGGCCCTCTCCATGCCCCGCAAAGGCTTCTGGGTGCCGGTCTGTCTGGTGCTGATGGCCCTGCCGATGCTGATCCCGTGGAACGTGGTCGGCTCGATGTGGAACATCTTTACCCTGCCGAAAATCGGCCTGATGGGATATTTCCTGAATGATGTTCTGGGCATCAACTATGACATGACGCAACAGCCCTTGTCGGCCTGGATCACCGTCATCGTCATGGACGTCTGGCACTGGACCTCGCTGGTTGTCCTGCTGTGCTATGCGGGCCTCGTGTCGATCCCGGATGCCTACTATCAAGCTGCCAAGATCGACGGTGCCAGCCCCTGGTCGGTCTTCCGCTATATCCAACTGCCCAAGATGAAAACCGTCCTGACCATCGCCGTTCTGCTGCGCTTTATGGACAGTTTCAACATCTACACCGAGCCCTTCGTTTTGACTGGAGGCGGCCCCGGAAACTCGACCACATTGCTGTCGATCGACCTTGTGAAGATCGCGCTGGGACAGTTCGACCTCGGCCCTGCGGCCGCGATGAGCCTGATCTACTTCGCCATCACGCTGCTGGTCTCATGGCTCTTCTACACTCTGATGACAAAGGATGACGCGCAATGAAGAAGCGGTCACTCATCCCGATCCTCTATATCGCGTTCCTGATGCTGCCGATCTATTGGCTGGTAGCGATGTCCTTCAAGACCACGAACGAGATTCTGTCGGGCTTTTCCCTGTTCCCCCAGACCTTTACGTTGGACAATTACATCACGATCTTTACGGATCCAACGTGGTACTGGGGGTACATCAACTCGATCACCTATGTGACTCTGAACACGGTGCTTTCGGTCTGCGTTGCCCTGCCTGCGGCTTATGCGTTCTCGCGCTATCGGTTCCTGGGGGACAAGCAATTGTTCTTCTGGCTGCTGACCAACCGGATGGCTCCGGCGGCAGTTTTCGCACTGCCCTTCTTTCAGCTCTATTCCTCGATCCACCTGTTCGACACTTATCTGGCCGTGGCGCTGGCGCATACTCTGTTTAACGTGCCGCTGGCGGTGTGGATTTTGGAAGGCTTCATGCGCGGCATTCCGAAGGAACTGGATGAAACCGCCTATGTGGACGGCTATTCCTTCCCGCGGTTCTTCGTGACGATCTTTCTGCCCAACATCAAAGCGGGCGTCGGCGTGGCAGCCTTCTTCTGCTTCATGTTCTCATGGGTGGAGATGCTTTTGGCCAAAACCCTGACCGCGGTCGAGGCTAAGCCCATCGCCGCCGTGATGACCCGCACCGCCTCAAGTGCAGGGTATGAGCTGGGCTTGCTGGCCGCTGCCGGGACGCTGACCATCATCCCCGGTGCCATCGTCATCTGGTTTGTCCGCAACTACATCGCGCGCGGTTTCGCGATGGGCCGTGTGTGAGGTTCGATATGCGTAAACTACTTTTTACCCTCCCCTTCCTGCCGTCAACGGCCTTTGCCCAAGCCAAAGCCGGATGGGGCAATGTCGGACAGGAAGAAGAGAAAGGGTTTTCCTGGACGGACCCCCTTTGGCCCGATTTCTGGATGGCATGGACCCCGGCGACACTGGCCGTGTTTGTGGGCATCTTTTCGGCTATTGCGCTGATCGGCGTTCTCGAAGTCACCAAGTTCCGCGACGGGATCGAACGTCGGGGCGTTCTGGGGCTGACGACCACTCTGGGGGATCGGCTGTTTATCACTCTGCTTGGCTCAGCCTACATCTTCCTTGCCTGGCTGGGGTTGGTGGGTCAGCCCATCTGGACCCCCCTCTTCCTGTCCATCGGCTGGGGTATTTTCGTCTTCTGGAAAGTTTGAGCTTTGCGAAACAGCGAAAGGATGCTTGTCTGTCAGGCATACTAAAAAATGCGACACGAAAGACCGATGCGAAAGAAAAAAACAACGAACCTGCTGACCGAGGTCGAACTGGAGTTCATGAATGAGCTTTGGGCGCTGGGTCAGGGCTCGGTCCGTGACGTGCTTGATCGCCTGCCAGAAGAACGCAATCTGGCCTATACATCCGGCGCAACCATCCTGCGCATTCTCGATGAAAAAGGGTTCGTCGAAAGCCGCAAGGACGGAAAGACGCTGATCTATACGCCGCTTCTGGAGAAAGACAGGTATCAGGCGCGGTCGCTGCAGAACCTGTCGCGAACTTTGTTCGACGACACACCTGCCACGCTGGTCGCGCGTCTGGTGGATGATGCCGGTCTGAGCGAAACCGATCTGGAGGAAATTCGGGCATTGGTAGAAAGGAGACTGCAAAATGACGGCGGTTAAACCGGTTCTCGATGCCTATCTCGAACTGAACCTTGTTCTTGTTCTGGCAGCCCTTGTTTGGTTGGCGGTCAGAGCTGCCCTTACAAAGACGCCATTGCAGCATGGGTTCGTGATCCAGCTTCGCGCGCTCAAGGCGCTGTGCCTGTGCGTTGTTCTCAGCCCTATCCTTGCCCTTGGCGTTTTCGCGCTGGCTGCTCAGACCTCGGCCCGCGGCGTTGTTGCGATCGGGGATATAGCAGTCGCCGCATATCTGCGGGGCGATATTGCCATGCCAGCCACGCAGTTCGAGGCGCTGCTCAACACGCGGCAGCGCTGGGGTGATCTGGTCTTCTCGGGTGAATATCCGATTGTATCCGCGATACTAGTCCTGCTGGCCATCATCTCAGTGGGATACGCGCTTCGTATTGCCTATGACGCATTGGCGATACGCGACACGATCAATAGCAGCTATCTTTGGCGGTGCTCTGCCAAGGTGGATATCCGGCTATCTGATCGCATCGCCGTTCCATTTGCTGTGCGCGGTCTGCGCAGGCGTCATGTTGTTTTGCCCAGCCATCTTCTCGATACGCCACGCGATTTGCGGTTTGCGCTGGCGCATGAGTTGCAACACGTGCGCGCCGGAGATGTCGAGTGGGAACTGGGTTTTGAGTTGCTGCGCCCGTTCCTGTTCTGGAACCCGGCCTATGTGGTTCTGAAATACCAGTTTGACCGGCTCCGCGAACTCGCTTGCGATCAATCTGTTGTCGCCCGAAGGGGTATCAACGCGCGCGACTATACAACCTGTCTACTGGACTATTGCGCCAGAACCGTTGTTCAAGGAAGCCCACGCGTCTTGAACGTGGCCTTGGTAACAGGCGGCAAGGCAAAACGAGTTCTGCGTCAACGGGTAATCGCCTTGGCCGAAGCGCCTTCGGTTCAATCTTCCATGCCGCTGCTGTTTCTTGGCCTGACACTCGCGTTTGCAATGGTGCTTGGTTTGGCCGCAGCCTCGGTTCGGCAGGCAGATGATTGGAGCCACGACCGCATCATGCTGTCCACAGTGGTGAACCTTGAAAGGTTGGAAGCGCGCAGCATTCAGGCGGACTGACCTTCGCTACCAACCGCGCCGTCCAAACAAGGCCTGCAACCGATTTTGTCCCGCAAACGGATCAACCGGCTGCGGCGTCGTCATCCGCGATACCACGCGGCGGACAAGAACGATACAGATAGCCGCGAAAATGACGCCACCCAGTGCCTGCCCGATCAACACACCGGGCGCGCCTGCGATATAGGCACCGGCCACGGCGAATGGCCATGTTCCCAATGTGTGTCGCCCCCAATTGACCCAGGTTGAATACACAGGGTGACCCAAATTGTTGAAGCTGGCATTGGAGACGAAAATCACCCCATTGAAGAATGACGCAAGCGCCAGAGGGCCGCAGAAAAGATAGATCAAGGCCCGCGTTTCCCCCTGCGCTTGGAACAAATCCGCGATGGGTGCGCGCAAAATATACAGGGTGGCAGCCATGAGGCAGACATAGACGGCTGTGAACTTGACCCCGGACCAAAAGGCCTCTCTCACGCGGTCGTGCTGTCCGGCTCCAAAATTCTGCCCAACGATCGGCCCGATTGCCCCTGAAAGGGCAAAGATGACCGAGAATGCGACAGGTATCAGCCGTCCGATCACGGCCATGCCAGCAACGGCGTCCGTGCCGAACTGGGCGATCTCACGGATGACGATTGCATTGCCGACCGGGGTCGCCACATTCGTCAAAACAGCAGGCACAGCTATTGCCCGCACCGAGCGGAAATCCCCGGCAACCTGTTGGAATGACGGGCGCGCGAACGCGCGGTGCACGCGCACGGCGGGTCTTATCGCCGCGATCAGCATGCAAATGCGGGCGATCACAGACGCAATGGCCGCACCGTCCAGCCCAAGTCCGACAGCAAAAATCAGGATCGGGTCCAGAACAGCGTTCGTGACCCCGCCGTAAATCGTCGCCATCATCGAGCGCCGGGCATCTCCGTTGGCGCGCAGAACGGCCATGCCAGCCATCGCCATGGCCATGACCCACATGGTGGGCAAGATGATCGACACGTAGCGCGCCGCCAGACGCAGCACCTCACCTTCTGCCCCCAAAGCAGACAGAAGAAAACGTATGTTAATCATCACGATGGCGGACACAATTAAACCGAACAGAATCCCCAGAATGGCAACACTGGTCGCGAATTGCCTTGCACGCTCGGGCCGTCCCGCCCCCAACTCTCGCGCCACCAACGCACCTGCTGCGATCGAAAGACCGACGTTAACGGAATTCGTAAAAAACAGCAGAGTACCGGCATATCCCACAGCCGCGGCCAGCGCGTCATTGCCCAGCATCGAAATGAAGACCATGTCCACAAAGTCGACAGCAAATATTGCCATCAACCCGATACTCGTGGTCAGCGACATCCGCGTGACGTGTCGCATCAGGCTGCCTGTCAAAAAAACAGCCTTGCCGGACGATCCTGATTGCATGTGCTCGATGTCCCCCCGCTTGCGACGACAATCTGCCAGCGGTCGCTACGATGAAGCAACCGTTTATTGGGCCCTCGCGTTCTTTTGCGATCTTAGGAAGTTGTGTCGGTCAAATGCTCGGCCAGCCGCAGGGAAAGCTGGACAATCGTAAAGGTCGGGTTTGCATGCCCACTGGTTGGGAAAACCCCAGACCCCGCAACATAGAGGTTGGTCGCGCCATGCACTTTGCAGTTGGCGTCCACCACACCGGTTTCGGGTGTCAAAGACATACGCGCGCCGCCCATATGGTGGCTGGAATAGTCAAGTGGCAACTGTTCCAGCGGCTCACGGTTCCAAAGGGACGGATCGACGCGCATCCGACCAAGCCCACTGCGGATCAGAAACTTGGCTGCTTCGGCGGTAGCACCGCGCAGAGTCTCGATGTCTTTGTCCGTCAGCCGTAAATCCAGCCCCACAATGCCTATCCCAAACCGGTCCCGGTTTTCGGTCAGGACAATTCGGCTGTCCAGGTTGGGCTGTTGTTCCCCCATCACAAAGGATGTCCCTGTGAAGAAGTAATCCTCTTCGAATTGCAGACCCTTGATGAACTCGGCATCGCCGATTGCTTTCTCTCTGATCGGCAGAGAGTTAAGGCGCTGCAGCCGCACGGCTGAGTTCAGCCATCCGTTTTTGAGCATGTGGTCGTGGCTGGGGCTCAGCAGCAATTCAGGCCGGGATCGGCGCATCAAGCGTTCCAATTCCCACGTGGGAGAGTGCGAATAAAGCCGCTTGGTAATGAAATAGATGTCATTGTCGATGATCGGGTGCTCCATGAAACACCGCCCGACCATATCGTTCTGATTACCAAAGCGATTTTCGTGCCCCTCATTCAGATGCAACAACATGCGGCTGGTTTCGATGCCACCCAAGGCAAGAACAAACCTGTCGGCCTTGGCCGTGCCCTGTCCATCCTCATAGTTGCGAATCTGTGCCTCGGTGATGCGGCCCGTGTCACCGTCGACCGCGAACCCAACGACATTGGCGTTCAGGACCAAGTCAATATTCGGGGCATTCTTCAATTCGCTTTGGAACGAGACACCGAAACGAACAGGATCCTCATTTCGAACATCGTGAAACTGGCGGTTGGAACTGAAACGCTGTTCAACGACCTCCAGATTTCCCATATCATCCACGGGCTTTCGAATATCGGCGCTGAAGCGACCTGTTTGCAGAAGGTCGGCCGCCTCTTCCTGATAGGGTTCCAGATCCTCAAATCGGATCGGCCAGCCGCTTAGCGGGACGTCATCGCGCGGCAGGAAATCCGAACGATCCAGCAACAGACACACCCCACCCCAATGCCCTGTGCTTCCACCAAGGGCGCGAAGACGCGGGGCAGACAGGGGATAGTATTCCAGCCCCAGATTTTCCCCTTCGTAAAGGTCCTGAGATTCCCAGGTCACCTCCCAATCGCCAGCTTCAAGCAACAGAACCCGCTGCCCGGATTCTGCCAGTTTGAAGGCAAGCGTCATGCCTGCGGGTCCAGCACCCACGATGCAACAATCGTAATGATCATCCAATGCCGGAACTTCGCTTCGCGCGTCGAGGATCATGACACCTCTCCGTCGTCGAGATCGCTTTCGTCCAGCAACCAGCCATCGACGAGGACAGGTTTAGGGTCGGCAACAGGAGGAAGGGGGTTGTCCTTGATCCGCAGGAATCCAACCCGTGTGATCGGTGGTATCAAGACAATAGCAGCCAGCACCCCAAGAACGTGCCGCCGCTTAACAGTTCGTTTCTGTGAAGCCATCGGTAACCACAATACTCTTACAATCAACAAATTTGCGAACGACCAATACCAGCCATAGCAACAGTAAGCCCTGTATTTATACTTTCTTTGAGTGGATTTTTGCAAAACCTAAAAAATTTGCCTCGATTTAGCGCGCCCTTTGCGAAAATCAGGCAGTACAGCCCTGTTTTGTTCGATGTTCTTCGGTCACGCGTCGCCCTATCATCCGGTCCTAATATTTGTGGAAAATGGCGGCGTTCATACTCAGGCGAGCGGTTCGTGAGAAAGGCACACGCCGGGACAAATGGTCGATTTCACGTTGGGAAATAGAAATATCTGCCTTCTCCCGGTTCAAAGTGACCTATATTGGGGGCAACGAAACCAAGTTATGCGAGAAAAGCAGTTGCTATTGAAGAATTGGGTTCAAGGTTTGGCCGCTGCGACATTGGCGCTTTCGCTTCATGCGGGTGGCGCTGCGGCTGGTATTCCGATTGATTGGGCAGACCTGCCAGACCCGGTCGCTCAAGTCTTCGAAGACCCCTACAGCGAGCTGACCCCGGAAGAATTCGATGATGTTCTGTTTGTCGTTCGACTGCGTGGCAGGCTACAGCAAGACAGCGGAACCACCGAAGAACGCCAGAACTGGCAAGAGATGCTGGCCGAAACCGAAGCTGCCCTGGTCGCGGGCGGCATCGACATCGACTGGCTGCTTGACCAGCGTCATGTCGTCATGGAGCGCCGCGAAAAAGCGGGGAATGCCGGAAACCCGTTATTTGATGGCAAAACCATTACCGTAGCGGGATTTGCGATCCCGGCCCCACCCGACGCTGAAGGTCGCCAGATTGCCTATTTGGTGCCCCAGAGGGGGATGTGCAGCCACATGCCGCCGCCACCACCAAACCAGATGATCCGGGTCAGGTTGAACGGTGACTGGACGCCCGCCTATTTTCACGAACCTGTTCGGCTAACGGGTCAGTTGAAAATCGACCCGACCGACCATCAGATGGTTGTAGTGGACGGCCTTATGCCAATGCGGGCCACATTCATGCTGGACGCTGAGCATGTCGAAACACTGGAAAGCCGTGTGGATCGTTTGGAGTGGAGCGACAGCGCAGCCGACAAACTCCGCGCGGCTGGCCGTCGCAAGACCGGTGGACAGACGGCGTCCGATTAGACCGCCACTTCTGGGCTGGGGACGGCGTCAGGGCTATGCCCGCTAACGCAATCCCAATACGGATTTTTGCATCGCAACGATCAGAGCGTCCCGTTTTCTGGACAGTTCCGCAGGGGTTTGCCCGTGCGCTGCCGTCTGAACACCCACAGACATTTGCCGTTTGACGTCATCGGTCAAATGGACTTGGCCCAGATCATCCCACCACCCGTTGAACGTGTCTGAAAAGTGATCGCAAAACGCGTCCAGACCGCCCTCACCCGCCCCAAGGTTGAACAGCATGGTCGGTCCCATTGCCGCCCATCTCAGGCCCGGCCCTGCCCAGACCGCCTTATCGACATCTTCAACCGATGCGACGCCGGAAATGACAAGGTGAATGGCCTCGCGCCAAAGCGCGGCCTGCAGGCGGTTCGCCACATGACCCGGCACCTCTTTGTTTACCCGGATCGTCGTTTTACCGAGGCTTTCATAAAAATCCTGCGCCGTTTGGACGACGCCCGTGGCTGTCTTTTCGTTTCCCTGCACTTCGACCAGCGGAATTAAATGCGGTGGATTGAACGGGTGCCCCAAGACAAAGCGTGAGGGATCGGCCCATCCGGATTGCATCTGGCCCAATGTCAGACCGGAAGCAGAGCTTGCGACGATCGCCCCCTTCTCCAACGCAGGTTCGATCAGGGCATAGGTTGCGTGCTTGATCTCCAGCCGCTCTGGTACGTTCTCTTGCACGAAACCAGCACCTTCCACGGCTTGGGACGCATGTTGGCAAAAGGTGATCGCATCCGGGTTCCCGGTCCGAACAAGACCCAGTTCCTCCATGCTCGGCCAGGCATCGGCGATATAGCTGCGCACCTTTCCTTCAGCTTGCGGATCAGGGTCGAACATCGAAACGGACCGTCCCGAGGCCAGAAATAAGGCAGCCCAACTTGCGCCAATAACCCCTCCTCCGAGGCAGGCCGTATGCTGGATATCCGTCAAAACAACCCCGGATTGAGGGGCGACGCCGCAGTCATGCCACCGTCGACAGTGAACAATTGACCGGTCGCGAAACCTGCTTCGTCAGACGCGAGCCAAACGGCCATGCTTGCTATATCCTGTGGCTTGCCAAACCTTCGAACAGCGTGCCGCGCCAGCGCGTCCTTACGTGCGGCGTTGGGGTCACTCGCCAGATCAAACCCGGCGTCCAACATGCCTGTTTCAATCCAGCCGGGGCAAATCGCATTGCAGCGCAGCTTCGGCCCGTGATCGACTGCGATTGATCGGGTGAGCCCATGCACAAAGGCCTTGGATGCGTTGTACAAAGCCATCGAGGGATCTGCGGCCATCCCGGATATCGAACCGATGTTGATGATCGAGCCGCGCTCTGCCATTCGGGGGATGAACGCGCGGCAGAGATTGAATACGCCTTTACAATTCGTTCCAATCACCGCGTCCCAATCTGCGTCCGAGCTGTCGACCACGTTTTTTTCGACCTGCACACCTGCGTTGTTCACAAGGATGCTCAGGTCTTTGAGCGATGTTGCCAGATCGTCCACCGCAGATACGTCAGTGACATCGAGCGATATCCAAGCGATGTCATCCCTCAACCCGTCCGGTCTTGGTCCACGGCCGCAGGTCGTCACTGACGCGCCTTCCTGTGCGAAAGCTTCGGCAATTCCCCGGCCAATTCCCTGTCGTCCGCCGGTCACGAATGCTGTTTTGCCTGCCAACCGCATCACTGCACGCCCCTCATTCGCTGCACCAACGTGTGGGTTTCCTGCACATCGAAGAACATTTCATGGCCCGACCCCGTTCAACCGTTGCTTCGGCGACATGGTGGATTGGTTTGCTCATAGTGTCATCTGCTGAACCTGCGCGCTCAACCCTCCGTCCAGAACCCAAAGCTGGCCACTGGCATAGCGTGCCTCGTCCGAAGCCAGCCAGTTGACCAGATTGGCAATATCTTCGGGCGTTCCGTAAGTGCGCATCGGGTGCACGTCCCGAACGGCCTGTTGCAACTGGTCAATGGACTGACCGCCCCCGCCGGACCCTTCGCCCGCAAAGAAACTTTGCAGCATCGGCGTATCAACATACCCCGGGCAAATGGCGTTGACGCGAATTCCCTCGGGTCCGTGATCGCAGGCCATCGCCTTAGTCAGCGCATGCACCGCCCCCTTGGTTGCGCAATACGCGGCAAGGCCGGGGTCCGCGATAAACCCATCATAACTGCCGAAATTGATGATTGAGGCGGTTGTCCCTTGTGCCGCCTTTCGCAACAGCGGCAGCGCATGTTTGGCGGTCAGAAAAGTCCCTGTCACATTCACCGCGAACGAGAGGTTCCATTCCTCCAGCGTTGTTTCCTCGATGGTCTTTTCAATCTCGATACCGGCCGCATTGACGAGCACATCAAGCTGCCCTGCCTCGCGCCCGACTTGCGCCATCGCCGCAACCACATCAGCCTCTTGCGTGACGTCCAGTTTCACAAAGATGCTGCCATCGTCATCATGGGCGGCGAGCGACCCCTCTGGTGTCAGGTCTGCGGCATAGACCCGCGCACCTTCCCGCAGGAACCGCGCCACGATCGCCCGCCCAATACCACCGCGCCCGCCTGTGACCAGTGCGGTTTTACCCTTCAGCATCATTGGGACTTCTCCTTCAACGGTGGATACCGATACCGTTTGGCGGCTACGGTCCAATCCATGTGATTGCGCACATATTCCTGCGAGGCATCGCGTGGCGGATTGTAATCCCACGTCTCGCCTGCCCCGACCTCCATCGCTGTATGAAGCGCACGGCGCGACTTCTGGGTGGCGATCACATCGGCGCGCAGTCTCTCGCTATCCCAACGCTCTGCAACTTCGGCCGCGAAGTGTTTGGCATCAGACGAATAAGCAGGATCAGTGGCCACGTTGGTCTTTTCATACGGATCCAGCGCCAAATCATAAAGCTGCGGCGGGTCCGGGTCGCAATGAATGTATTTCAGCGCCCCTCTGCGGATCATGAAAACAGGGTATGGCGTCATCTCGGCGCAGTATTCGCCAATGGCTTCGTTCACCGGGTCATTCCCTCCGCGCGCAAGGGGCAAGAGCGAACGGCCATCCACGGGTTCTCCGAACATGTCCGGCGTTCCACCGGCAATGTCCACGAAAGTTGGCAGCAGATCCACCAGTGAACAGGCGTTGCCAGCCACACCCTGAACAACCCCCGGCCCTGCCATGATCAACGGCACGCGGGCTGAGTGTTCAAAGAAGTTCATCTTATACCACAGACCACGTTCCCCCAGCATGTCGCCGTGATCTGCTGTGACGACAACCAGCGTATTGTCCAGTTCACCAATATCCTTCAACGCGCGCACCATTGCCCCGACCTTGCTGTCGAAATAGCTGACATTTGCCAGATACGCGCGGCGTGCCCGTTTAATTTCCTCGTGAGTCAGTGGGACATAGCTTGCCTCGATCCCATCCATTACGCGGCGCGAGAACGGGTCCTGTTCGTCCGCAGTCAGCGTAAACTCCGGCATCGGCACATCTGCGTCGGAATACAGGTTCCACCACTCGGGCTTTGCGACATAGGGGTCATGCGGATGTATGAAACTGGCCACCAGACAAAAGGGCGCGTCATCCCCGCCTGCGCGCTCTCGCCCGAGGTCGATCAGCCAGCGGCGGGCTGCGAATTCGACCTCGTCGTCGTAATCCGTCTGAAAGGTAGCGATTGCCTCGCCACTTTCCTTGACCGTCTGCATGTTGTGATACCATTTGTCGATCCGCTCGTCCGGTGCTTCCCAGTCCGGCGTCCAGGCAAAGTCGGCGGGGTAGATGTCGGTCGTGACCCGATCCTGAAACCCGTGCTTCTGGTCCGGCCCCACAAAATGCATCTTGCCGGACAGACACGTCCTGTATCCCAGCGACATAAGGTAATGGGCAAAAGTCGGGACCGAGGCGCGAAACTCGCTGGCATTGTCATAAGCCGCGATCCGGCTGATCAGTTGCCCGGACATGAAAGCAAAGCGCGACGGAGCACACAGCGGCGAGTTGCAATAAGCCGCATCAAACCGCATTCCGCGCTGCGCCAGCGCATCAATATGCGGGGTTTTCACCGTTAGATGCCCGTAGGCACCGCAAAAATGGGGTGCCAACTGATCAGCCATGATCACAACAATGTTGGGCCTGTTCACGGCGCGGCCTTCGCGTAAGCATCCAGCACCAAGCCGTGAAAGTGGTGAACGGCATGTTCCGACTTGCCCGAACCGTTGGGGTCGTGAACAATACGGCCCTGCGTGAAGGCCGGAGTGCTCATCCCACGCTGGACACTTTCGACAATGTCGATGTCTTCGCGTTGCAGAACCTCATCCAGATAGCGGATCGCCTCTAGCTCGGCGTCGTCAGGCTCGGGTGTTTCCAAATAGAAATCATAAGTCTCCAGCGTCCGGTCCGGGCCAATCGGGATGATGTTCAGCACGATCATCGAAGACCGCCCCGGATACCGCATCAGGCAGGTCGTGGGCCACAGCCACCAAACCGCATGCGTTCGCACGGTTGCGTTGGACACGTCATACGCGGTGTTGCTGCTTTTACCGGCTTCGGCCATGTGGCTTGAGTAAATGCCGTAGGTCGTCACCTTATACGTATCCATATCGACCAGATCACAGAAATCCTTGTGGGCGGTTGGGCAGTGGTAGCATTCCAGAAAGTTGTCGACGACATTCTTCCAGTTCGACTTGATGTCATAGGTCAGCCGGTGCCCAAAAGTCAGGTCTTCGATATCGGGTGCCCAATGGCGTATCTCGGTCTGTAGATCGCCCGAAACTTCGGCCAGAGGACGCGCGTCATTGTCGAGGTTCACAAACACGAAGCCCGCGAATTCCTCAACCTGAACCTGATCCAGACAGATGTCCGACGTGCTGAAACCTGTCAGGTTCTCGGTTTCCGGCGCGCGGACAAGCTGTCCGTCCAGCTTGTAAACCCACGCATGGTACGGGCACATGATCCGAGTGGTCTCGCCCTCGCCAGACAACAGATGATGCGCACGATGTTTGCACACATTGTAAAATGCGCGAAGTGTCCCTTCGCGGTCGCGAACGACAGCTATCGGCCGGTTCGCAATCTCAACCGTCACAAAAGACCCCGGCATTCGCAGCTTTTCGACATGGCACACCCATTGCCATGTCTTGGCGAGGATTTCGTTCAGGTCCACCTGGTGCCATGCCGGATCAACGTAGGCTTCGGCCTTCAAGGAACTGGTATTCAAGGGATCAGGGCTGAAGCCATCTGAAATTCGCGCAAACTGGGTTTTCGAGGGAAGCTCGCTCATCGGTCACTCCACTAATCTTGGCCACGTCTGGACCTGGTGTTGGATAGTAGAGGCTATTTTCTGCCGAAAAATTCTGATTTTCTAAACTTTTCTCGCCACAAAATTGATATTTCAAGACATCAACCGATGCCCGGTCACCCCGTCTGAGGCTTGCGATGCATAGGCCAGGCCCGAAATTCAAAGGGGACGCGCCCTTCGATCCGGTCCTGACTTGGGGGCAGCCCAAACCTTTGCTTGTACGACCGGCTGAAATGCACTTGGCTGGCAAATCCTGAAGCCATCGCGACTTCGGCGATCGGCATGTCCGTTTGAGTGACCAATCCGCGCGCGCGGTCCAGACGAATGTCCCTATAATACAAGGCAGGTGTTTTCTTGATGTAGGTTGAGAACAATCGGTCAAGCTGACGCTGCGAAAGGCCCGCCGCCTTGCTGATTTCAGGAACCGGTAATGGTTCTTCAAGATTGGCTTCCATAACCTGAATGGCCGTTCTCAGCCTGGACGGAACGGTTGTGCCCAAAGGCTCGCGGCCCTCGGGCTGCTGCATGTCTGCGGGGCCGCGCAATCTGTCGTGAAAAATATACCGCGCCGCCGCGTTCGCCAAGGCACTGCCATGGATGCCCTGCAGAACTTGCAGCCCCAAATCTACCGCAGCGGTTCCTCCGCAACAGGTGATACGGTTGCCATCCAGCACAAACAGGTTTTCGACCACCTCTACGTCCGGAAACAACTCCTGAAAGGCGTCGATATGCTCATAATGCACAGTGGCCTTCTTTCCGTTTAACAGCCCCGCCTGCGCCAGAATGAAGGCACCCGTATCCAGCGCCCCCAATGTCGCGCCACCGCGCGCCCACTGTCGCAGAGCTTTCGCAATATGCGTTGTGACGTGCTTTTCCGGCGCCCAACTGGACGAGATTACGACAACGTCGAAGCCCTTGGCTGCGACTTGATCCAACGCCACCGTGTCAATCCCGCTACCATTACTCGAAACACAGTAACCACCTGTTTCAGAGGCAAAATCCCACTTGAAATACGGCTTTCCATCCAGGTAGTTGGCAGCTCGAAAAGGGTCAACGAAGCCCATGGTTGCGGCCAAGTTGAAACTTGGCGCGACGACAAAAAGCAACCGAGTTTCTGTCCTTTGAGACTTTGCCATAAGAGCACCTTTTGCAAGCAGGACTCAGATTGCCAGAAGAAAGGTTTTGGCTGGCTCACGCAAGAGACGCGGCAGGACATTCGGTGCGTTGCAGGAAAACCCGATCAGGCGGCGTCAGGTTTTCTTGTGAACGCACGATTTGCCACGCCTTTTTTCGCGTCGACAATTGGGAATTCCACGAAGAACTCAGTCCCCACTCCAACGGTACTGTAATAGTCAATCGTTCCGCCGAACTGCTCCACGATTTCCTTGGAAATGTTCATCCCAAGCCCGGTGCCTCCGGCGTGGCGCTCATCGGAGGAGTCGATTTGAGAGAAACGGTCAAAGACCTTGTCCCGGCTGCCTTCGGGAATGCCCACACCCTGGTCTTTCACGAACAGCCGCACCCGTGGTCCAACTTTCTTGAACCCGACCGTAACTGTGCCGCCCTCGAACGAAAACTTGGCCGCGTTCGAGATCATGTTGGTCAGAACCTGAATAAGGCGGGATGCATCGCCCTTGATCAGCAGGTCCTGCTGCTCGGGCGCGTCCTCAACAAGTTCCACATTATGCGCGCTGGCAAAGCCAAGGTTGCAGGCAATCGCTTCTTGGACCAGCGGGGCAACCTCAATCGTCGTCTGGCGCATGACCATTTCGCCAGCTTCCATCTTCTGAATATCCAGAACATCGTTGATAAGGGACGCCAAACGCTCGCTGTTTTTGCTCGCGAGGGCGATCAGGTTTTGCATGTTTTCCGGAACCTCGCCCATGACACCGGAATTAATCAGGTCCAGCGAACCCTTTATCGAGGTCAGAGGCGTTCTCAATTCATGACTCACGGTCGAGATGAACTGAGTTTTTGCGATGTAAGCCGCCTTAGTACGCTCGTGTTCCTCTTTCAGTTTTTCAAGCTGTTCGAGGTTTTTGCGGTAGAGCTTGAGAAAAACCAGCGAACAGTCGATCAGAAAGTACATCACGAAAACGACTGTGAAGAAATGCAGCCATAGGTCCGAAGATAAGTCCGGCTGTTCAACCCAAATATCCTTGACCACAATGACCATGAACGAAACGCCATACATGGCCAGCCGCACGATCATCGCCCACACAAACTGATGGTTGTTCATCGCGGCAAACAAGGCCGCCGCAAAGAGGAAAAACAAAGGGGTAAAGTGGCCACCGGTCGGCTGCTCCAACGCCACCGAAACAGCATAGAGGCATATCGCAGTGGAACTGAGGATCGTGTTCAACAAAATCCAGGCAATCATCACTGCGATTGCACCGCGCTCATCCTGGCTTAGACGAGCAACCCGTTTGGCCAGATACAGGTCCTGCGCTTCGCAGATCAGGATTGTTCCATAAAACAGCAGAGCGTTGAGAGGGTCGAAGAAAAAGCCCGTAAGTATCGTGGTCGCCAGAAATATCGCTTGCCGCTGCCACAGCAGCGCAAAGCTCATGGCCGTGTAGTCTTTGATATTTTGCAGCAGTTTGTCGTCGGGTTCACCCGAGTCCCGTACCTGTTGCGATGCGTCGATAGCCGTCATCCCAGTGTCTTCATTGCTTTGCCTCTCAGGTTGTCTGTATCGGCACAATGAGGACGCAGTAGGTCGGAATTTCGTTCACAGTTTGGCAATACTCACAAACCTCATGGGGAATTGTTCCGCCCGCCCCCCGTTGCACAATTGCATACGTCTTGAATTGTTTCCTCAAAATAGGCCCATCAATCCCGTCTAAGACCACGAACTCATTGCTTTTTTGCACTTTCTCCACATAAATATTCCCAATGACCGGCGAAAAGCGAAAAGGGACCGCGTTTTGACCACAATTGGGAAACGTCAGATGGAACAGTTCGACGTGACGCCGGTTTCAGCGAAGCTCGCTGAAAAGCCGGTGACGTTGCTTCAGTTCGCGCGATCCGCTGGTCGGAACATGTTAGAAGTCATTCCGGCCGAAACGCTTCGGCAGACCTATGTGCGCGGCCCTCTGAACATCCACTACATTTGCGATCCGGAAATGGTCACCGAACTCCTTGTCGGAGGCGGTCGCTATTTTCCCAAAGCAAAGTTCACAAAGGATATTATCGGATCTGCGGTCGGCAATGGCCTGATCCTGTCCGAAGGTGAAAAATGGCGCAAGCAAAGGCACCGCTATTCCCCGCTTTTTGCAGCCAGAAACCTGCCTGTTTTGTCCCGCCACTTTGCCGAAACAGGCTATGAGGTCGCCGAGTCGCTTGCTGAAAATGAGGGGCTGGTAGATGTCGCACAGATCGCGCCCGCGTCTACGCTGACGAACATTTCACGGGTCATCTTCTCGGGGAACGAAGAAGTCAGTTCCGAGCAAATTCGCGTCGGGCTGATCGCCTATTTCAACTATATTTCAGACCTGTCCTTGTTCGATCTGATGGGGCTTCCGAAATGGCTTCCGCGCAAAAAATGGCTGAGCAGTAAGGCTCCGGTCACTGACATGCGCGATCTGGCCCGGCACGTGATCGAACTGCGCAGATCGGAAAACCGCGAAGAACCGGAAGACTTCCTTGACCTGATGATTGATGCGCTCAAGGAAGACTTTGAAGATGCCGAGACAACCGTCGACAACCTGCTGACTTTTGTCGTCGCTGGCCACGAAACCTCGGCCAATGCCTTGGCGTGGGGATATTATCTGCTGGCCCTAAACCCTGAGATGCAAGCCCGTATCCGGCACGAAATCCGGTCGGTTTGTCCCGAAGGCAAGCTGGAGTATTCACATCTCGAGCATTTGCCGCTGTTGCGAGCCCATATCAAAGAAACCTTGCGCCTGTACCCATCTGCGGCATTTTTTGCCCGGGACGCATCCGAGGCCATTCAGGTCAAAAACGTCAAAATTGAAAAAGGGGATGCGCTGTTCTTCCCGGTGTATTCTCTGCATCGGAATGAAGTGTTGTGGGAAGACCCTGCGCAATACCGTCCCGAGCGTTTCATGGGAACTCCGCCCCCTCGTGGACAGTATATTCCATTCGGAGCCGGACCCCGTATTTGCATTGGCGCTCAGTACGCGGAAACCGAGATCATGATATTGATGGCTTCAATCCTGCGGCGAATACATTTTTCGCTGTCAGATGCCGAAATGCCGGAACCTGTTCTCACATTCACAATGCGAACCAGCGGCCCACTGATCTTGAACGCGGAAGAAGTTCCCGCAGGGTCCTGACCGGCACAAGGACGTATTTATTTTCGCGCCAGATAGGTTTCGTTTCCGTACATCTCGCGCAGAACCGTATCGAAAAGTCTTTTATGAGATTTTTCTTTGCGCCCGACCCGGACTTCATATCTTTGCTGAGGCTCGATTTCGGTCCCCTTTCGAAGAGCCGTTTCGCGACCGTCAACTTTTTCGATAGCATTGTTCATAGCAGCAAACGCACCTGTCTTGGAAATTGAACGCATTGAAACCGGCGGGCTCATCAAAGCCCTCATGTAGCCGGAGGCCCCCCGCCGACCGAGTGTTTCACTGAACACGTGATTGAGCTGGTCTTCCTTCGGCAACCCAGCCGCCCGGTCCCGCCCGTGAACAACAACAAGAAACGCACCGCCCCCCCTATAGGAAAAGACGGCCTCGGTGTTCTCGGTCGTGAGTTCGATGCTGCGGCCAAGATCAGTCATCGCGCGCCGGAACCCCCCGAAATCGTTTAGATCAAAGCGGAACTCAGCATCCTGAAGCTTGACGGCCGTAACCCAGGACTCAAACAGGCGGCCTCTTGAAAGCTGCTCAATGTAGTTGTCGAACTCGACATATTTCAGGCAGCGTTCGAGCCCATCAATGGTGACCGGGTCCTCGAAGCTGAAGTGCTGGTTGTGGTCCAGCTCTTCGCGAAGGTTTTTCACCGATGCTGATGTCCTGCGCGCCTTGATCCGCTCCTGCATCAGCAGGTGGGCTGCGTGCATACGGCTGCGCAGTTCAAAGAAATCGAAAGGCTTGCTTACATAGTCAAACGCGCCCTGAAGAAACGCGTCTTCAACGTATTTACGGCCACTCATTGCGGTCAGCATGATGGCCGGTGTTTCCACGTGCTCCGGAATAAGCCGAATGCGGCGTAACAACTCAATGCCATTTGTCTCGGGCATCTGAATATCCAGCAAGAAACAGTCGAACGGAGTCTCAGAAGACTCTATTTCCTGAAGCGCTTCACTGGCGGAACCAGCGACGGAAATCTCATAGTTTTCGAATTCTCCCAATGCAGCCTGCAGCAACTCCAAGATGCTCGGCTCGTCATCGACGGCAAGCACTCTTAGCGTTCTTTTCTGCAGCGCGCGGGTTTCCAGCTTACGCTGAAATTGATCTTTCCCCGGGTTCGTATGTTTCATGACTAGTGAACCGCATTTGACCTCATTAACGCCCTTAGCCTAGGCAGTGAGTGGGACGAAACAGCGGCAAAAAGCCGGGAAAAGCCCCTAAATGTTGTTCATTTCTTGACGTTATTTTGGCGCGCACCGATCTAATTTCGACAATGCCGCGCCCCGATTGAATTTTTTACAAGTTAAATCAAATAGTTAACTCAGGTCCAAAGCGCACATCTGTGCACGTGTGACAAACGGCCTGACCTTACTGCGTATTCTAGCAGATCCGGGCGCCGTCGAAAAGCGCCAGAGTTCACTCTTGTTATTGATAAATCGCGATGGGCTAGTCTGAATCGTTCTTGATATTGAACAGCACGGATTGGCTGTAGGTTCCTTCGATCGCAAACTTGGCGCCGACGGGTGCAGCGCCAACGCCCAAACGCCGCGACCAACGTGCCCAGATGGATGGCACAATCCCCAGTATCCGTGAGGCGCCGCCCTCTTCAGCATTTACCGTCATCTGATAAAACAATTCGTGCTGAACGGCCATCCTGCGCGCTGACGGAACAGTGTCAGTAATGAAAAAGCGCGACGCTTCCCACACCTTCGGATTTACCGGAGCCTCAAAAAACAGAACGTCTGTAGGCATGCCCGGAAGGATGCCCTTCTGCGCGTCCCGCAACATATACGTGTACATGCCACAGCGCGCCGATGTCGGCAGCAAGCGCACCCCGCCGATCACCTCGCCAAATTCGTGCAGGATGACCCAGCGGCAGGCCGGAGTATCGTACTGATCAAACTCCATCCCGTCGACTTCACCGATCTGCCATTTCAGGCGGTCTATGAAAATCGCCTTTCTGGTCTCAAGGTACTTTGCAAGCAGAGTGCCGTGCTCGTGCATGTTGCGAAAGTTCAACGTGGTTGCACGAATGCTTCCGAGCTTGCTTTGACGCTCGGACAATCCACGCTTGAGCGCGAACATCTTCTGCCGCGCCGAAACTTTCGGCCCAGCCGGTATATCATTGGCAGGTTCTAGGTCCGGAAGAACGTGTGATGCCGGAATTGCCTGCTCGTACCTGAGTGGTCGGTCCATATTTTACTCTTAATTTTGCCACACTTATGCCAAGAAGCTGAACGGCAAGTCTATGGTTTAGTGCAGCTCTCCTTATGATTGTAGAGCATGTGTGACCAAATCTCCTCCCATACCTTGGGTTGAGCAGACCCAAGATACCTATATGTATTTTTGCCTGAGCATTTTGCGCTCTAGGACCGTGTTTTTAGGACATGATCAGTCTCGCAAGGGATTGACATTCATCCCGTTTTCTTCGGAACGGCCAATTTCAACGTGATTTTCAGGAAACATTAAGGAATACGTCAGAGTCTTGGGGTACGAGGGTACATCATACACAACCTGGAATGCCTGGCTTTGGCGTGGTCAGGCATCCCAAAAGCAACCTGAGGGCATTTTTCGCGTGCTGAAGTGCAACACAGAAAAAATGTAAGGTGAGACACATGCGCGCCTTTCAAGTGTCAATGTTTTGCCGTTTTTGTCCGACAGGCTGTCAGAACCTAAATAATCCACTCGCCAACCGATCTTTGCCAGACGTCTGCAATGCCCAAAGGTCGGTTCGGTGGCAAAACCTGGTGAATAGTTATGCGCATACTTGCTGTAGACGACGATCCAAGCATTCTGGAACTGCTAATTTGCGTTCTGGGTGCGTTTGGCTACGAAGATGTTGTGACGGCGCACAGCGGTCACGAAGCAATTCGAATTTTGTCAGAAGCTGATCAGCCGTTCGACTGCCTGCTGCTTGACGTGCAAATGCCCGAGATGAACGGCATTACATTGTGCGAAGAAGCGCGCAAGTTGCCCGATTACAAGTTTACGCCGATCATCATGGTAACTGCCATGGTTCAAAAGCAGTATATCGACGAGGCATTTGAAGTCGGTGCAACCGATTATGTGACCAAACCCTTCGAATTCGCCGATCTGAAGCAACGGCTTTCCGATGCCTACAGGCTGGCGGCGGAACGACGCGCAGCGATCGAAGTGTTGGAAGCGGATATTTACGCGAACAACGACTCGGAAGTTAACCCGAATTTCAGCCTGACGGACCCGCTCTATTTCGGGGACCTCACAGGCTGCATCGGATTGGCCGAGTTTGAAAACTATGTTGTGCAACTGGCCACGATGCATTCCAGAACCTCCAAGATCGTGGCCATAAAGGTCGCAGATGTAGAAGAGATTTTTGCGTCGAGCCCCTCCAGCGAGTTCCGGGAATTCCTGGCGTCGGCAGGGTCGTCGCTTTTGTCTGTCACACAGGAAGGGCGCAACTTTGCCACCTACTGGGGCAACGGGGTATTCCTTCTTATTCATGACAAGAAAAAGGGAATGGGCGCGCAGCAACTGACGCACCGGCTGTCTCAGCTTCCGGCAGGTGAACCCATGAGCGTGCATTCGCCCACTAACTTCTCGTTCCATGTTGGTGATGACGTCTCTTTGCAGGCCCATTCCAAGATGGAGGCGCTGTTCCTGATCGACAAAGCCGTGGAACTGGCTGACATCCCGCAAGGTCCGATTGCGCGGTTCGGCTAAGCCTAATACACGATCAAAAATCAGGTGCGTTCAGGGTAACTGAGCGCACCTTTTTTGTTCGCAGCGAACATCGCAGCTGCGCGGTTCTGGTTCCGCGCCTCCACCCGTCGCGCCCAAACAAGAATTCATTCGGATATATTAGAAAAATAGAATATCCTTAGGAGAAGGCTGAATCGCCTGTCTTTTTTGACTTTTTTACTGGGGAGATTTCGATGGTCAGACTGCGTTCATGTTTGGTGGCTTTTATTTCGTTGCCCGCTATCTCATTTGCTGATGCTGTTCCAAGCAAGCAAGCCGCCGAAGGCACGTTTGCGGAACGCCCCTTTTCACCCTACGCCAACCGAACGTTTCCCGAGCGCCCCTTGTGGGGGGATACCCATCTTCACACCGGGCTGTCACTGGATGCTGGCGCATTCGGAAACACCCTGCTGCCCGACGAGGCCTGGCGATTTGCAAAAGGAGAGCAGGTCATTTCCTCCACCGGACAACCCGTCCGACTGGCACGGCCCTTGGATTGGATGGTCCTGACCGATCATACTGACCTGATGGGGTTTGCACCCGACCTGCAAGCCGGGAAACCCGGTGTTCTGTCCGATCCGAAAGGGCTGGAATGGTACGAAGGGTACAAGGCAGGTGGTGAGGATGCGGCCAAGGCCGCCTTCGACATCATTACGAATTTTTCGCAGATGACCTTGCCGGAGATCCTGCTTGAATCCTACAGCCCCGGTGCGGATGCCTTTGCATTCACCTGGGAACAGATCGTTTTGGCGGCCGAGCGCCATAATGATCCGGGAAAGTTCACTGCGTTCATAGGCTTTGAATGGACCTCGGTTCCGAAAGGGTTCAACCTGCATCGGAACGTGATGCTGCGCGACGGCCCGATCCGCGCGCTGCAAATGGTCCCGCCGGTTACACAACCGCCCTATGGGGATACCGACCCCAAGGCCTTGTACGCCTGGCTGGAAGAGTATCAGGAAAAAACCGGCGGGCGGGCCGTTGCCTTTGCCCATAACGGAAACCTGTCCAACGGCTGGATGTTCCCGACCGAAGATACCTACCACGGCGGCAAAGTGGACGAAGAATACGTTCAAAACCGCGCAAAGTGGGAACCGCATTACGAAGTCACGCAGATCAAAGGCGATGGCGAGGCGCACCCCTATCTCAGCCCCGATGATCCTTTTGCTGACTATGAAAACTGGGATGTCGGCAATCTGGACATCACCGAACTCAAGACCGAAGACATGCTGGCCGGTGAATACGCGCGCGAGGCGTTGAAGCGCGGCTTGGCACTTGAGGAAAAGTTCGGCGTGAACCCATACAAGTTCGGCATGGGCGGTGCCACGGACAGCCACACCTCACTGACGACGGCGGAAGAGGAAAACTACTTTGGCAAGTCGGTCAGCGCAGAACCTTCGGCGACACGCGTGTTGCATCCCTTTGTGGAAAGTGAGCTGGGCGCATTTGAAGGGCACACCCTTGTCGCGTCCGGGTACACGGCGGTTTGGGCGTCCGATAACACCCGCGCGGCTATTTTTGACGCCTTCAAGCGCCGGGAAACCTATGCCACGACCGGACCGCGCATCGGCCTGCGCTTTTTCGGCGGCTGGGATTTTCAGGACGACGACCTGCTGACGCGGCTGGTCGCGGATGTTGGTTACACCAAGGGCGTGCCCATGGGCAGCGACTTGCGCCCGCGTGAGGGCGACGGCGCGCCGTCTTTCCTGATTGGCGCTCTGCGCGACCCGATCGGCGCAAATCTGGACCGGGTACAGGTCGTAAAGGGCTGGCTGGATGCTGAAGGTGAGCTTCAGGAGAAAGTGTTCAATGTCGCCTGGTCCGGCGATCGCGCATTGGATGCGAATGGCCAGTTGCCTGACGTTGGCAATACCGTCGATCTCGATACCGCGAGCTGGAGCAACACGATCGGGACATCTGAACTTCTGACTGTGTGGACCGACCCCGAGTTCGATCCGAGCCAAAGAGCGTTCTACTATGTCCGGGTGTTGGAAATCCCGACCCCGCGCTGGGTGCTATATGACAAGCTGCGCTTTGGCATTGATCTGCCAGAGGAAGCCCAGTTGGTCCATCAGGAACGCGCCTATTCCTCGCCTATCTGGTACACCCCAAGCGAGTAATGCGCGGGCCGAAGCCGTCAACCGATCAACACCATCAAGTCACCGGAAACAGAGCCGCTGGTCAGCAATGACCACGGCCTCCGCTTCCGAGAAAGAACCCATGCGTATATTGAAAGACCCCCTGCTCCACTTCCTCTTAATCGGGTGCGGAATATTTGGATGGTTCTTCCTTGTTGCCCCGGAGGGTGAAATTGCCCCGCCAGCAGAAACGATAATTGTCGATCAGGATGATGTGGACCTGCTGGTTGCACGTTTCACCGACAGTTGGAAACGGCCACCGACAGACACCGAACGACAGGCGTTGATCGAAGCCCTGATCCGCGAAGAAATCCTTGTCCGCGAGGCGCGCAAACTGGGGCTGGACCGTGGTGATCAGGTGATCCGGGCGCGGCTGGCGCAAAAGATGGATTTTCTAACAGACGCAATCGCGTCGTCGGTAGAGCCGGAAAGCGACGTGCTGCAAGCCTATCTGGAAGAGAACGCAGAACGCTTCACAACACCTCCGCTAATCGCATTGGATCATGTGTTCCTGGGAGAATCTCCGACACAAGCTGACATAGACACCGCGCGCGCGCGGCTAACAGCAGGCGAAGACTGGACCGGCGTCGGAGCGCGCACTTTATTGCCGTTGTCCCTGCCCTTATCGGCGTTACGCTCGGTCGATGCGACCTTTGGATACGGATTCTCCGGAGCTGTAAATCAATTGAACCCCGGTGCGTGGGAAGGCCCCGTTCAATCGGGTTACGGGCTGCATCTGGTTCGGATCACCGACACGCAACCCGCCAAACTGCCCGAATTGGAAGATATCCATGATGCGGTTTTGCTGGAATGGCGGCGGGACACGGGTGAAGAACTCGCGCAGGCGCAGTTCGAGGATTTGGCCGCAACCTATCAGATCATCACTCCGGAAACCGAAAAGGCGCAGGAATGAAGGCTGCGCTGTTTGTGTTGCTGTCCGCTTGGGTCGCGCTTTTGGGCGCGCCTGCGCAAGCCCATGCCTTGGACCCGGGGTATCTGGAGCTGAGGCAATTGGCCCAGAACACATGGCAAGTGCTGTGGCGAAAGCCTGATGTGACAGGCCGACCCATGACGATTGATGCGGTCTTGCCAGAGTCCTGCACGCCCGCGCGCGGACCTGAACCAACCTCTGACGGCGTTGCATGGGTATCGGTCTGGATCGCTGAATGCGCAACCGGCCTTGGGGGAAAACCCGTCAGAATTGATGGGCTGGAAACACAAAGAAATGACGTTCTTTTGCGGCTTCAACCCCTTGATGCACCGACAACAACTCTCAGGTTCACTCCTGACACTGTAGAACTGGAAATTCCCCGGCAACCAACGACGTGGACCGTTTTCTCAAGCTATTTTCGCTTGGGCTTCGAACACATTCTGGAAGGTTGGGATCACTTACTTTTCGTTTTCGCCCTGTTCCTTCTGGTACGTGACAAATGGCGTCTGGTCGGCGCGGTGACTGCGTTTACAGTTGCCCATTCGATCACTCTGGCCCTTGCTACACTGGGCGTGCTGAACGTCCCCGGCCCGCCTGTGGAAGCTGTGATTGCCCTGTCGATCGTTTTCCTCGCGCTCGAGATTCTACGCCGAGAGGACGGGCAATTGCGGTTGTCTGAACAATACCCTTGGGTCGTGTGCTTTTGCTTTGGGCTGCTGCACGGCCTGGGGTTTGCCGGGGCATTGGCCGACATCGGTATCCCGCCTCAGGACGTTTTCACCGCCTTGCTGTCTTTCAATCTGGGTGTTGAAGCGGGTCAGCTTCTGTTTATCGCGGCCCTGTCAGCGGTTTTGATGGCATGGCGTTTCATGACGCCCGCTGGATCGGGGCGACTTGCGACCTATTCCATGCCAGTCGCAGGCTACGCGATCGGTTGCGTGTCGATATATTGGTTGGTTGAGCGCGTCAGCGGGTTTTGATGCTATGGTGCATGCGATGGATCGGATAGATTCCAGCCATTAACACTTGGTCTGGAAGAAGCTTTGTGAACCAAGCAAAAGTGTCTGCGAAAGTGATGGAAAGGGGCTAAAGTGCGAGTTCTGCTACGAGGCGCGCTGATAATCGGCGCAATTATCCTTTTCGTCGTTGCCGCCGCATGGCTGTTGCTGTCATCCCCGTTTCTGTCCGCCCCACGCACCGCCATGGCCCAGCAGGTCCTGACCAGCAAACTTGGCCAGCAAGTGGTTATCAACGACAGCATAAGTGTGGGGCTCGGCTCGCAATTGTCAGTAACGGCCACTGGTGTCGTGCTGCCTTCGGCGTCGCTGGAGGGTACCGATCTCGTCAGGATAGATACGCTCACACTCGAGGCACCCGCCGCCGATCTCGTGAAAGGAAAGCTGTCGATCAGTAAATTGATAGTGGACGGACTCCACCTGAACCTGATTGAAACCGAAAGCGGCGTGGCAAGCTGGTCGAGCGATCGAGAGGAAGGCGGCGCAAGTGCCTCAAAACCAACGAAAAACGCTTTGTCGGAGGTCTTTGCAGACCGCGCCCCCAGCCTAACCAACATCACGGTCCTGTATCAGAGCGCCAAGACCGGTCTCGACTTGGATTTACGCCTACCGGAACTGTCGTTGGCCCGTGGCGACGAGGTCGCGGCTGCTTTGGCCAAGGCACACGGGACATTGAATGGGCAGGCATTTGACCTCAGCGCCCGATTCCCGGGACAGGACCCATTTCAGATAACGGCCGAGTTCGATCAGGTTTCACTTGCCGCAAACGAGGTTCAGGCCGATGCGGGCTTGGCGATTGCAACAACCGCAACGATTGATGAACTTGGACAACTGCTCGACATTCTCAAGCTGAACCGGGTTCTTGAAGGTTCTGGGAGGGCGGAAGCGGTATTGAAGGTCTCGGATGGCGTGTCACGTCTGGACGACCTGAACATACAGGCGCAGTTGGAAGGCGGGCAGAGCCTGGAACTCACCGGTCAGATCGGAGAGCTTGGCAATCCGGAAGATGTGTCCCTGACGACCCGGATTCGATTGTACCCTGTTGGGGCAGAGCCCGCCCCGGCTGCATCGCGTTATGACCTAAAACTGATTTCGGTCGACATGGTCATGGACAGCGTGCCCGGTGAAGTACCGCAGCGGCAGATGGTCATTGAAACCAATGGTTTCACGCTGGACACATCAGGCGAAGGTCCGCCCCCGGTGAAATTCTCGGAAGTGTCCAGAACGCCCGATGGGAAACTGCGGGTCGGCAATGTGAACCTGCGGATCGGTGACCCCGCGAACCCGTTTGTCATTCTAAACGGATCGGTCGGAGACGCGCTGCAGTTGCAGGAGGTCTCAGGCGAAGGCATTCTTGAAATCCCGGCAAGCAGTTTGATTTCCCCCGAACTGTTGGGCGAAGATGATCAACTTGGAAAGTTCTCTGGCGCGTTTTCCCTGACCGGCAGTATCGAGCAGCTTACGCTCTCGGATCTGAACGGAAGCACGAGCGAGACAGATGTCTGGTCACTGGACGTTCATGGCTCTGTCGAGAATGTTCTGAGGTTCGAGAATCTGGACCTTGGTATCGAAATTGACGTCCCATCCGGTGCCGACCTTTTGCAGGCTTTGTCGCTAGAGCCCGTAGATACCGGGCATGCTGGTTTTTCGATCGACCTGCACAGCGATGGTACGGATTGGAACGCGCAGGCGGATGTCACCGTCGCGGATTCTGGTCTGACCTTTTCCGCCACTCTGGACGACGCGACCTCGGACCCCGTTCTCAAGGGGTTAATTGAAAGCGATCTGATCCGTATTGACCAGATCCGCAGCATCGTTCTGGCGACCGCCCAGTTACGAAAACTGGGCGTGGCCGACGAGAATTCCGCAGCGGACACAGACGCACAGGCGGAACCCGGTGCCCTAAGGGACGTGACGCTGAAGCCGATTGGGCGCTCAATCCTGCTGTCCGGAATGAATATGGATGTCGATATCGACCTGCGCCATATCGAAGGCTCGGACGGTATCAGCACATTGCAGAGCGAATTGACGCTGAACGAAAGCGAACTGAAGGCAGGGCCGTTGAAGTTTGAATACGGTGGCGCCCATTTCGACGTCAGTGGTGTTATGGACCTGTCGACCGAAAACCATCTGCTGAACCTCACGGGCCAGGCCGGAGGGTGGCGGCTGGACGACATTCTGCACAACCTGAACTTCAAGAAAGGCGCCAGTGGGACCATTTACGCGGATTTCGACGTCACCGGCGGGATCGAGTCGGCCAAGCATTTCGTCAGGTCCATGAGCGGCAATGCCACCGTATCCATGCGCGACGGGAGCATCGAAACCCAGTTGCTGGACCTTGCTGGTCTTGGGTTGTTGCCTTGGGTCTTTTCGAAGGAAAAACAGAAAGTTGCGCCAATCGTGTGTTTGCGTGCGCCCTTGGCCATCGCAAACGGCAATATCTCGACCAAGCAGACGACGTTAGAGACCGATCAGGTTCAGGTCGTCGTTTTTGGCGCGGTGGATATGAACAGCAAAGCATTGGACCTTAACCTGCAACCTCGCAAAATCGGTGAACCACTGTCCCGTAGCCCATGGCCTGTGACGGCCACCGGTCCGCTGGCAAAGCCAAACATCAAGGTCAAGGACGGGCCGAAACGCCTGAAACGGTCGGACGGGGCCGATCAGATGCCGGCCAAGCGCAAGCTATGCGTGCCGGATATCTTGCAGTTGCAGTAGCCCGCCGACAAAAACACCATTACCGGAGTGCGAGGCTATCCAGCCCGATAAAGCCGCCGCATGACGGTCGGCGTCAGATACATCGGGATTTGATACGCGCCGATGAACACCATCAGAGGCGCAGTAACCTCGGGCGGCAGCGCCACAAAGAAAATGGCGATATTCCGGTTTCCTGCAATCAAGGACATGGCCGTTCTCTTGGCTGCGGATAGCCTGTTGCGAGTCAGGAAATATGTCACCGCCTGAGCGCCAAAATTTGCGAAGCACGCGAAAGCGATCCAAAACAACGCAGTGCCAGGCCGCTCCAGCATCGTGCTGCTGACCGAAGGCATTAACCCTATGACAAAAACGGCCAAGGTGATCGTGCCCAACCCTTCAAGGTTCATCAATGTTTGCTGCGAGGGGGATTTCAGCAGAGTTCGGCGCAAAGCTATCGCGGCAATAGTCACTGCGAAAATCGTCACAAACAGCTTTAGCACAGCCTGCAATACCGTTTGAAAGTCACCAATCTCGGGCATCAGCCAAAAAATTGGAAACACCGTCAGCGGCAATGCGGCGGTCCCGGCCACAAGCAGACGCATCGCGTGTTCCGCCGGGTATCCCATCATCAGGCACAGGTTGGGGCTGCCCGCGATGGACGGTGCGGCGGTCATGATAAGCAAGGCCAGCAGCACGGGTGTCGCGCTCCAGCCAAACAGAAAGCCGACAGCAAGCACAGCCAATGGAATGGCGAATTGAAACCCCAGCACCGTCCCGGATACAAGCCGCCAGTCGCCCATCGACCCCAGAATGGATGACGGCTCCATCCTCAGGACGGTCACAAACAACAGCAGAACCACCAGCGGGGGCAGCAAGGGGCGCATCGGTTCGGCCAGTCCCGGCAGCAGCAACCCGCCAACCAGTCCAGCCACAAGAACAAGCGGGCCGTTGCGCGCGGCCCAATGCAAGGGGTTCAAGACCGGCTACCCGCCCGGGCTCTGACGCAGGTTGTCCGGAAGCCAAGTGGCCAGTTCCGGGAACCAGATCAGCACGAAGACCATCAAAACCATGATCAGGAACATCGGAATCGCGGCGCGGGCAATATAGCCCATCTCATGATTGGTCATGCCCTGCATGACGAACAGGTTGAAACCGATCGGCGGGGTGATCTGCGCCATCTCAACCACGACAACGATGAAAATTCCGAACCAGATCAGGTCGATACCGGCCTCTCGGATCATTGGCTCCACAACGGCCATGGTCAGAACGACCGACGAGATGCCGTCAAGGAAACAACCCAGAATGATGTAAAAGACCAAAAGCACCATGAGCAGTTCAAATCGCGTCAGCTCCAACCCTGCGATCAGGTCGGCCAGACCGCGCGGCAATCCCGTAAAGCCCATCGACAGCGACAGAAAGGCTGCCCCCGCAAGGATCAACGCAATCATGGCACTTGTGCGGGTTGCCCCCATCAGGCTTTCCGTAAAGGTCTTCCAGTTCAGCGATCCCTGCCCCGCCGCAAGCAGAAGTCCCCCGATCACCCCAAAAGCCGCGGCTTCGGTGGCAGTTGCATAGCCGAGATACATTGAGCCAATCACGACCATGATCAGCAGGATGACGGGCAACAGAAAGCGGGAGTTCCTGATCTTCTCGGAAAAACTGAGCTTGCCTTCGTCGTTCGGGTTCCAGTCTTTGCCCAGCTTTGAATAGATCGCGACATAGCCCATGAACATGGCGGCCAGAACCAGACCCGGAAGGATGCCGGCAAAGAACAGCTTGGTAATGGATTCGTTTATCGTCACGCCGTAGACGATCAGGGTCAGGGATGGCGGGATCATCAAGCCAAGCGTCGCCGCCCCCGTCAGGGTGCCGATGATCATGCGCTCGGGGTAGTTGCGTTTGCGCAGCTCGGGGATCGACATCTTGCCGACGGTCGTCAGGGTCGCGGCGGACGATCCAGACACCGCGGCAAACACGGTGCAACCCACGATATTCGTGTGCACCAATCCGCCGGGCAGCGGGGCCATCCACGGGGAAAGCCCCTTGAACATGTCCTCGGATAATCGCGTTCGATAGAGGATTTCCCCCATCCAGATGAACATGGGCAAGGCGGTCAAGGTCCACGAGGACGAGGCTGACCAGATCGTGGTGATCATCACATCGCCAACCGGTCGGGTGGTGAACAATTCCATCCCAACCCAAGCCACGCCCATCAGGGCAAGGCCGACCCATACGCCCGTGCCGAGCAAGGTGAACAGAACGAAAAGAAAAAGAATGATGACTGAGATATTTTCCATGCCGTCACTCCCCGTGGCTCTGATCTGCGAGATCACGGGTGATGCGGTGATCACCTTTCACGATGACATGGATCAGGTGATCCGTCAGGGCGATTGCAAGGATCACCGCTCCGATCAGCATGGATGACTGGGGGATCCAAAGGGCGGTCTTGTCCTGCCCCTGACTTACGTCGTTGAATTTCCAACTCCAGTAGACAAAGCGATAGGCATACCAGCAAAAGTACCACATCACGGCAGCACCGACCGCAAAGCACCAGATCTCAAGCACCCTGCGCACACCGCTGGGAACGGCGTTCAGCAGGATCGACACGCGAATATGGCTGCCCCGGTTCAATGCGTTTGCAAAGGCCAGAAAGGACGCAGCGGCCATGGCATATCCGGCATAGTCAGGGGCACCGGGAAAAACTTCGCCCGTCCAGCGGGCCAGCATCTGCACCACAATCAGCAACAAGATGGCGATCAGGCTCAGCGCGGCCAGAACGCCTGCGGCCTGATAAATGAAATCCAATACGGACCGAAGCCCTCGCAATGCTGCCATACCGTCCCCGCGATGTTATGATTGGTCAGACAAAGGGCGGCAGGATACCCCGCCGCCCGTTTGAGGGATTATTGCGACTGGAACGCGTCGACGATGGCCTTGCCTTCGTCCCCTGCAGCCTCAAGCCACTCGTTTGTCATGGTCACGCCGATCTCTTTCAGCTCGTTGACCATCTGATCAGAGGCCGGACCAACGGTCATACCACCATCACGCAAGCCCTGAAGGGTGAAACCAGTATATTCCTTAGCACGCCAGTTACCGGCATACTCGGCCAGTTCCGCGCAGGCTTTGATGACGTTTTTGTTGGCGTCAGACACACCACCCCAGACATCTGAGTTGACCATCACATAGTTGCGCGGCAGCCAGGCATCCACTTCGTAGAAATAGTTCAGGCTTTCCCAGACCTTGCGGTCATATCCGGTGGACCCCGACGACACCATCGAGTCGGCCACGCCGGTTGCGAAAGCCTGACTGATTTCTGCAGCTTCGATCGTGACTGGCAGCATCCCGGTCAGCTCTGCAAGGCGCGAGGTCGCGTTGTTGTAGGAACGGAACTTGATGCCTTCCATATCCGCGACCGAGTTCACCTCGTTCTTGAAATAGAGACCCTGCGGCGGCCATGGCACCGCGTAAAGCAGCGTCAGGTTCTGTTCGGCCAGCAGGTTTTCAATGGATGGCTTGGCCGCTTCCCACAACTTGGCGCTGTCATCGAATGACGTTGCAAGGAATGGGATCGAGTCAAAGCCAAACAGCGCGTTCTCGTTCTGATGACCCGACAACAGGCGTTCCCCGATCGGGGCCTGTCCGGTCTGAATTGCGCGTTTGATATCCGCGCCCTTGAACAAAGATCCAGACGGATGGGTTACGATCTCAATCTCACCGCCAGTTCCGGTGGTGACGCATTTAGCAAACTCGGCCCCCGTAGCGGAATGAAAGTTGGACGCAGAATATGCCATGGGCATATCCCATTTTTCCGCCACGGCCGGAGCGACCGAAGCGGCTGTCAAAGCGGTTGCCGCCAAAAGACTTGTCAGTTTCTTCATCGTATTCTCCCTATTGAATATCGAACCGCCGGTGTTTCTCACCGACCTTATTGTGTTGTGTATCGTGAGGGCGCGTAGACGCTCACATCCGTGTTCGGAGTTCTGTCCGCGATCATCTGCGCCAACAGGCGCCCGGTTTTCGGCCCGCCCGTCAAACCGATATGATGGTGCCCAAAGCCAAGATAGGCGCCTTTGATATCAGGCACTTTGCCGATGATCGGGATCGAATCCGCCGGGGCGGGCCTGTGCCCCATCCATTCAACTTCCTCCTTCCATGTTACACCCGGAAAGGCAGCTCGGGCGTTTTTTCTCAGCAATTCGAACGGCGCGCGTGACGGCGCCGCATCCAGCCCTCCAAACTCGACGATACCCGCCAAACGAATTCGCCCATCCATCGGAGTGGCCACAAACTTGCCCGAAGCCACCATCACCGGGCTACGCGGCATTGCAGAAGGCTCTATCAATTCAAGATGATAGCCGCGTTCGCTTTCCAAAGGAACAGAAACCCCCAGACGCTTGGCCAAGGGGCCGGACCAGACACCCGCAGTGATCAGGGCTGTGTCACAGGCGATGGTCTCGCCACCCGCCCGCACACCGACCACCTGACCGTTTTCATAGGCGATGTCCTGGGCGGTGGCGCGGATCATTTGACCGCCCTGCGTTTCGACATGCGCCGCAAGGTCTTTCACATATCGCCCCGGATCGGTGATGTGCCCGTGACCCGGCAGCTTCGCCGCAAATCCGATGTCCTGAGCAAAAACCGGGTCGTAGGCATGAAACGCCTCGCCCTCCAGTTCCTCCCATTGGAACCCGTGCTTTCGACGTATCGCCCACCCGAATGCGTCACCCTCGAAATGTGCCCGGTTTTCATAAAGAAACAGGTAGTCAGACGGCACGATCCACTTTTCGGCCCCCGTTCCTTTGGCAAGGGCTTCGTGATCATTCAGACTGTCCCCAACGATCGGGGTCAGGGCGGCCGCGATACGTTCGACATCATCAGCATTTGCGTGTTTGAGATATTGCGTAAGCCAAGGCAGAAGCTTGGGCATATACCCCCATTTCATGAACAACGGCTGAGAGGCGCTAAACAGCATTTTCGGTGCTTTTCGAAGCAGCCCCGGAACGGTAACCGGCACGATTGAGCACGACGCCAAAACCCCGCCATTACCGTATGAGGTGCCTTCGCCCGGACCCGCCTTGTCGATCAGGATCACCCGGTGCCCATCGCGCTGAAGCCAGATTGCAGAGGAGACGCCGACAATACCGGCCCCGATGATCGCGATGGTTTTTGCCCCGCTCATGCCGCCACCGCCTTGGTAATTGCATAGTGATTTAGTTTCCCAAGGTCAGGACAACCGCCCAACCCCGGACCATCGGGAACGATCACGTTGCCGTCGGCCACGCGGAATGGTTCTTGCAGAATGTCTTCGGCAAGGAAGTATGAAGATTGGTAGAACTCGCAGCCCAGAGCTATCTCGGGCGTTGCCGCAATCATGTGAGTGCCCGCCAGATGCGCCAGCCCTGCCTCAAACATGTCTCCACCATAGGCGCTCAAACCGTGGGCGGCAGCGATACGCGCAACGGTCTGGGCGCGGTGTAACCCGCCGGACTTCATGATTTTCACCGAAACACCGTCGCAAATGTTTTCGCGCGCGGCGCGCTCCATGTCTGCGGGGCCAAAAACGCTTTCATCTGCCAGCAGCGGCACATCAATCATCTGCCGCAGTCGCGCCATCATGCCATAGTGATGCGCCCGGACAGGTTGTTCGATGAAATCCGGCGCAAATTGCGCGACGTCCCGCACCCGTGTAGCGGCTTCCGTAACTTCAAGACCTTGATTGTAGTCCACCCTGACCGACATATCCGGGTAATTCTGCGCCAGATATTCCAGCCGCATTATGTCAAAGGCATGGTCCTTGAACCCTGTTTTCAGTTTGACGATCCGGACACCGTCCTCCCGCAGTCGATCCAACAGGTCCTTGTCCTGCGCGAAGTCCGGGTTGGCGATCGAACAGCTTAACGGAATGGTGTCCCGGCACCGTCCCCCCAACAAAGCCCACACGGGCACGCCGCTGATCCAACCGGTCAAGTCAAGCAGAGCGCTGTCCAGCGCGGCCTTTGCTTCGGTGCAATGCGCGACCGCGCGGGACGCCTGTTCCATGATAGCCGCGCGGTCCGCAACGCGTGAGCCGATCACCAGCGGTCGGACATACCGGTCCAAAGCGGCATAGGTGGCCTCGGGCGTTCCGGTGAATACCGACCAGGGTGAAGCCTCGCCAAACCCATGACACCCGTCTTCGGATGTCAGGCGCAAGACGACAACTTCGCAAGTTCCTTCGACGGTGCCTATTCCATGATCACGGCGGGACGTGACCGGCAGTTCCAGATGCCAAAGGTCGTACCCGATAATTTTCTGAAACAAGTCGCCCATGCCGCATCCCCTGATGAGAAGAAGCCTGCCTTGACCCGTATATCATTTCAAATACTATGTTTTCGAAACTCCATCAGAAAAAATGATAGGGTAAGTAATGTCTCTGCGCTTTCGCCAATTGCAGGCGTTTCATGCCATCATGGAAACCGGAACGGTCACTGGCGCGGCGTCTGTGCTGGGAATTTCGCAGCCGGGTATCAGCAATCTTCTGGCCCAGCTTGAACGCGAGGCCCGGCTGCCTCTGTTTGAACGCAGCAAAGGTCGGTTATTACCCACGCCCGAGGCCGAGTTGCTGTACCGTGAGGTTGACACTGTCGTGCGCGGTCTGGACCACGTCGCCCAAGCGGTCTCGGACCTGCAAAACAAGCATCCCGGCCAGCTTCAGATCGCGGCCCCTCACCTGCTGTCCTTCGGCTTTATCCCGCGCGAGGTTGCTCGTTTTGCCAAAACACGGCCAAACCTGTCCGTCAGTTTTCAATCGCAATATTCGTCAAAAATACAGGAATGGGTGACCTCGGGCCTGTTCGAGATCGGGGTCGTCGAGATGCCTATTCTTCACGATACGCTGAACTATCAGGTGTTCTGCTTCGAAACTCTGGCCACGTTTCCCGAAGGCAGCCCGCTGGCCGCCCACGACGTCATGACGCCTGCGTTGCTGGAGAACGAGCCATTCATTGTCATGGGCCCAGAACATCAAACGCACCGACGCACCCGGGATGCGTTTCAAGCGCAGGGGCGCACGTGGCGCACGCAAATCCACACGCACCTGTTCGAGAACTTGCTGAGTTTCGTCAAACAAGGCTTGGGCGTTGCCCTGATTGACCCTTTCACAGTGACGTTCGATGACGAGACAGGCTATCAGACGCGCCCCTTCCGGCCTGCCGTGATGCTGGATCTTGCGATCATAACGGCCAAGGGGCGGCCTCTCTCGACCGTTGCACAGGACTTTCTGACCCAACTCACATCGTCAATTGCGTCTTATGCCACCCATTCGGACACCGGCGCAGCGGCCTCGTGAAGGGGTTGGGAATGTATGTCCACCAAGGTTGGCCCGTCATGCTCGACGGCCATCGCCAATACCCTGCGCAGTTCGCTTGGGTCTTTCACGGTCCATGGCTTGACCCCAAAGGCAGAGGCAACCGCTGCATGATCGGTGCGATCAAAGTCGACATTGTAATAACGCTGACCGAACCCGGCATTCTGACCTGCCTTGATCCACCCAAAGACCGAGTTTGAGAACACGATCGAGGTGATCGGCATTTTGTGCCGCACCATCGTTTCAAACTCACCACATGTGAACCCGAAAGAGCCATCTCCCATGACGGCCAGCGTTTTGACGGACGGACGGCCGACATGCGCACCCATGGCGGCCCCTAACGAATACCCCAAGGCACCATGCGCCCGGTTTGTGATGAAGTGACGCCCAGCGCTTTGCCACCGGTAATGCGCGCTAAAATAGGGGCACGGCGTCCCGGGATCCGCGACTACGATGGCATCGTCATCAAGGATATCCATAAGTGCCGCCATAACCGCCTCGGGGCGGATTGGTGCTTCGCTGCTTGCGGCAAGTGGGGAAAATGCAGCGGTTTTGGCGGCCCAGGCAGCCTTGGCCTTGGCAGCGCCGCCCTGACCGGGCAGATCATCATATCCCTCAAGCACGTCCGCCAACGCTTCCAGCGCCAGCCGCGCGTCGGCGCAAATCGCCACCTCGGTCTGATAGTTCGCGCCGATCACCATCGGGTCGCTGTCGATGTGAATGATCGTTGTGTTTCGGCCCGGACTTCTCCAGCGTTCGGTTGTAACCGACCCTGCGCGACAACCGATAAACAGAACCACGTCCGCCTGATCGACGACCGCCCGAGTCGCTGGCACGCCCCCGTTTGACCCCACAACGCCCAGCGCCAATGGTTC
The DNA here is from genome assembly GCF_056536745.1 of Ruegeria sp. CJ2. NCBI lineage: Bacteria > Pseudomonadati > Pseudomonadota > Alphaproteobacteria > Rhodobacterales > Roseobacteraceae > Ruegeria > Ruegeria sp. CJ2. Next base: position 356,613 of record NZ_JBQFQF010000002.1, read on the forward strand.
GGTCTCGGCCAGTGCGCCCTGACCTGACACCGTTGTTGCCACAGGCATGTCCAAAGCCGTTGCCACCCGGCGCAGCGCGTCGCTGGCCCCCGACAGAACCGGCCCGCCGCCGCAGACGGCCACCGCCGATTTTGCTTTTGCCAATATCTCTGCCGCCGCGTCTATCGCGTCAGGATCGGGCCCTGCCCGTTCAGCCGGATAGCTGCGATGGCGCGCATCTGCCCAGATTTCAGTTTCGTCAACCGAAGCCTTTTGAACGTCAAAGGGCAGCGCTAGATGCGCCGCGCCGGGGGTTCCGGTTGTCATTGCCCGGAACGCCGCCCGCATCATTGCCGGCAACCGCGAGGCATCGTCGATCGAGGCGTTCCACTTCGCCAGCGGCTTGAACAAAGCTGGCTGATCCAGTTCCGTCAGCGGATATTTCCCACGGCTGGTTGTCGCAACATCCGAGGTGATCGCCAGAATCGGCACCGAGCTTTCGTTGGCCTCGACCACACCCGGCAAAATATAGGTCGCTCCGCCGCCGGATGGCCCTTCGCAAATTCCGGGTTTGCCTGTAACGCGGGCGTAGCCGTCGGCCATATAAGCCGCGTGACGTTCGTCGCGGGTCAAAATGTGCTGAATGCCGTGATCCATCCGCGCCAAGGCATCATAGAACGGCAGGGTCGTATCCCCACACAATCCAAACATGTGTTTCACGCCATGGGCTTCGAGCATTCGCACCATCGCCTCGGCCCCTGTCAGGTAGTTAACGCCCGTCATCTTTGCCCTCGCACTGACTGAATACATAGCTGTATACAGTATTGCATATTGAATTCAAGATCGACCTGTGGCACCCCTGAGAAGAAGCTGAGAAAGGCAGATTGAATGGCGGGTCCGCGAGTCGATGACATTTACGATCAGGTGAAGGCGATGGCGGTGTCATTTCGTCTGCGCCCCGGTGATCGCCTGAACGAAGTCGCGCTTTCCAAAGATCTCGGCGTGAGCCGGACCCCCCTGCGCGAGGCGCTAAACCGTCTGGTCGCCGAGCGCCTATTCGACTTTCGCCCCGGTCAGGGGTTCTTTTGCAGGCCGCTGGACGCCCAGAGCGTGTACGATCTGTTCGAACTGCGCCAGATCATAGAAGTGGCCGCAGTGCGCGCAGCCTGCGCCAAAGCGACGGATGAAGAACTGAAGGCGCTTGAACAGGAACTATACGACACAGGCATCGACATAACTGGCCTCACGGTCGAAGAAGCCGTGGCCCGCGATGAGGCATTTCATATCGGAATCGCGCGGCTGTCGGGCAATCGCGAGCTGCTGCAAACCCTAAGCCGGATCAATGACCGTATCCGGTACATGCGGTGGGTTTCGATGAACGCGGACCGGATTCATCGCTCGAAAGATCAACACAAGGGTGTGATGAGCGCCCTGCGCGAGCGAAACGCAGATGAAGCCGCCCGGATTTTGGAGGGTCACATTTCCAGGCGGATGGATCAGGTGCAAGATGCTGTACGTCAGGGGATTTCCAGCATCTACATGGAAGGGCCAGATGAGATCGCAACCCGGATCATTGAGGAGGCATAAGGGATGATCGCGCAAGGTGGAAAATCCATTTACGGTGCCTCGGTGGGCATTCTTATGCTGGATGCCCAATTTCCACGAATTCCCGGAGATATGGGAAACGCGCTGACATGGCCCTTTCCTGTGCTCTACCGAATAGTGCGTGATGCATCACCGGACAAAGTCGTTCGCCAGAAGGCCGACGGCATGTTGGGCGCGTTTGTCGATGCAGCGCTGGATTTGGTCAAGGACGGGGCAGACGGCATCACCACGAATTGCGGCTTTCTATCAGTCTTTCAAAAGGAACTGACCGAGGCCATTCCCGTCCCCGTCGCGACCTCTTCCCTGATGCAAGTGGAGATGGTAAACCGTACCCTTCCTGCGGGCAAACGTGCAGGCATCCTGACGATTTCAGCGTCAACCCTGACCGACGCGCATCTGTCTGGCGCTCATGTTCCGCTGGGCACTCCGATCGGAACAACCGAAGGGGGGGCCGAGTTCACTCGTGCCATTCTTGACAATGAACTAGAGATGGATGTGGACAAGGCCCGTGCCGACAATATCGACGCTGCGATGTCCCTGAAGGCGGAAAACCCTGACTTGGGCGCGATCGTTCTGGAATGCACCAACATGTGTCCCTATGCGGTTGACATCCAACGGGCGACGAACCTGCCTGTCTTTTCGATGGTCACCTTCGTCAATTGGTTTCAGGCCGGGCTCAACCCGCCGCGCTATTGAGGCCTCCCCGAAAACTACGCGTTTTGATGTCGCTTACATGCAACCACGTCGCATTTCCGCTAGTAAGGCTCCCAGTGCGCCTGCAACCTTTCGGTATGCGTATGGCTTGTATTTCTCATCCGATGAACCGTCGCGCGACGGGCTGTGATCTGGTGGTTGCCGCCTGAGCCAGGGGCTTTGTGCCCTTTGCGACGGATTGCGATTACTCTGACTTCGGACGACAGAATGACCCCTGATGCGCTGCGCCTTGCCATTGATATTGGCGGCACTTTTACCGACACTGTTCTGTTCTCGGGTGAGGACACGATCCTTGCATCCGCTAAGACGCTGACCACTCACCAAAACCCCGCTGACGGCGCGATGGACGGTGCGCGGCGGGTCATCCGGCAATCGGGACACATGTTGTCTGACGTCTCCGGCTTTATTCACGGAACAACGCTGGCCACCAACGCCCTGATCGAGCGGCGCGGGGCCAAGGTTGCAACGATCACGACCGAAGGCTTCCGCGACATTCTCGAAATCGCCTATGAGCGGCGCTATGCGCAATACGATATCAACCTGGAAAAACCCGACCTGCTGGTGCCTCGGGAAAGGGCGTTTACTGTGCGTGAGCGTATGTCGGTGGACGGTGACGTTCTGATCGCGTTGGAGCAGTCCGCAATCGACACAGTGCTGGAAGAGATCGACTCAAGCGGCGCGGACGCGGTCGCCATTTGCCTTTTGCACGCTTACACCAACCCCGCACACGAACAGCAGTTGCGCGAGGTGTTGGCTCAAAAACGCCCCAAACTGGCCATCTCGATCTCGTCCGAGGTCAGCCCCGAGGCGCGTGAGTTTGATCGCCTCTGCACCACGGTTGCAAACGCCTATATCCAGCCCTTGATGCAGACATACCTGACGCGCTTCGCGGACCGGTTCCGCGACGAAGGTCTTGCCTGCCCGATCCTGATGATGACGGCTGGTGGCGGAATGTGCACCCTAAACACCGCAGCGCAATTCCCCATCCGTCTTGTCGAATCCGGCCCGGCCGGGGGTGCCATTCTTGCCGCCCGGATCGCCGCACGCGCGGGTCTGGATCAGGTTCTGTCCTTTGACATGGGCGGAACGACGGCCAAGCTCTGCCTGATCGACAATGCGCGACCCCAGACCTCGCGTCAGTTCGAAATCGCGCGTGCGGCCCGGTTCATCAAAGGCTCGGGCATGCCCGTGCGCATTCCCGTGATCGAAATGATCGAAATCGGAGCGGGCGGTGGCTCGATTGCCGGGGTGGATCGGTTGGGGCGATTGACCGTTGGGCCGCAATCGGCTGGCTCGGAACCCGGTCCCGTTGCGTTCCTGCGTGGCGGCACGGAACCAACGGTCACAGACAGCGATATCGCATTGGGTTACATCACCCCCGAAACCTTTGCCGAAGGACACATCGCGATTGATCCCGAGGCTGCAAATCTCGCTTTGGATCAAGTGATCGGGACCAAGCTCGATCTGACCGCAACCGGTGCCGCAGATGGCGTGAGTCGCATCGTCGACGAAAGCATGGCCAGCGCCGGACGCATGCACGCCGTTGAAAGCGGCAAGGAACTGGGCACCCGCACCATGATCGCGTTTGGCGGCAATGGCCCCCTGCATGCAACACGGGTTGCCCGGTCTGCCGGGGTCAACCGGATCGTAATCCCGCCGAATCCCGGCGTTGGTTCGGCTGTTGGATTTCTGTTTGCACCGGTCAGTTTTGAGATCGTGCGGTCACGGTATTCCATGTTGGAAAGCATCGAAACTGACGCCATCAACACGCTGTTCGACGCGATGATATCCGAGGCGGAGCTGGTGGTTTCCCAAGGCGCGGGCGATGCGCCAACTCAGCGGCACCGTACCGCCTTCATGCGTTACAGCGGTCAAGGTCACGAAATCGAAATCCCCCTACCCGACCGTCCCCTTTCCGACACAGACATTGCCCCCCTGACCCATGCGTTTGAGGAGGAATATCGCAAACAGTTCTCGCGCCCGGTGCCGGGGATGCAGATCGAAATCCTCAACTGGTCAGTGCGCGTTGCGACTTTCGGGAGCGAAGCGACCACCTCTGCGGATACGCCGATAACTCGTCCAGAAATGCCGCCACAGACGCGCCCCATCACCTGCGACTTGACCGGAGGAACCGTACAGGCCGCATTGATCGCCCGCCCCGACCTCCGCGCGGGGAACTATGTCCCTGGACCCGCGTTGATTATCGAGCCACAGACGACCACGCTGGTTTCCTCCGACTTCTCAGCCCGTGTGGACGCGATCGGGAACCTTGTTCTTACCCGGAAAGGAACAGAATGATGACCCACTCTCCTGCCCGACTTCAAGTTATGTGGAACCGTCTTCTGGCGGTTGTCGAAGAACAGGGGCAAACCCTGATCCGGGCGGCCTTTAGCCCGATCGTGCGCGAGTGCGGGGATATTTCCGCCGGTATATTTGATGCGAATGGGCGCATGCTGGCGCAGGCCGTCACTGGCACGCCCGGACATATCAACACAATGGCCGAAGCGGTTCAGCATCTGCGCGCGGCCTTCCCGGTTCAGGACATGAAACCGGGTGATATCTATATGACCAATGACCCATGGCTGGCCTCTGGGCATTTGAACGACTTCCTTCTGATGATGCCCGCCTTCAAGAACGGACAGGTCGTGGGCTTTACCTCGTGCACCTCTCATCTGGTGGATTTGGGCGGGCTTGGCATGGGGCCAGAGGGGTCCGACATCTATGACGAGGGGCTGTTGATCCCGCCCTGCAAACTGGTCGATCAAGGCGTGCCAAACGCTTTGCTTCTTGACATCATCCGCGCCAATTCCCGTGAACCCATAGCAAATGAGGGTGATATCTATGCGCTGATCGCCTGTTGCGAGGCCGGGGTCGATCGTCTGCTGAGCATGATGGACGAATTCAACCTCGATGATCTGGATACGCTGGGCGCTTATATCATCGACACCTCGCGCCGCGGGACGCAGGCTGCAATCGCCGAGGTTCCTGATGGTGTCTATAAGAACGTCCTGAAAATGGATGGGTATGAGAATGAACTGGAACTTCACGCCACTCTGACTGTCCATCAGGACAGGATGCATGTGGATTTCTCTGGCACCTCGGGGTGTTCTCGTAAAGGGATCAACGTACCGCTGAATTATGCCACAGCCTACACCGTATTTGCGCTGCGCTGCATCGTTGGGTCGGACATACCGAACAACGCAGGATCGCTGGAACCCTTCACCGTTGATGGGCCGAAAGGGTGCATTCTGAACGCACAAAGGCCCGTTCCGGTCGCCATGCGGCACACTCTTGGCCAGGTGACGCCTGACTTGGTTCTGGGGTGTCTGCATCAAGCCCTGCCTGATCAAGTGCCGGCAGAGGGCGCAAGCTGCATGTTTGACCTGCCTATGCGTCACGCGCCCGAAGTGGCCCGCGACGGCGGACGGGAGTTTGCGATCGAACCCGTGCATAATGGCGGAACAGGCGCGCGGCCTCATGCGGATGGCTTGTCGGCAACGGCTTATCCGTCCGGTGTTTTTGGCAGTCAGGTCGAAATCACCGAAAGCGTCGCGCCCGTGACGATCTGGCGGCGCGAACTTAGGCCGGATTCCGGCGGCGCGGGGCAATATCGCGGCGGGCTGGGTCAGCGCATAGAAATTACGTCGTCCAATGACGCACCTTTTGTTGTGTTCCTTTCGGTTGAACGGCTGAAATTCCCCGCTCTTGGCAGGATGGGTGGTGGTGCCGGAAGCCCCGGCCGCATTCACTTTCGCAACTCTGCCGAGGACATTCCGGGCAAGGGTGAGCTGCGCGTTGAACCGGGCGATTACCTGATCTTTGAGACGCCCGGCGGCGGTGGGTTCGGAGATCCAAGACTGCGAGACCCCCTGTCCCTCGACCTCGATCTGAAACGCGGTCTGGTTACCCCAGATGGCGCAAAGGCTTACGGAGGTGACACATGATCCGCCCAAACGCATATGTCGCTGACATGGCGGCCTATGCCCTTGCCGATCTGGGCGGGGCGCAGACGATCTCGATGGCGCAGAATGAAAGCGCGTTTCCCGCCAGCCCCGCCGCGGTTCGTGCTGGGCAAACGGCAGCGGCTGACCTGACGCTATACCCCGACCCAGAATGGACCGAACTGCGCGCAGCCATCGCGGACGTGCACCGCCTGAACCCCGCGCGCATCTTGTGTGGGGCCGGGTCGATGGAGCTGATTGGCTGCCTGATCCGCGCATATGCAGGACCCGGTGATCAGGTTTTGGGCACGCAATACGGATATGCATTTGTGGCATCGGCGACCGCGCAAGCGCAGGCGGATTATAGGACGGCACCCGAGGTTGATCTGACGGTCAGTGTTGACGAGGTCCTTGCCGGGGTAGCGCCTGCGACACGCATTGTTTTCGTATGTAATCCGGGCAACCCGACCGGAACACTCATTCCGAACTCTGACATCCTGAGGCTGCGCACCGAGTTGCCGGACGACGTGCTGTTGGTTGTTGATCAAGCTTATGCCGAGTTTTCGGATGCGAACAATAACCCCGCAGACATCTTCGCGCTGGTGGACCGAGGTGACACCGTCGTCACCCGGACCTTCTCCAAAGCCTATGGGTTGGCCAGTGCCCGTGTCGGATGGGGGTATTTTCCACCGGGCATTGCTGGCGAGATGCGTAAACTTTTGAATCCAAACAACATATCTTCAGCGTCGCAAGCGGCAGCGACCGCCGCCATGCGTGATCAATCCCACAGGCGCGATGTGGTCGGTCAAACGGCTACCCTTCGCGACCAGTTTGCCCAGGACTGCCGCGCGCTTGGGCTGGCCGTACCGGACAGCCACACGAATTTTGTCCTGCTCCGCTTTGCTTCAACGCGTGACGCTCAGGCCACCGATGCCGCGTTGCGGAACGAAAACCTGCTGATGCGCGGGATGGCGGGCTATGGCCTGCCGGACTGTCTGCGCGCAACGGTTTGCGCCCCTGCGATTATGGACAAAGCCTTGAGCGTGTTGAAAGGAGTATTGGCATGACCGAGACGAGAACCGCAGCCAAGATCGGCGTGCTTGTCCCCTACACGAACTCCAATCTCGAACCTGATATGCAGATGTTGCGTCCGCCGAATACCACGGTTCATTTCCAACGCATGGGTGGCTACGACGTGGATGAGGTTCCGGGGTCTGAACAGATGGCAGGTTTGGGTGCCTCGGATATCAGCCATGACTTGCGAATGATTGCGGGCGTTCGACCGGACATTGTGCTGTACGGTTGCACCTCTGCCACTCTGACACATGGGCCTGCATTCGATGCGGACCTTGCGCGGCAGATAAAAGCCCAATCAGGTGCCCCATCCCTGACAGCAGCCGGGTCATTGATCGCTGGCACCAAAGCTCTGGGCGCAACAAAGGTTGGGTTTTCCTCGCCTTATCTCGGCGAGATCAACACGCAGGCCGTGGAGTTTCTGTCACACAACGGGATTGAAACCGTGCACTGCGCCGATATCGGGCGCGAATTGGGGAATTACGGACAAGGCGAACTGACCCCAGATGAGGTGTTTGATCTGGCTTGCCAAGCGGACCACCCGGATGCGCAGGCAATCGTCCTGAGTTGCACCGACATGCGCGCGGTCGAGGTCATCGACAGAATTGAGGCGCATCTGGGAAAGCCTGTTGTCTCCTCTAACCAAGCCATGGTTTTTTGCATGATCCAAATGTTGAAACTAGACCGCCACGCCTCTCTGCCCGGTCGCTTGTTTGACCACATTTGAGCCCTTTTGCGTGATGGGTGCCAGACGCCCTATCCCAAGGGTGATTGGTCCGTCTGTCGCAAAAGGGAAATCTGCCGCAACAGAGCATATCCGAAGATCACCATTCCAAGCATCTCAAAGCTCTCTTCGATCGTCGCCAGCAAGAAGAACCTCCAACCCCGGTCGTCATTGTAGAAATCCACCCAACCGCCCAGAGTTTCGATCATCAACGCACCGAACAGGTAAGTGGCGCCTGCAAGAACCATCAGGCTGGATACAGCCCGTGGCAGGCGCAAGAGAAAGGGCAAATAGACCCCGGCCACGACAAGGGCAAAAAAGGCCCCGATCGGCGTCCAGGAAAAATGCCACAGCGGGTTTTCCGGCAGAATAGACCGCATGGGCTGCGTAAATTTCTCATGCACTTGGGCCGCTTCGTCATACCCCATCAGAAACATGACCACCGCGAGGATCAGCCAATAGATCGAGTCGCGATCATTTTGGGTTCGTTTCGCCAGAAATATGTACGTAAGCAGACCGAAATTCGAGACGAGCAGAAAGTAGTTGTAAATCGTTGGAACACTTTGCTCGACATCATGGTTAAAACGCCAGGCAAAGAATTTCAGAACCCGGTTGTCCGTGCTCTCGAGGATCAGAATCGACATCATCGACAGGGCAAATAAGCCAATAATAATCAATGAATTGACACGAAAGTACTTCGAACAAACTGTTTCGTTTTGGCCAAGAGGAACGGCAAATTCTTCTCCCGGCATTTTGGGCCTCCTGCACTCGTTAACACAATAGCTGACCACGCCTCGGCGTTGTCACAAAAATGAAATAATACACCGTTTTAACCCGGCGCTTACTTTAAGTAAACAAGGCCACACGCCAAGGGCACCTGCGCGCGAGGAGTCCAGAACGGTCTCAGGCAGGCTCCATCTCGCGCAGACTGGCGATCACATGGTCAGAACAGCGGCACACCCCGCAGGGCTCGACCTTTACCTGTCCCTGCTCCGCTCCGGGTTGGGAAACGAGCAGTGGCAAAAACTGGAACTTGGGTGGGTGAGTGGCGGGGAGACAGGGATTCGAACCCTGGGAACGCTCTCACGTTCAACGGTTTTCAAGACCGCCGCATTCGACCACTCTGCCACCTCCCCGCGTGACGCCGGGTCTACGGCGAACCGAAACCGGTGGCAAGACCAAATAGGGAAATCTTGCCGAAGCGTGTGCAGCGGTCTTTCCATGACACCTTGCGCAGGTTATGATCCAATGGAAAGACCGTAACAGGCCGGCAAGTCAGAACCGGCAATCGGCAGGGCTCGGGAAACGAGGCCCTTTCAGGCAAGGGATGACAAAATGAATCGAGCGACCCAGACACGCGCAAAACCGCGAGCGTTGGCAGTTCTGGCCGTGTTTACCGCAGCCCTCGCAGGCTGTGATGAAGCACTTTCCCCTGACAATGCGTCATCCGAGGCAGCAGAAGAAAGCCTTCAGGACGACAGCAAGGTCGAGCTTTTCCCGGACGCGACCGGAAATCCGCGCGACGATGTCGAAGCGCCTGAGGTCTTTGAAGTCACAGAGGCTGGTTTGTGGGATGGGCGCCCATCGCTGGGTGGAATTTGGGTCGCGCACCCGGATGTCACGCAACCCGAACGGGTGCGGATCAAGAACGCCAGCAACAACAAGACCGTAACTGGCGCGCTGTTCCGTCGGGAAAGAAACCTGCCGGGGCCTGCCCTGCAGCTTTCCTCGGCCGCCGCTGCAGAATTGGGCATTCTGGCAGGGTCCCCGACCAAGGTTCAGGTCGTTGCACTGCGCCGCAAACCCGCCGAACCCCCGAAGCCCGAACCTGAAGAAACTCCGGCGGAAGCGACCGAGGACGCCCCTGCGCCACAGGACGACGAAACACAGTCCGCATCCGTAGACGCCGCAGAGGAAGGCACCGAAAAGCCTGCCAAGCGGAAATGGTGGCAAAAGAAAGAGACCGCCGCAGTCGCGGCCGGTGCAGCAGGCGCCGCTGCGGTCGCGGCAGATACGGCCGCCGACACAGCGACCGAAGCTGCCGCGGAAACCATTGAAGCTGCCGCTGAAGCCGCGCCAACGGCCACACTGAGCGACCCGGAGGTGACTCCACCCAGTGATCAACCCGCGAAGCGGAAATGGTGGCAGAAGAAGCCTGCAGACGAAATCACGGAAACGCCGCTTGATCCGATCGCAGGCGCCGCTGCCGCGATCGAGGCCTCGGAACCGACACCTGCAAGCACGGCAAGCCAGCCGGAACAGTCTTCTGGTTCGTTGTCCAAGCCTTACGTTCAGGTCGGGACCTTTGGGGTTGAAGCCAATGCCAAAAGCGCGGCCGAAAAGATCCGCCGCAACGGACTGCCTGCCGAAGTGCGCGAGCTTGCAACCGACGATGATTCCGTCTGGAGGGTTCTTGTGGGCCCTGCTTCAACCCGAGGAGAGCGCACCGCCCTTCAAAGCGACGTAAAAGACCTGGGCTTCACCGATGCCTTCCTGGTCAAGAACTGAAACAAAGGGGGCCCTGATGCTGACCTCATTGCGATCTTCTGTTTTGTCCCTGGGGCTGGCCCTGTTTGCCCTGCCTGCCCAGGCGTTCGATACAACGGCCCGCGCAGCCTATGTGATGGACCAGACAACAGGCACGGTTCTGCTGTCCAAAGACGCGGACCAGCCGTTGCCCCCGGCGTCGATGTCGAAACTCATGACCCTGTATGTTGCGTTCGAAGCACTGCGGGATGGTCGCCTGACGCTGGACGAAGAACTGCCCGTTTCGGAACACGCGATGAGTTATGGCGGCTCGACCATGTTCCTGAATACGCAGGACCGGGTCCGGGTCGAGGATTTGTTGCGGGGCATAATCGTATTGTCCGGCAATGACGCCTGCGTGGTGATTGCAGAGGCACTCAGCCCGGATGGAACCGAAGCCGGGTTCGCACGTTACATGACACAGCGTGCCGAACAGATGGGAATGAACAGTTCGAATTTCGCCAACTCAAACGGCTGGCCTGCGGCGGGGCACATGATGTCCGTGCATGATCTGGCGGTTCTTGCGGATCGTCTGATCACCGATTTCCCCGAATACTATCCCCTGTTCGCCGAGGAAGAGTTTGAATTCGATGGTCGCGCGCCGTCGAACTCGCGCAACCGCAACCCCCTACTCAAACTGGGAATTGGGGCAGACGGGTTAAAGACCGGCCACACGCAAGAAGCGGGATACGGTCTAGTCGGGTCAGCCAAACAGGGCGACCGCAGGGTGATCTTTGTCCTGTCCGGTCTCGACAGCACCGCCCGCCGCGCAGAGGAGGCTGAGGCCGTGGTTAACTGGTCGTTTCGCAATTTTGTCGAGAGGACAATTGCCGACGCCGAAGCGCCGATAGCCGAAGCCAAAGTCTGGATGGGTGCGGAAAAGACGGTTGGACTGGTCCCCGAGGGCGATCTAACAATTCTTCTTCCGGTTCTGGGCGACAAGGATGTTCAGGCCGAAGTGGTCTATGATGGGCCCGTCGATGCATCGAAAGAGCCGATCAGAAAGGGTCAGAAGCTGGCTGAACTGGTCATCAAGCCCGAGGGTTTGCCGGAAATTCGTCGCCCTCTGGTGGCCGCGAATGACGTTGCAACCGGTGGGTTTGTTGTGCGGATGATGACCGTAGGCAGCATCGTATTGACTGACGTTATCGGCAATCCGTTGGACGCATTGTGACAAACACCGGGTTATTCCTGACATTCGAAGGCATTGATGGGTCGGGCAAGTCATCGCAAGCGCGCTTGCTGGCCGATCACCTGCGCGGCATGGGTCGCGATGTCGTCCTGACCCGCGAACCCGGCGGATCTGCCGGGGCTGAGGAAATCCGCAGGCTCGTGCTTGAAGGTGACCCCGACCGGTGGTCCGCCGAAACGGAAATTTTGCTGTTCACCGCAGCGCGCCGCGACCACTTGGAGCGCACAATCGAACCCGCTCTGGCCGCTGGCAAAGTGGTGATATGTGATCGTTTTGCCGACAGCACCCGCATGTATCAGGGCCTTTCCCGCGGCGACCTGCGCGGATTGGTGGATCAGTTGCACAATCTGATGATTGGTCGTGAACCTGATCTGACCCTGCTGATCGACATGGACCCCCAGACCGGTCTGGACCGGGCAAAGGGGCGTCAGGGGACAGAAGAAAGGTTCGAAGATTTCGGCCTGGACCTGCAACTCAAGATGAGAGCCGGATTCCTGGCCCTTGCCGATGAGTTTTCAGAACGATTTCGCGTGATCGACGGCAACCGGGACATGGACAGTGTTGCCAGCGATGTGACAGATATCGTTAAGCAAGCTTTGCGGTAAACCTTTGATGAGCGATGAACCCCCTCCCCCGGATCAGGCACCCGGCGCCCCACACCCGCGTGAAACCCGGCAGCTATTCGGGCAGGCCGAGGCCGAAAACGCCTTTCTGACGGCCTACAATTCGGAACGACTGCACCACGGCTGGTTGCTGACCGGACCGCGCGGAGTGGGGAAATCGACCTTGGCTTGGCGCATCGCACGGTTCTTGGTGGCGACACCTCCAGCCGAAGAAGATGGCCTGTTCGGAGCGCCTCCACCCCCTGAAACGCTGGATATTGACGAGGATCACCCGGTCTCTCATCGCATTCTGGCCGGGGCCGAACCCGGTCTTGCCTCGGTCACCCGGTCCGAGAACGACCGCGGCAGGATGCGAAACGAAATCGTGGTCGAAGATATTCGTAGGCTGGGCAAGTTTTTTGGACTTTCCTCAGCCGATGGTGGCCGACGCGTTGTCATCGTGGACTCTGCGGATGAGATGAATGTCAACGCAGCAAATGCCCTGTTGAAAATGCTCGAAGAGCCCCCTGCCCGCACTACGCTTTTGTTGGTCTCGCACCAACCGTCGCGGCTGTTGCCGACAATCCGGTCGCGGTGCCGAACGCTCAGGCTGTCACCGCTGGGCACCGAAGATATGATGACGGCCTTGGCTCAAACTGGGGCAGAACCGCCAAGCAACCCGGATCATCTGGCGGCGCTCGCTGCTGGTTCTGTGGGCAGTGCCGTCCGCTTGATCAACCTTGGTGGCCTGGACATTTACGCAGAGCTCATCGCCATTTTGGGCACGGTTCCAAGAATGGACCGTCAACGCGCATTGGCTCTGGCCGAAGCCGCAGCCCAACGCGGCGCGGCCGAGCGTTTTGAGTTGCTGCTGACATTGATAGACATTGCTTTGTCGCGGCTTGCCCTAACGGGCGCAACTGGTGCCCCTCCAATGCCAGAAGCCGCGCCGGGCGAGGCGGAAATCCTGTCGCGCTTGTCCGCTTCCCCTCATCAAGCCCGCCAATGGGCAGATACGGCAGCCCTGATCACGGCCCGCGCGCGACATGGTCAGGCGGTGAACCTTGACCCTGCCGCGCTGGTCCTAGATACGGTGTTCAAGATACAGGAAACCGCCGGTCAGAGCAGATGAGCGATACGCCCCAAATCACCGATAGCCATTGTCATCTGGACTTCCCTGATTTCGATGGCCAGTTGCACGAGGTCGTGGCCCGCGCAACCGAAGCAGGCGTGACACGGATGGTCACAATCTGCACCCGTTTGCGCAACGAACCCACCATCCGCGCGATCGCAGAGGCGCATGCACCGGTCTTCTACGCCGCTGGCACGCACCCCATGAGCGCCGCGGATGAGCCGATGGCAACTGTTGATGAACTGGTCCGTCTATCTCAACACCCCAAATTCGTGGGTATTGGGGAAACCGGGCTCGACTATCATTACACTGCCGACAGTGCCGAGGTGCAAAAGCAATCCCTGCGCATCCACATCGAAGCCGCCCAGCGGACAGGCTTGCCGCTGATCATCCACGCCCGCGCCGCTGACGATGATATGGCAAGAATTCTGAGCGATGAGCATCGCAACGCCCCTTATTCCTGCGTGATGCACTGCTTCTCGTCTTCGGCGGAACTGGCCACGGCCGCATTGGACCTGGGATTTTACCTTTCCATGTCCGGCATCGCTGCTTTCCCCAAAAGCCAGGACCTTCGCGACATTTTCGCCAGCGCCCCGGTTGATCGCATCCTTGTCGAGACCGACGCGCCATATCTGGCGCCACCACCGTTCCGCGGCAAGCGTAACGAACCAGCTTATACGGCCCATACCGCCCGAAAAGGGGCCGAGGTTTTTGGGATGGACTACCCTGAATTCGCGGCTCAGACGCAGGCGAATTTTGACCGCCTGTTCACAAAAGCTGCAACCTATCAGGCGGCCGCATGACCGAGCTGCGCTGTACGATCCTTGGCTGCGGGTCCTCTGGCGGCGTCCCACGACTGGGTGGTCACTGGGGCGCATGTGATCCCGACAATCCACGCAACATCCGTCGCCGCTGCTCGATGCTGGTGGAACGCGACGGGCCCGAGGGGACGACTTCGGTTCTGATCGACACGACCCCGGATATGCGCAGTCAATTGCTGGATACAGGCACGGGCCGTCTGGACGGGGTGGTCTATACCCATTCCCATGCCGACCACGTGCACGGCATCGACGACCTGCGCATGATCGTCTTCAACATGCGCGAACGTGTGCCTGTCTGGGCGGATGGAGATACTCAGAACGATCTTCTAGGTCGTTTCGGATATGCCTTTATTCAGCCTGAAAATTCGCCCTACCCGCCTATTCTTGACCTGAAAACCATTAATGGCCCGTTCGAGGTTACAGGCCCCGGCGGTCCGATCCCCTTTCATCCGTTCAAAGTGAATCATGGGTCGATTGACGCATTGGGTTTCCGAATGGGCAATCTTGTCTACCTGCCCGACGTAGCCGAGATGTACGACGATGCATGGACGATGCTGGAAGGGCTGGACTGTCTGGTTATCGACGCGTTGCGTCGGTCCCCGCATCCCACCCACGCCCATCTGGAAAAAACGCTGGGGTGGATCGAAAAGCTGCAGCCCAAGAGGGCGGTCCTGACCAACATGCATATCGACCTCGACTATGCGACGGTCGACGCGGAAACCGCGGATCACATCACGCCAGCCTACGACGGCATGGTGATCCATCAGGCGCTTTGAAGCCCTGACGACCTGCTCTGCCATATCCTCGCCCCGGCTGGCGACTCCGGTGGAGCCTTAGATGCTGCAATCCCTGATCGACGTCATCCTACCGGTATTCCTGGTAATCGGAGCTGGCTACGCAGCCACTCGGTTTGGGTATTTCAAAGAGGTCCATGTCGACGGGCTGATGAAGTTCACCCAAGGGTTTGCGATCCCCTGCCTGCTGTTTCTAGCCATTTCCAATCTTGACCTCAGCGCCAGTTTCGACCCGCGCCTGCTGGCCAGTTTCTATGCGGCGGCCGCGCTTTGTTTTTGCGTCGGGCTGTTCGGCGCGCGGCTGATATTCAACAGGGATTGGGAAGACTGCGTCGCCATCGGGTTTTGTTGCCTGTTCTCGAATTCAGTCCTGTTGGGCCTGCCAATTACCGAGCGAGCCTATGGCCCCGAGAACCTGACCGGAAATTACGCGATTATCGCGTTTCACTCCCCATTTTGCTATTGCGTGGGCATCACGGTGATGGAGTTCATCCGTAATCGTGGGCACGGCGGAACCCTCATGGTGCGCTCGGTTCTGTCGGCGATGTTTCGAAACGCCCTGATCTTGGGGATCGCGTTGGGGTTCGTCGTCAACTTGTCCGGGATCGGCGTACCTGCCGTTGTGGATGAAGCCCTTGGCCTTGTGACCCGCGCGGCCCTTCCGGGGGCACTATTCGCGTTGGGCGGAGTTCTGGTCAAGTACAAACCCGAAGGCGACCTGCGCACGATTGCTTTTGTGTGCGGCGTGTCACTGATGCTGCACCCCAGTCTTGTCTGGCTATTCGGCTCTTCCGTCGGCCTACCGCAGGACTTGTTTCGATCAGGCGTTCTAAACGCGGCAATGGCGCCCGGGTTCAATGCCTATATCTTTGCCAATATGTATGGGCGGGCCAAAAGAGTCGCCGCATCCTCGGTTTTGGTTGGAACCGGGGTGTCTATACTCACGGTCTGGTTCTGGCTCATGCTTTTGGGCTAACCCGTTCGAAAGGCACGTTGACTTTGCCCCGGCAGGATACACCTTTCGGTAAACCAAACAGGAAGGCTCAGATGCCCCACGCCCTAATCGTTGCACATGGTCAGCCGTCTGATCCAACCCCGGCAGAAGCCGCGCTTGCCCGATATGCCGCCGAAGTGGGCGGAATGTGTGCGGGAGTTTCAGTAACGTCAGCAACTTTGGCGGCACCCGGTGCGCTTGAGGCGAAACTGCAGGACTTGCCCGACGACACGGTGGTTTTTCCGTTGTTCATGGCAAAAGGGTGGTTTGTCACAAGCGCCCTACCCAAACGCCTTGGGGCAAAGCCGCTGCGCGTTCTTGACCCTTTGGGCACGGACGCCATCTTGCCATCGCTGGTCGCAGACACGCTGCGCGAAACGGTTGTGGATCTAAAATGGACGTCTTCAAGCACCAATGTTGTATTGGCCGCGCATGGCTCGGGACGCAGTCGTAATCCGTCAGAAGTTACCCAAGCTTTTGCCAAGAACCTGGAGGCGTTGACGGATTTTCGCTCTATCCGGGTCGGGTTCGTGGAAGAACCGCCGTCTATCTCAGAGGCGGCGGACGGCGCAGGGGCAACAGCCCTCTGCCTGCCGTTCTTTGCCTGTACCGGAGGTCACGTTCTTGAGGATATCCCACAAGAGTTAGATCGCGCTGCATTCAAAGGTCGGGTTCTGCCCGTTGTCGGTGAACTTCCCCGCGTAAAGCGTCAGATTGCAAACGTACTTTCGCAAGCCTTCGAGGGCTCCTAATCATTTCACCCAGAGACATCGGGACGCTGCTGCGGCGCGTCCTGCAATTTTGCGGGATCGCCCACTGACCCTCTTGATGGTGAGAAAAAACTATAGCGGGACCTGCCAGACCGTTTTGCATCGTACAAGGCCTGGTCAGCCGCGTTGAGGATTTCTGCGGCCTTCAAAGTGTTGAACTGGGTCGACAGCGCTATTCCGACGCTTGCGGATACCCTGCAGGTTTCGTTTTCAAATACCGTCGGTTCGCTTAGCCTGTCTATCAAGCGGCCAGAAATTGAGGACAACACCCGGTCATCCACTAAGCCTTTGACAATTATTACAAACTCATCCCCACCGACGCGCGCAACCATGTCGTCGCTGCGGGTCTCTTCCTCCATGATGCGAGCCGCCTGTTGCAGGACAAAATCACCTGCCGCATGCCCAAGCCGGTCGTTCACGGACTTGAAGAAATCCAGATCCAGATGCATCAGCGCAAACGGCGCATGGCCAGACGCCATATGTCCCAGAAGGACGTCCATGGCCCTGCGGTTCTTCAACCCGGTGAGCGTATCCGTGAAAGCCTGCTCCTCGGCCGCAAGCATGGCACCCTGCAACCGCAGGTTCAGGGAACGGGACGCCTCCATCGCGGCTGACTTCGCTTCGACCAGGTACAGCAATTCAATGGCAAGATCGGTGCCCGAAAAATCGGCGCTGGTCAGGGCATAGTCTCGCACGGCATCCAGAATCGAAATTCCAAAGGATAGGTTGATAATCGCGCCCTTATTCTCTGGCAGCGGTGCGACCAATCCCTTCAACGCGGTACGCGGTTCGTCCCTGAGCTTTAGGTGCAGTTTGGCACCGGCCAACGACAATAATGCAGCGGTCGTGGTGATTGCGCGCGGACGAACCAATTCGAACAGGTCCAAAAAATTCTGGCCCTGCATGGGCTGTTCGGGGCGAAGTTTCTGTATGGTGGGACCAACGCTTGTTATTTGTCCCTGTTCGTCAACAAGCACGAACATGGGGCACAATAGTCCCAGCAGTGATGAAAGATCTGATGTCTCCAACTTTAACCACGCGCCCCCAGATCGAATTGTCGCCCTTCGGCAAACGCGCTTTCAATCAGAACGATTGAAATAATCTCGACATCCCCATCAGCGCCAGCATGGGACAAAATTGCCAAGGCACCATAGTCATCGGCGATGGCGCGCAAGATCCCGACCATGACGCTCGAATACCCCTTCAGGCCGGGGTAGCAGTAGAGTTGGAATTCCGCAGGCGACACCTCTCTCAACTCGAGCACGGGCAAACTCAGATCGCTGACGGCCAGACGAACGCGGTCGGACAAATCATCGAGTGAGTGCAGAAACTCGACATAGGTTTCACCGCCAAATCGAAGAAGCCGGCGCAGCCCCTCCATGTTGGGATGCGAGACCAGATAAGTGCCCAGGTCTTCAAGGAGTTCCCCGCGCGACCGTTTTAGGTTCGCGCATAATATGTCCAGAACGCGCAAGGTCATTTCGTCGTCATAGACCAGCATGGCCTCAAACTCGGAAAATCCCAGTTCCGCCGCTTCGGTCACCTTTATCCAGCACGATTGTCCGTAAGTCGCGCAAACAAATGACTGTACCGCCCGATTAATCAGACCATGCATGAGATGCCCCAATGTGGTTACATGCTCAGTCTGATCCGAGAATCCTTAACAAAAAGCCAAGATGACCAGCCCGATAGTTAGAATTGGGCCTAGTCTCTCTGCGATACGTGCGCCCTGCCCCTAGAAGTCTGTCGGCGCGCCACCCTCAGCCTTGCGACGTGTGACGAACTCGGCCAGCTCCTCCCGAATGCCTTCGTCCATTGCAGGCGGTTCAAAACTGGTGATGATCTCTTTGAACATGTGATGGGCACGCTCGGCCGTCCAGATACCGCCGGCGACGTTCCAGCCTTCATAGTTCTTCCAGTCACTCAGGAAGGGTTGGTAAAATGCGGTCGTGTACCGATCCTGTGTGTGTTGAATGCCAAAGAAATGGCCGTCATTTCCGACTGCTTTTATTGCGTCCAACGCTATTTCGTCAGGCCCCGTCGCCGTGATCTCTGGCTGCATATACCTTTGGATTTGCTGCAAAACTTCACAATCCATAATGAATTTCTCGGGGCTGGCGATCAGCCCGCCCTCCAGCCAGCCCGCGGCGTGGTAAACCATGTTCGTTCCGGATTGCACGGCCGCCCACAATGAGTTCGACGTCTCCCAAACGGATTGACCGTCGGGCACGTTTGCGGCGCACACGCCCGAGGACCGCATGGGAAGGCCGTAGTACCGGGCCATCTGCCCTGTCATCTGAGTGGAGCGCATGTATTCCGGGGTTCCGAATGCGGGCGCGCCGGATTTCATGTCGACGTTCGAGGTAAACGTGCCGATGACGCAAGGAATGCCCGGCCTGACGTATTGGAACAGAGCAATCGCACACAGCGCCTCGGCCAGAGATTGCGCCACGGCCCCTGCCATCGTCACAGGTGCCATGGCCCCCGCCAATGTAAACGGAGTAACGACGATCGCCTGACCGCGCCGGGCCAGCCGCAAGCATCCGTCAATCATCGGGTGATCATGTTTCAGCGGCGAGGTCGAGTTGATGTTGGTGTACATCCGAGGTTCGGCCTCGAATTCTTCATGGGTCAGGCCACCTGCGATACGGACCATCTCCATGACATCCTCGACCCGCTCCTTGCCCAGCGAATAGGCGTGCATGGCTTTATCTGTCAGGGTCAGCTTGTCATACAACACATCCAG
Source organism: Ruegeria sp. CJ2 (assembly GCF_056536745.1). Lineage (NCBI taxonomy): Bacteria > Pseudomonadati > Pseudomonadota > Alphaproteobacteria > Rhodobacterales > Roseobacteraceae > Ruegeria > Ruegeria sp. CJ2. The sequence goes on from NZ_JBQFQF010000002.1 coordinate 376,227, forward strand.
ATGCCGGACACTGGCATGGATATCAACCGGTTCCACCGGGTATCCCCCGGCAAAGTGAATGCAGTTGAAATACTGCGTTAGCTTCAACAAATTTCGGCACATTTCGCGGTTCCCCGGAACCTTGGTTCCGATCTCCATGTCCCAGTAATTTGGCGGAGAGGACACGTTGCCAAACAGCATATTCCGCCCCCCGATTTCGATCTTACGATCAGGGTTGCGCGGCGTGATCGAGAAGGAAGACGGTGCTTTTCCCACCATCTCCATCACAAAATCCCGACCCATTCGGACGTTGTCGCCGTCAATTGTACATCCCGCTTCACGTAGGATGCCGATGGCTTCTTCGTTGTAGAACTCGACCCCGATCTCTTCAAGGATACGCATGGCGCCTTCGTGGATCGCCCCGATCCCGGCCGCGTCCAGCGGTTCGGTCGGGTTGTCGATATTGACCGGCGGGTTCCAGGGCATCTGGTCGATCACGGCGGTGCCTCTGCGCTCGGCTGCACCTGCACGTCCACCACTGCGACGTCTGCGCGTTTTTGTGTCGGCCATTGGACCCTCCCGAAACTGGTGTTGCTTTAAGCAAGCCCCGAAGACGGGAGGCTGGCCGCTCTGTCTGCGACAAGCTATGTCGGTTTCAACACCCAGACCGGCGATTTTGACCGTGGTTTATTCAGTCCTTGGCCAGCCAGCCCGGGATATGCCCGATATTGGGCAATACAACATCTGCAAAAGGTGCCAAAGTCTCGGCCGGGGCCAATCCGGTCAGCACCCCGATTGTGGTCATTCCCGCAGCACGCCCGGCCTGTAGATCGTGCAGACTGTCGCCAACCATCGCGACCCGTTCAGGGGCGACATCAACATGCGCGGCAAAGGCCAAAAGCTGACCTGGTCCGGGCTTGAACCCATGTCCACTGTCATACCCTGCAACAAAATCGAAATGATCTCTTATCCCGGCTGACGCCAGGTGTTCCAAGGCAGGCATCTCGCCGTCATTCGTGGCCACACCCAATTTCAACCCAGCCTCGCGCAATCCGTTCAGGAAAGGCGCCAACGGAACTGCAGGAGCCTGCGGCGCCGAGGCGGATTCGACGTTCAGTAAATCAATCAGCGCTTCGTGTTCCATATCGGGAAGATGCGGGACCAAGACCTCGGCTACCTCTTCCACGGTTCCGGCGATCACGATGCTGTCTTCGGAATAGGTTACGGCGTCCAGATCAAACCCGATGATGCGGCCCAATTCCGTCGCGTGCTGATGGTTTCCATCTGCCAACCGCAGCAACACATTGCGCCCGAAAGCGCCCCATGTATTGGCAAAATCAAACAGAGTGCCGTCCTTGTCGAACAGAATCGCGTGAATGGGCATTACGTGCTCCCGCAGGGAAAAGCTTTAGGTCCAGTGCATGTCCGCACAACCAGACAGAACGGCACGGGCCTGGCCGGGCAGTTCGTAAGGTACGGAATTGGCGTCACAAAAGGACATCACCCACGAATCGTCAAGCACAAGAAAATCAAGGACCGACCCAAGGAAATCCGGGTCCTGAGTCCTGTCTTTGAGATCCTGAACGGATGCGCCGGTCGATCCCAGAAAAACCGGCAGCAATTCCTCGTTCCCAACGAGCCAACCCAATACGTTCAGGGCCAAAGTTTCAGCGGATTGGGCAGAGATTACCATTAAATTGCCCCGGATCAGACATTGGAAAGGGTTTGTTAACCAGACTCATAAACACTTTGGCAACGCATGCAATCAACGGTGACACAAATGTCAGTTCAGGGAACCATCCTTGTCCTAGACGGGACCTCGACCAATCGCATCATGCTGAAGGTTCAGCTGACGGCGGCCTGGTATCACGTTGTGCAGGGCGAGAAGCTGGAGGGTCTGGCGGGGCTGTTGCGGCGCACACGTCCCGACCTTGTCCTGACTGCGCAATCCTTGCCGGATGGCACCGCTGCAGAGGTCAAAAAGCTGGTGGTGGCCGATCCCGACCTCGCCGACGTGCCGGTGGTGGCGATTGCTGCTCAGAATGACAAGGCGGCCAGACTGAAGGCACTTGCGGATGGGTTGGACGATGTCCTTGCGCCGCCTTTCAAGGACACGCTCCTGCTTGCCCGAGTCCGCAGCCTTTTGCGCGCACGCGCCGAGACACAGGAGCTCAAAATGGGAAGTGGGTCACAACCGATAGGCTTTGCCGAGCCTGCGACTGGCTTCACACCCCCCCAAAAGTCCGCCCGTGTCGCTGTTCTGGCTCAACTCACCAAAACAAGTGCATTGTGGCACAAGGCGTTGTCTGGGAGAACGCGGCATGCATTGACCGCGCATACTTCTTCGAATTTGCAGGGGCTTTTGTCGGGCCCCCGACCTGATGCAATTGTCATAGAAATCAACGCGAAGACCTTGAATACCCTTGCAGACTTGCGATCGAGGGTCGGCACAAGGCGAACGGTGATCGTTGGCATTTTGTCTCAGGAACACGCACAGCTTGCCGCCGATGCGCTTGATCGCGGGGTGGACGCGATTTGCCTGGGTGGTTTCTGCACGGACGAAGTGGTGCTGCGGCTTGAAAACCAAATCGCCCGGAAATCCCGGTTGGATCAGATGCGCGCATCGCTTTACCGGGGGATCGCTGAATCCTGGATCGACCCTCTGACCGGGCTTCACAATCGCAGGTATGCCATGCACGCCATGGATCAAATTGCGCGCAGGTCCTCACAGGCCAACAAGGGATTTGCGGTGATGCTGGCGGACTTGGACCATTTCAAGTCGATCAATGACCGTTTCGGCCACGTCGCAGGTGATTTTGTGCTGACCGAAGCTGGCAAACGTATGGAACGCGCGATTGGATCAGCCGGTTTCGTAGCCCGCATCGGCGGAGAGGAGTTTCTGATTGGCCTGCCAGAAACAAATCAGTCAGGTGCCCTGTCCATGGCCCGAACCTTGTGTGACTGCATCCGCCAATCCCCCTTTTCGCCGCCAGACAATCAAAAATTGGTGCAGGTCACCATCAGTATCGGGCTAATCGCAACCGGACCTCACAAGTCCCAAGTCGCTCCGGTGGATGGCTTGATCAGGTCTGCGGATACCGCCCTATACGCCGCAAAGAAAGCCGGAAGAAATCAGGTGCGGGTCAGGCAATGCGCCGCCTGAAACCCTTAGTCCTTTTTCTTGCGTCCGTGTGGCCCGCGCCGAACCACCTCTTCCAGACGGTCCGCATAAATCTCGCGCTCGTCACTTGTCATTGCCGTGACGCGGTCAAGCCACTGCTCCTGAAGTGCCACTTGCAGATCCGCCATGGACTGCGCCTGCCGGGATAGCAGTGTCTGAACCGCGGCGGGATCAAAGGGGTCGGCGCGCAACGCCTCATTCAGCGTTGCAAAATCCTGAGAGCGGCTGCTTGACCCTTTTCTGTGCCGATCCGACAAATCACCACGCAGAGCCTTGCGGTCATCCTTTGGCAAGGCGCGATAAAGTGCAGAACCAAACCCGGGCGGTGCTTTGGCGTGATCATTGCCTTTGACCCGCAATACGGTTCCGACAGCCATTCCGACGATCAACAGATTGAGTGCAAGGGACAGGGCCAACAGGATTGGCATCCACCGACGCTTGCGTTGCGGACTATCGCTCATTCGGTGTCCTCCAGAAATGATGTATCCAGGTCGGCGAGTACAAAGCTCGTTTCCTGCCCGTAAATGTAAGTGGCGGGGTCCGGCAAAAAGCCCGGAGCCGCAAAGCCGATCCACACACCCGCTGCGCTGGCCGCGACCAGCCCCCCCATGCCCTGCCAGCCCCCGACGCCATCGACAATCCGCGTCCATAGCGAACGAGCAGGTTTGCCTGCAGGCGTCGTCTGACCCAAGCGCACTTCCTCGGCATCCGTCAGGATGCGTACCGCAAGAGTATCCGGCAACTCTGGTCGAGTCTGACGGGCTTGCGCAAATAACTGATCCAGTTGTTTTTCATCTTCAGTCATCGTCATACCCCAATTCACCACGCCTATCGGACAGGATGGCCATCAAACTCCGTTTTCCGCGCGCGGTCAGACTCTCGACCGCTTCTACGGAAATACCCATGATCCCGGCAATCTCGGGGTTGGGCAACTCTTCTATGTGCCGCAAAACAACGGCTTGCCGCTGGCGCTCGGGCAGTTGCGACAAGGCCAGTTGCAGCGCATCCTTGCGGGCTTCGTCCTGCATGCGCTCTGCAACACTGGCCTGACCATCCTCTGGCTCTGGAACATCGGCCAGACGGTCAGGTTTCTGCTTGCGCAAGTGATCCACACACAGGTTCATCGTGACGCGATACAGCCATGTTGAAACCTTGGCCTGCCCCGGAACCCAATCCGGAGCCATCTTCCACAGGCGCATCATGGCCTCTTGCGTGATATCTTCGGCCTCAGCCCGTGACCCCAGCATTCGCAGGGCGACCGAGTAACTTCGCGGCCCAAGTCGGTCAGTCAGAACACGCGCGGCCATTGCGTCGCCACGGGCGAACTGACCCAGCAAGACATCATCGCCGGGTGTGTCCGCGGTGCAGGTGGCACCGCGAACATCTTTCAATGAAGGGGTCAGATCCTCCATCCCGCATCAGCTGTCGTCAGAACCGCCTTTGTCGCGCTTTTTATGGTGCCGACCCATCTTGTCTTTTGCATCTGCAAATTCCTGCTCCGAAATCGCACCGCTGTTATCCGCATCTATACGGTCAAACATCTTGTCAGCGCGGCGCGGTTTGGGCAACTCGTCCTCGCTCAGAAAGCCGTCATGATTGGCATCGTGCCGCTCAAACATCTTCGAGACGCGTTCGTTCACTTTCTTCTGGCTGGCCGCCTGCATCTCTTCGACGCTGAGTTGACCGTCTCCGTTGGAATCTGCGTCGGTGAATCGCTGGCTTCGGTGGGCCTGCATTTCTTCTAGCGTCACCTGCCCGTCATTGTTGGCATCCAGTTCCTCAAAGGTCACAGGTTCGTGACCGCGCGGACCTGCCGCCAGAACCGAGGTGCCTGTAATCGCGACAGCCGAGAGAACAATCGCCGGGATAAATTTCGCGCTTTTCATATCGGTTTTCCTTTGTTTGTGCGGCGCCTTTGCCGCTGCTCACATAGGTTCAAACGCCACTGCGCGCAGGTTCCGTCGCAGAATTTCAAAAAAATCTTCGATCCCTTTTAGGACACAAAGCGACGCACCCCCCTTTTCTACAGGCCAAAACATGCGCAATATCCCACAAATCGGAACGCGCGAGTATCAAGATGACAGATCAAGCGATCGACGCCACGACCCAGGAAGACCGACCAACCTGGCCAGCTTTGGCCAAGGGTTTTCGTTGCCGTTGCCCAAAATGCGGCGAGGGAAAGCTGCTGCACAGCTATCTGAAGGTGAACGACAGTTGCGCATCCTGCGGGCAAGAGCTGTTCCACCACAGGGCGGATGATGGCCCGGCTTATCTGACGATTCTTCTGGTCGGGCATTTGCTGGCACCGGCGCTGCATATCTCATACGTGCATTGGCGGCCCGAGCCTTTGACGATGTTCCTGGTTTTCGCGATTGGTTGCACAGCCCTGTCCCTGTTCCTGTTGCCGCGTTTGAAGGGTGCTGTTGTCGCCTATCAATGGGCACGCCGTATGCATGGGTTTGAAAAATCGCAATGATTCAGACGATCCAGATGGGCACAGCATGAAGGTTGATAAAACAGCGATCCGTGACGCCGCGACGGTCATCGTTCTGCGCGACCGTATGACAAAGCCGTCTATCCTGATGGGGCAACGCGGTGCCAAAGCCGCGTTCATGCCCAACAAATTCGTGTTTCCCGGTGGCGCGGTCGACAAGGAAGATGCCGAGATCCCTCTGGCCTCTGACATGCCGTCCCTGTGCCAGGAACGTCTGGCGGAGAGGTCCGAACCGAACCTGCAAAACGCGCTGGCCGCCGCTGCAATTCGTGAGTTGTGGGAGGAAACCGGGCTGGTGTTGGGGCACCCAGAAGCATGGCCTACGCCTGCCCCAGTGGATTGGACCGGTTTTGCTGAACTGGGTTTTCGTCCGGCGGCAGAGGCGCTGCAATTTGTCTTCCGCGCGGTGACCCCTCCTGGGCGTCCCCGCCGGTTTGACGCACGGTTTTTCCTTGTCGATGCCTCTGCACTTCAAGGGGATCTGGATGACTTCAGCCGCGCGTCCGACGAATTGTCTCATCTGCAATGGGTTCCGTTGGAACGCGCGCGCGAATTCGACCTTCCTTTCATTACCGAAGTCGTGCTGGCCGAAATCACGGCGCGGGTCACAGACACCTCGCCGCCAACATCTGTCCCCTTCCTGTTGAATCAGGAAGAAGAAAGCCTGTTCCTAAAGCTCAAAGGCTATCCAATGCCTTAAGGCGGTCGACGACCGCTTATTTCATCCTGCTGATAACAGTGGTGACTTCGGGCTTTTTGCCGATCTCCGACTTGGCCGTCTGGCGCACGATCCGGCGCATCGCTTCTTCCAGCTTGTCGTCATCGCGCAGCGTTTTGGCATCGGCGCGCATCAGGAACTGGTTCAGGTCTTCTTCAAGGACTTCAACCAATGCAGCGCGCGAGGACCCGATCTCGGGCAGCCCCATCGTGTCGCACCATGGCTCGCCCAGCGGTTCGTCCTCTTCGTCCAGAATGACTGTCACGGTCACATGACCGTTCAGCGCCATTCGGATGCGGTCACGCACGACGCCATCCAAAGCGCCAACCTTGACGGTGCCGTCCAGATAGGTCCGGCCCGTTTCGACGTAATCCACCACGTTTGGCGCATTGCCGGTCAGGTCCAGCATTGTGCCGTTCACGGCCAGAACACCTGTCCGACCACCGGCTTCGGCAAGTTTCGCGTGTTCGCGCAGGTGTCGATGCTCACCATGCATCGGGATCACGATCTGCGGGTCAATCAGCGCGTGCACTTTCTCAAGATCCGGCCGGTTGGCATGGCCTGACACGTGATACAGACCAGAGCTGTCATCGACCACATCCACGCCTTTTTCGCTGAGCTGGTTGATGATGAAGATCACGCCCCGCTCGTTTCCCGGAATTGTCTTGGACGAGAACAGGAACAGGTCACCCTCTTTGAGCTCGATCCCGCGATATTTGCCACGGGCCAGTTGCGCACTGGCGGCGCGACGCTCGCCCTGGCTGCCGGTCACGATCAGCATCAGGTTCTGGCGCGGCACATCCACCGCCTCTTCCGCGCTGATTACTTTGGGGAAATCAGACAGAATTCCTGTTTCGGTCGCCGCTTCGATCATCCGGCGCATCGCGCGGCCCAGCAAAACGACCGAGCGCCCTGCTTTTTGCCCCGCCTCGGCCAGCGTTTTCACCCGCGCGACATTCGACGCAAAAGTCGTGGCCACGACCATACCGCTGGCATTCTCCACCAGCTTGGTAATTTCAGGCCCGACCTCGGATTCCGATCGCCCGTCATGAGGGGAAAACACGTTTGTACTGTCACACACCAGCGCCTTCACGCCGGGCTTTGCGACTTCGGCCCAGAGGTCCGGGTCGAAAGGTTCGCCCACAACCGGATTGGCATCCAGCTTGAAGTCACCGGAATGCACGATCCGCCCCTCGGGTGTATCAATGACCAACGCAGCGCTTTCAGGGATCGAATGCGAAACCGGCAAGAATCCAACCGTGAAAGGGCCAACTGATATCTGCTCTGGCCAGGCCGAAACCGTCTGCACTGCATCTTCAGGATGGCCACGCTCTTCCATCTTGCGCCGCGCAATGTTCGCGGTGAAGGCGCGGGCGTAGATCGGTGCGCCAAGCGCCTCATAACAATGGGCAACCGCACCTACGTGGTCTTCGTGGGCGTGGGTGACAAACACCGCGTCCAGACGATCTGCGCGCTCTTGCAGCCACGAAATATCGGCGTGGATCAGATCGACGCCCGGCGTGGTGTCCATATCCGGGAACGTCACTCCAAGATCGACGAGGATCAGACGTTCCTGCCCCGGCTTGCCATATCCATAGACATAGGCATTCATGCCGATTTCGCCTGCACCGCCCAGCGGCAGATAGATCAGTCGTTCACTGCTCATGTTGAGCCATTTTCCTTGTTATAGCGATGGATCACGGTCAGGCCGTGCATCGTCAGGTCATCCTCGATCGCGTCAAACCCAACGTCCGCCTGGTCGAACAGGGGCGCAAGTCCACCGGTTCCAACGACCTTCATGGGCATACCGTATTCCACTTTGATGCGGGCGATTAATCCCTCGATCAATCCCGAATAGCCCCAATACACGCCGGATTGAATACAGCCAACCGTATTTGTACCAATCACCTTTTCGGGACGCGTAATGTCGATATGCGGCAGCGCGGCTGCGCCCTGATGCAGTGCCTCAAGGCTGAGGTTGACGCCCGGAGCGATGATCCCACCGACATAGGCCCCATCCGAGGCGACCACGTCAAAATTCGTGGCGGTTCCGAAATCGACCACGACGACATCGCCGCCGTGACGGTCAAACGCGCCAACCGCATTAGCCAGCCTGTCCGGTCCGGGAATAGTGCCCTCGTCAATGCGGGGGGACACGGGCAGCAGGCATTCAGGTTTACCGACCACCAGCGGCCGGCAATTAAAGAACCTGTCTGCAAAAATGCGCAAGTTGAAGACCACGCGCGGCACGGTTGAGGCGATGATCACGTCAGTGATGTCCGCCTCGATGCCATAGTGTTTTACCAGCGTGGAATACCACGTAAAATACGCATCTGCCGTCCGCGAGTGGTGCGTAGACGTGCGCAAAGTACACAGGAAGGTTTCCCCGTCCCAGATGGAAAACACCGTATTCGTATTGCCGCAGTCAATTGCCAGAAGCATTTGAGCCTCCTTCAGAAAAACACATCCGCCGCCGGAATGCTGACGCGGCCTTTGGCGGTGTTTAGGACAAGGTTGCCACCCGCGTCCACTGTTTCAAAGGTTCCCACCGTGTCAGACGCTGCGGTACGGGCGGTGATCACCTCACCCAACCGGGCTGCGCGATCAAGCCAGGCCGTTCTGACCGGCTCGAACCCATAGGTGACAAACTGCGTCTCGTATTTCGAATACGCGGCTGCCAGCTCCGTCAAAAAGTCCTCGGGCGTAACATCGACACCCATTTCCGACAGCAGGGAAACCGGGCGTACGGCACCCGCCTCAACCGCGTGCAAAGGCGGTGCTTCGGACAGGTTTACGCCGATACCGATGGCCAGATGCGATACGCCGTGCCCGTGGCCGGTGCTTTCCAGCAAGATCCCCGCCAGTTTCCCGCCGTTGAGCAACACGTCATTCGGCCACTTCAGGGAAAAACCGCTGGCGCGCCCGGTGACGGCGACACAGGCATCAAACAGCGCAAGCGCCGCGACGAAACTGCGCAGCGCCGCCTGTTCTGGGTTCCCTTCGGGGCGCAATAGCAACGTCGCCGCCAAGTTTCCCTTGGGGTTGGCCCAGGCCCGGCCCCGCCGCCCGCGAGCCGCCGTTTGATGATGAGCCAGAATCCAGACCGGCCCCTGCGCGGTCGGTGCGATCCGGGCCGCCTCATTAAGCGTGCTATCCACCTCCTGCAGAACATGCAGGCCATATCCTTGCGGCCATTGGGTCATTGCAAAAAGGCCCGGCCTGCTGACCGAGCCCCCCAAAAATGTGTGATGCGCGTTTTAGTTGACAAGTGTTGCAGCCGCAGCCGCAGCCGCGCCTTCAATGCCGAACTGATAAACCACCCCGACCAGCATCAGCGCGGCCGACCCCATCAAAGCAGTCCACAACACAGGCGAAGAGTGGGTTTCGACCGGATCATCATTTTCAGCCCCGAAATACATGTAGAACACGATCCGCAGGTAATAGAACGCTCCAATCACCGAAGCGATGGCCGACACGATCACCAACCCGGTCAGACCGGCGCTAACACCGGCCTGCCAGACGCCGAACTTGGCGAAGAATCCCAGCATCGGTGGCACACCTGCAAGGCTGAACATCAGGATCAGAACCGCCAGCGCCTTACCCGGATCACGCTTTGCAAACTGACGCAGCGCGTCGATATCGGTGACGGGTTTGCCGTCACGTTCCATCATCAGGATGAAGGCGAAGGTGCCGATATTCATGGTTACATAGATCGCCAGGTACATCAGCATCGCCTTGATGCCCATTTCCGTACCCGCCGCCAGACCAATCAGCGCATAACCCATATGCGCAATGGACGAAAACGCCATCAGTCGCTTGATGTCCCGCTGCCCAATCGCGGCCACGGCGCCCAACAGCATCGACAGGACCGAGAGCAGGACGATCACCTGCTGCCAATCCTTGACCACGCCACCGAACGCGTCATGCAGCAGCCGCGCAAACAGCGCCATCGCCGCCACTTTCGGCGCGGTGGCAAAGAAGGCAGTGATCGGCGTCGGTGAGCCTTCGTAGACGTCCGGCGTCCACATGTGGAACGGCACCGCCGAGACTTTGAAGGCCAGACCCGAGATCAGGAAGATCAGACCAAACAGCAGCCCGACCGAAACGTCTCCGTGATGGACCGTCTGAATGATACCCGAGAACAGCGTGGTTCCGGTAAAGCCATAAACCAGCGACGCACCGTAAAGCAGCAGGCCCGAGCTGAGCGCGCCCAGAACGAAGTACTTCAGACCAGCCTCGGTCGATTTCGCGCTGTCACGACGCAGGGCGGCCACGACATAAAGCGACAGGGATTGCAGCTCTAGCCCCATATAAAGGGACATCAGGTCGCCTGCACTGACCATCATCATCATACCCACGGCGGCCAGAGCAACCAGCAGCGGGTATTCGAACCGCAGCAAGCCGCGCCGCGCCATATACTCCTGGCTCATGACCAGAACGGCCGCGGCAGACAACAGGATCGCAACCTTAGCAAAGCGCGCGAACCCGTCGTCCACGAACATACCGTTGAAGGCCACGTTGGTACCGTCCCCGTTCGTCGCAATCCAAACTGCGAGCAAGGCCATTAAACCGGCGGTGGCCCATACCAAAGCGGGCGCCAGCCCATCCTTTGACGTATAGACCGCCCCAATCAGCGCCAACATCGCATATACGGCCAGAACGATCTCTGGCAGGATTATCGTCAGATCAGCTTGGATCATGTCTCCAAAGCCTCCTTAATGCGAAGCGGCTGACTGGGTCGCGGCCTCTGCCGCGGCCAGAGCCGTGTCATAGTTCGAAATCAGTGCAGCGGTCGAGTTGCCGATCACGTCGGTCACCAGCGACGGGTAGACGCCCAGCAGGATCGTCATCACGATCAGCGGCGCGAAGATCAGCCGCTCGCGCGAGCTCATGTCGGTCATCGCCTTCAGGCTTTCCTTGATCAGATCGCCAAAGACCACGCGGCGATACAGCCACAGCGCATACCCGGCCGAGAAGATCACACCGGTCGCCGCCACAGCCGTCACCCACGTATTGACCTGAAACGCACCCATCAGGGTCAGGAATTCGCCAACAAAGCCCGAGGTCCCGGGCAGACCGACATTCGCCATCGTGAACAGCATGAAGACCAGCGCGTAAGCGGGCATCCGGATCACCAGACCGCCATAAGCGTCGATGTCGCGGGTATGCATCCGGTCATAGATCACGCCGACACACAGGAACAACGCCGCCGAGATAAACCCGTGGCTGAGCATCTGGAAGATCGCGCCATCAATGCCTTGCTGGTTCGCCGCAAAAATCCCCATGGTCACAAAACCCATATGCGCGACCGAGGAATAGGCGATCAGCTTTTTCATATCCTCCTGCACCAGCGCCACCAGCGAGGTGTAGACAACGGCAATGGCTGACATCCACAGCACCAGATCGGTCATCACCGCTGAACCCACGGGGAACATCGGCAGGCTGAACCGCAGGAAGCCATAGCCGCCCATCTTCAGTAGGATCGCCGCCAGCACGACCGACCCCGCGGTCGGCGCCTGCACGTGTGCATCCGGCAGCCACGTATGAACCGGCCACATCGGCATTTTCACCGCGAAGGATGCAAAGAACGCCAGGAACATCATCGTCTGCATGCCACCGACAATGTAGACACCCATCACGCTGAAGCTTTCAGACGAGAACTGATGGCTCATCAACGCCTCGATATCGGTGGTGCCCGCATCCGCGTACATCGCAACCATCGCCACCAGCATCAGAACCGAGCCGAGGAAGGTATAGAGGAAGAACTTGAAGCTCGCATAAATCCGGTTCGCCCCGCCCCAGATACCGATGATCAGGAACATCGGAATCAGGCCGGCCTCGAAGAACAGGTAGAACAGCACCAGATCCAGCGCCATGAACACGCCCAGCATCAGCGTTTCCAGCAGCAGAAAGGCGATCATGTATTCCTTGACGCGGTCGGTGACATTCCAACTGGCCAGAATGGTCAGGGGCATGATGAACGTCGTCAGCAGCACAAACAGCACGCTGATGCCGTCGACACCCATCTTGTATTTCAGGCCCAGCAGCCACTCACCCTCTTCCACCATCTGGAAGCCGGTGTTGGATGGATCAAAGCCCGTATAGATGCCGATCGAGACAAGGAACGTCACCGTGGTCGCCACCAGCGCGACCCATTTCGCGTTGCGCTGCGCGGCGTCGTCATCTCCGTGCAAGAACAGAGCCAGGATGCCGGCTGCCACTGCGGGGATGAAAGTAACGATCGAGAGGATATTATCCATTAGTGTGCGCCTCCGCCGATCGACATCCAGGTGACAAGGGCTGCTATCCCCAAGACCATCCAGAAGGCATAAGTAAAGATGTAGCCCGTCTGCGCCTTACCTGCGAGGCGGGTGAAGAAGGGAACAACGCCCATGGCGATCCCGTTCAGGAAGCCGTCGATGGTGTTGCCATCACCGCGTTTCCACAGGAACCGGCCAAGCGCCACGGTGGGTTTGACGAAGATCACGTTGTAGATCTCATCAAAGTACCATTTGTTCAGCAGGAACAGGTAGAGCGGCCGCTGGTTCTGCGCCAGACGTCCCGGCAGGGATGGATTCACGATGTAGAACCAATAGGCCACGACAAAGCCCAGCAGCATCGCCACAAAGGGCGAGACCTTGACCCATTTCGGAGCCGCATGCGCATCGTCGAGAATGTGATTGTCCGGCGCCATATACAGCGCGCCCTCGCCCGGCTCACCCGCGAAAACATAGTGATGATCGCCATGCGCATCTTTTTTACCATGACCGTCATCCGCGTGGTCGTCACCGTGGCCATCATCTGCGTGGCTGTCATCGCCATGCCCGTCGGCCTTACCGTGATCGCCAGCCTCGGCATGTTCCGACGCCTCAGCCACCGGGATACCGTAGAATTTGCCGACCTTATCCGCATGGCCAAAGAAGTTGCCGTACCAGATCATCCCCGCAAAGACCGCGCCCAGCGACAGAACGCCCAGAGGCACCAGCATGACCATCGGGCTTTCATGCGCATGATCATGCGTATGCTTGTCGCCGCGCGGCGTGCCGTAGAAGGTCAGGAAGATCAGACGCCAGCTGTAGAATGATGTAAACGCCGCCGCCACGACCAGCAGCCAGAAACCATAGGAGGAGCCGCCTGCATAGGCGCTCTCGATGATGGCGTCTTTCGACAAGAAGCCTGCGAAACCGAAGGTCGTCAGCGGAATGCCAACGCCCGTGATGGCCAGCGTGCCGATCATCATCGCCCAAAACGTATAGGGGATCTTTTTGCGCAGCCCGCCATATTCAGTCATCTCTTGTTCGTGGTGCATGGCGTGGATCACGGACCCCGCGCCAAGGAACAACAGCGCCTTGAAGAAGGCGTGTGTGAACAGGTGGAACATCGCCGCCGAATACATACCGACACCAGCGGCCACAAACATGTACCCCAACTGCGAACAGGTCGAATAAGCAATGACGCGCTTGATGTCGGTCTGAACCAGACCCACGGTCGCGGCAAAAAACGCGGTCGACGCGCCCAGCACGGTGATGAACCCGGTCGCACCCGGCGCGAACTCCATCAGCGGCGACATGCGGCACACCAGGAACACACCCGCCGTCACCATGGTCGCGGCGTGGATCAGGGCCGACACAGGCGTCGGGCCTTCCATCGCGTCGGGCAACCATGTGTGCAGGATCAACTGCGCCGATTTCCCCATCGCTCCGATGAACAGCAGCACGCAGATCACCTCAATCGCGGTCCACTCCCCCCACAGGAAGTGCAGTTTCTCTTCCGCCAAAGCAGGGGCCGAGGCAAAAATGTCCGAGAAATTGATGCTGTCGGTCAGGAAGAACAGCGCGAAAATCCCCAGCGCAAAGCCAAAGTCACCCACACGGTTCACGATGAACGCTTTCATCGCTGCGGCATTCGCCGAAGGCTTACGGTAGTAGAACCCGATCAGCAGGTAGGATGCGACGCCCACGCCCTCCCAGCCAAAGAACATCTGCACCAGATTGTCTGCCGTCACCAGCATCAGCATCGCAAAGGTGAAGAAGGACAGATAGGCGAAGAACCTCGGCTTATAGCTCTCGCCCTCGCGCCATTGCGGGTCGTGATCCATGTAGCCGAAGGAATAGAGGTGCACCAAAGCCGACACGGTCGTCACGACGATCAGCATGATCGCCGTCAGCCGGTCCAGACGGATGGCCCAGCTTGTCGACAGCGAGCCGCTCTCGATCCAGCGCATGATCTCGATCTGCTGTGTCACCCCGTCGAAGGCAAAGAACACAATCCACGACAGCAGACAGGCCAGAAACAGCAAGCCGGTTGCCGTCCACATGGCGGCTTTCTCACCAATGAACCGCCAGCCGAAACCGCAGATCAGCGCGCCCACCAGCGGGGCAAAGAGGATGGTGGTTTCCATAGTTCTCTTAGCCCTTCATCATATTGACGTCTTCAACCGCGATGGTGCCACGGTTGCGGAAGAAGCAGACCAGAATGGCCAGACCAATCGCCGCCTCTGCCGCCGCAACGGTCAAGACAAACAGCGTAAACACCTGCCCGACCAGATCGCCGAGGAAACTGGAAAACGCCACGAGGTTGATATTCACCGCCAACAGCATCAACTCGATGCTCATCAGCAGGATGATGACGTTCTTGCGGTTCAGGAAGAGACCGAAGATGCCGATGACGAACAGCGTCGCCGCGACCGTAAGATAGTGTTCAAGTCCGATCATAGCTTCGCTCCTGGCGAGTCGGGATAGTAGAGTTTGCAGCCGCAGAACGGGTTAACGCTGTTTTTTCCTAGGGGTCTGCTCAAGTAGTTTTCAGCATCGGTCCAATGGCCGTAATTCGCCAATTGAGACACATGCACCAAGTCTTTGACTGTAGTTTGTGAATCAAGACGCAGCTTCCCAAGCGGTGAAAAAAGAAGGTCTGCCGAGTAACTCCCTAAAGAGAACTGTTTGTCTGGGTCAGGAGGAGCGCAAACGCCGCGTATTTTGATGAACTCTTGGGTATTGCAATCCACGACTACAATACTCTCGCTATGAACACATGCGACATTTGCAACCCAGCGCTGCCCAACCCGGCCTCCGCCAATATCTGTGGCCGCTTCGCCAGAGATGAAAATGCTCCATCCGTTACCAGCGTCCGAAAAACTGCAATCATCAGCTACTTTGGTGCGCTTATCGAAATGTATTAGCGGCTTGCTAATACTGCAATGTCCCGTACGGCACTCTGCTATAGCCGATCCCGAATTAATCGTCAGTAAAGCTAACGCAGTTATGACCACTCTACAGCTCACAACCCCTGCCCCGGTTTCACGTCCTTCAGCTCCATCGCCTTGGCCGGGTCGCGCATCATCTGGCCGATGATGTCCTGACGCTTGATGTCCTGACGGTGGCGCAGCGTCAAAACAATGGCGCCGATCATCGCCACCAGCAGGATCAGACCCGCCAGTTGGAACAAAAGGAAGTATTGATCGTAAAGAATGACACCCAGCGCCTCGGTGTTGTGACGGTCCGTCGGGACCGGCTGGGCAAGGTTAGCCGCCGCACCCTGCGCGCTGTCCCATGCGCCAAAGGCCATGACAAACTGCATCAGGATGACCAGACCGATCAGCAGGGCCAGCGGCATATAGCGCGCCATCTCCGCCTTCAACTCGGCAAAGTCCACGTCCAGCATCATCACCACGAAGAGGAACAGCACCGCGACCGCGCCGACATAGACGATGATCAGCAGCATCGCCACGAACTCGGCCCCCAGCAGCACGAACAGCCCCGCCGAAGACAGGAAGGACAGGATAAGCCACAGCACCGAGTGCACCGGCTGGCGGCTGATCACCGTGAACAGCCCGCCGGTGATGGCGCTGATGGCAAACAGGTAGAAGGCAAAGACGGTCATTGATCCTCATCCTCGTTATCGCCCATGACCTCTTGCGCCAGTTCCAGCGCGCGGGTCATGGCCGGGATGCCGGCAAAAACCGACATCTGACCGATCGTTTCCACGATCTCTTGTTTCTTTGCGCCCGCCTCCAGCGCGTGGCGCACGGTCTGGCGTACGGCGGTGTCGGCCTGCGCACCCTGGCAGGTCAGCCCAGCCAATGTCAGCAGCAGGCGGGTCTTGGCATCCAGCCCGTCGGTGTTGACGGTGTTGCCGAACATCATCTCCATGACCTCTTTGGGCATGGTCGGCCACAGCGCCTCGAACCCTTTGGGCGAAAAATTTTCCATCGCCGGGTTCATCGCCTTGGCCATGTCGTGAGCCTGCTTCATCATCAGCTCGAACGGATTTGTCGGGCTGTCAGTCATCGGTACGGCGCGTCCATTTCCAGATTGCGGGCGATCTCGGCTTCCCAGCGTTCACCGTTATCCAGCAGTTTTTCCTTGTCGTAGAACAGTTCTTCGCGGGTCTCCGTGGCGAATTCGAAGTTGGGGCCTTCGACGATGGCATCAACCGGGCACGCCTCTTGGCAGAAGCCGCAATAGATGCATTTGGTCATGTCGATGTCATAGCGCGTCGTGCGGCGGCTGCCGTCTTCGCGCGGTTCGGCGTCGATGGTGATGGCTTGCGCGGGACACACGGCCTCGCAGAGTTTACAAGCGATGCAGCGTTCCTCGCCGTTGGGGTAGCGGCGCAGGGCGTGTTCGCCGCGGAACCGCGGGGACAGAGGGCCCTTTTCATGCGGATAGTTGACGGTGGCCTTGGGAGCGAAGAAATACTTCAGCCCCAGCTTCATGCCGACCCAAAAGTCCTGCAGAAGGAAGTATTTGGCAGCGCGGGTGTAGTCGATTTGGGTCATATCAGCCTCCTACGCTCCAACGGGCAAACGCGCCCCAGAACCAGTCGAACTTTGCAGCGAAGGCCACGAAGACCACCCAGACCAGTGAGAACGGCAGGAACACTTTCCAGCCCAGCCGCATCAACTGGTCATAGCGGTAGCGAGGCGTGATTGCCTTGACCATCGCAAACAGGAAGAAAAAGAACGCCATCTTCGCGACCATCCACAGAACGCCATCCGGCAGACCGGGGATCGGTGACAGCCAGCCACCAAAGAACAGCAGCGAGGTCAGCGCGCACATCAGGAAAATGGCGATGTATTCACCGGCCATGAACAGAAGGAAGGGCGTGGCCGAATATTCGACCTGATAGCCTGCAACCAGTTCCGATTCCGCCTCGGGCAAATCGAACGGCGGACGGTTGGTTTCAGCCAGAGCCGAGATGAAGAACAGGAAGACCATCGGGAAATGCGGCAGCCAGTACCAGCTGAAGAACCCGAACGAGCCATCCTGCGCGCGGACGATATCGCCAAAGTTCATCGACCCGGTCGAAATGATGATCCCAATGATGATAAGGCCGATGGACACCTCGTAAGAAATCATCTGCGCTGCCGAGCGCAGTGAGCCAAGGAACGGGTACTTTGAGTTCGACGCCCAACCGCCCATGATCACGCCATAAACTTCCAGCGACGACACGGCGAACACATAAAGGATCGCGACGTTCAGATCTGACAGCACCCAGCCGTCGTTGAACGGGATCACCGCCCAGGCGATCATCGCCAGAACGAAAGAGGTCAGCGGAGCAATAATGAAGACCGTGCGGTCGGCACCGGCGGGGATCACCACCTCTTTGACCACGTATTTCAGGGCATCGGCCACCGATTGCAGCAGACCATAGACGCCGACCACGTTGGGACCTCGGCGCATCTGGACGGCCGCCCAGATTTTACGGTCGCCATAGACAAGGAACAACAGCGAGATCATCACAAAGGCAACGACGGCCAGCACCTGCGCCAGAATGATGAGGGCGATGCCGCCGGGGGTGTTAAAGAATTCAGCCATTGGTCCTCACACCGTGGGTATTCCGTTTTCCGCGCGCGATGCTTAGGCCAGATGCCTGCGCATTCTGCGGCTGGGTCGGCGCGTTGGTGTAAACAGCATCTGCTGTCTTGGCGCTACCCAAAATAATCGTGTTCACAGGCAAACCTGACGCTGCCAACGGCCAAAGGACGTCGGTGCTGTTGCGCGATATGAAGCGGTTCCGGTTCATTCTGCCGCGATCTTCTTGGACTTTCGGGCCTGTGCTTGCGCCGACAGTTCCGCCATCAATTGTGACGCGCGTGCAATCGGATTTGTCAGGTAGAAGTCCTTGATTGCCGTGCGGAACGTCGCCTTGCCCATAGGCCCGGCCTCAAGTAGTTGACTTTCATTTTCAATCACTTCGTCGATCCGTGCCAAATGGGGCACTGCCTCGATCAAGGCCGTGCGCAGTTGCGCCAGAGAGTCAAATGGCAGCGTCGCGCCCACCTCAGCCGAAAGCGCGCGCAGAACGGCCCAATTCTCTTTCGCTTCTCCGGGTGCGAACCCGGCTCGCATCGCCAGTTGCGGGCGGCCTTCGGTGTTCACGAACAAGCCGTTTTCCTCGGTATACACAGCGCCCGGCAGGATAATATCGGCGCGATGGGCACCGCGATCGCCGTGGCTGCCCTGATAGATGACAAAAGCGCCTTCGCCGATCTCAACCTCATCTGCGCCAAGATTGTAGATCACATCCGCCGCGTTGACGGCATCCATGCCACCGGCGTTGGTCGCATCTACGTCCATGGCCCCCACACGAGAGGCAGCCGTATGTAGAATAATCAGGCCGCTTTCCGTGTTTGCGGCAATCGACTGCGCGGCGGCAAGGACCGCAGCGCCATCAGCCTCTTGCAGGGCACCCTGTCCGACGATGACCAGCGAAGCCTTGCTTTTGATGGCGTCATCGCCCCCCATAACGACGACCTTCTGCAACGCCGCGCGGTCATCCCCCAAATGGACATAGTCATAGGTCAAGTCCGCAGCCGGACCAACCAGAGCTACTTCTGCCCCATGCGCCCAGGCCTTGCGGATGCGCGCGTTCAGAACCGGAGCTTCATCCCGCGGGTTGGTTCCGATCAGCAAGATACGTTCGGCCATGTCGATATCTTCGATGGCAGCAGTTCCGGCATAGGCACCCCGATTACCCGCAGGCAGCTTGGCCCCGTCGGTGCGGCATTCGACAACGCCGCCCTGCCCTTCAATCAACTGCTTCAGCGCGAATGCAGCCTCAACCGGAACCAGGTCACCAACGATA
The DNA here is from genome assembly GCF_056536745.1 of Ruegeria sp. CJ2. Taxonomy (NCBI): domain Bacteria; kingdom Pseudomonadati; phylum Pseudomonadota; class Alphaproteobacteria; order Rhodobacterales; family Roseobacteraceae; genus Ruegeria; species Ruegeria sp. CJ2. Next base: position 395,688 of record NZ_JBQFQF010000002.1, read on the forward strand.
CCGGCGGGCTTTTCAGCGCCTTTGAGTGCTTCGGCAGCCTTGGTCAGCGCTTCGGGCCATGTGGCCGGGCGCAGCTTGCCGTTTTCGCGCACATAGGGCTTGTCCAGACGCTGACGCCGCAAGCCGTCCCAAACGAACCGGGTCTTGTCGCTGATCCATTCCTCATTCACGCCGTCATGGTTACGTGGCAGGAACCGCATCACCTCACGCCCCTTGGTATCCACGCGGATATTCGACCCCAAGGCATCCATCACGTCGATGCTCTCGGTCTTGGTCAATTCCCAAGGGCGGGCGGTAAAGGCATAGGGCTTCGAGGTCAGCGCCCCAACCGGGCACAGGTCGATGATGTTGCCCTGCAGGTTCGATTGCAGCGTCTCATTCAGGTACGAGGTGATCTCGGCATCTTCACCGCGCCCGGTTTGGCCCATCTGAGTGATCCCGGCCACCTCGGTCGTGAAGCGCACACAACGGGTGCAACTGATGCAGCGGGTCATCGCGGTGCCGACCAACGGCCCCAGATCCAGATCATCAACCGCACGTTTGGCTTCGCGGAAACGCGAGCCCGAGACACCATAGGCCATCGCCTGATCCTGCAGGTCACACTCGCCGCCCTGATCGCAGATCGGACAGTCCAGCGGGTGGTTGATCAGCAGAAACTCCATCACGCCCTCGCGGGCCTTCTTGACCATGGGAGAGTTCGTCTTGACCACAGGCGGCTGGCCTTCCGGTCCCGGACGCAGGTCTCGCACCTGCATCGCGCAGGAGGCCGCAGGTTTCGGCGGGCCGCCGACGACCTCCACCAGACACATCCGGCAGTTCCCGGCAATCGACAGACGTTCGTGATAGCAGAAGCGCGGCACCTCGACCCCGGCCTGCTCACACGCCTGAATCAGGGTCATCGCACCATCGACTTCGATTTCCTGCCCGTCGATATTGATCTTGCGGAGGTCAGACATGGTCTAGTTCGCCCTCAAATAAACGCCAATGGCGCTGTTTCTTTCGATTTCTTTCTGCCCCAGAGCGCAGAATGTTGTGGGGTTGTCATAGGACGCACCGTTCTGCGCCAGAAAAGCTTCGCCTTTTGAGCGCATCCTGTCTTTCTCAGCATCGGATTCCACATAGGCCCGGATTTCCTTGTCCGAGTACCCCAGCTTGTTTGCTTTCGACCGCAAATCCCACATCACTCCGATCGCCTTCAGACGGCGCCCGCTGATCGAAGGGCAAACCTCCGAAATCTCGTTGGCTATCGCGATGTAGTACAGTTCGTTGTCGATCTCTTTGACATCACGCAAAGGCGGCTTGGCATCAGCCAGCACCGGTGACGTAACTACGCATATCGCGGCAATCAGAGTCGCCGCGCGCAATACAAACCCTCGCAGACCTGCCTGCCCCCGGCGTTCAGCGCGTTTGGCTGCGTGATATGCGAAACCGCGTGTCATGGGCGAAGGCATTTTCCTGCGAAAGTCAGTTTGTCATCGGTGATCCGCAGGTTTTGCGGCTCGGTATCCGGCCCGACCTTCCAGTCAATTCGCGAGGACCCGTATTTTGCGATACAAAACTTGGTGCCCTCGTACCTGCCAGCCTCACGCGCGCCGTCCAGCGACGCTGAGACACCGTTCACCACAACCGTGAAATCCGTCGGCGCTGTTTTCTTGTCCACGACTTTCGCTTTGGCGCGGAAATATTGACCATCAAAAACCACACGATCGGACGAAGGGGTTACCAAACCACAGGACGCAACAAGTGCAGTCGCGGCGCAAACCACCACTGCCCGACCACAGGTTCTGATCCGGCGCGATTTCCCGGTGGCGTGATGAGTAAGTCCGAACATCAAAACGCAGCCACCATTGCCATAATCCCCAGGATGAACATGCATGCCCATCCGACAACATAAAGAACGCTCCGCAACCCTGAATTCGGTTTGCCAATTCCCTTGATGTGGATGACCAGCATCACCAATCGTGCCAACAGTGCGACCGAGGCCAGCAGATTTACCCAAAACGGACTGACCGCCATAAAGATGGCCGCAAAAGTTACCGCCACAAATGCCGGAAGGGTCTCTGTTCCATTCAGATATGCTCGGTTCAGACGATAGGTTTTGTCAGCATAGTCCTGCTCGGGCGTGGATCCAGGAGCCAACCCTTTTCCTTGCTTTGCCAGCGCAGTGAAGGGGGCGAGAAACAACACGACCAAGGTGAAAATCATCAGCGAAACAATCGCATGACCATATTCTGCAAATACATCCATAAGGTCTACTCCGCAGCCATTGCACCAAGGCGGCCCGACTTCTGGGCCTTGATACGGTCTTCGATCTCGTCCCGGAAATTACGGATCAGGCCCTGAATGGGCCAGGCCGCAGCATCGCCAAGCGCGCAGATCGTGTGCCCTTCGACCTGTTTGGTTACGTCAAACAGCATGTCGATCTCTTCCAGTTCGGCCTCGCCACGCACCAGACGGTCCATCACGCGCATCATCCAGCCGGTGCCTTCGCGACAGGGCGTACACTGACCACAGCTTTCGTGCTTGTAGAACTTGGACAGCCGCCAGATCGCCTTGATGATATCGGTGGACTTATCCATCACGATCACCGCGGCCGTCCCGAGGCCCGAGCCCAGATCGTTGCGCAGGTAATCAAAATCCATGATCGCGTCGCGCATGTTCTCGCCGCGCACACAAGGAACAGACGAGCCACCCGGAATCACCGCCAGCAGATTGTCCCAGCCGCCGCGAATGCCGCCACAATGGGTCTCGATCAGTTCCTCGAACGAGATCGACATCGCCTCTTCAACCACACAGGGGTTGTTCACATGGCCCGAGATCGCAAACAGTTTGGTGCCCGCGTTGTTCTGACGGCCAAAACCCGAAAACCAATCCGCGCCCCGGCGCAGGATGGTGGGCACAACAGCGATGGACTCCACATTGTTCACCGTGGTCGGGCAGCCATAAAGCCCCGCCCCCGCCGGGAACGGAGGTTTCATCCGCGGCATGCCCTTCTTACCCTCAAGGCTTTCGATCAGGGCGGTTTCTTCGCCACAGATATACGCGCCCGCGCCGTGATGCAGGAACAGGTCGAAATCCCAGCCCGAACCCGCGGCATTCTTGCCCAGCAGTCCGGCGTCATAGGCCTCGTCAATCGCGGCCTGCAATGCCTCACGCTCACGGATATATTCGCCGCGCAGGTAGATATAGCAGGTATGCGCATTCATCGCGAAAGAGGCGATCAGGCAGCCCTCGATCAACGTATGCGGATCATGGCGCATGATCTCGCGATCCTTGCAGGTGCCGGGTTCGGATTCGTCGGCATTCACAACCAGATAGGCCGGACGCCCGTCACTTTCTTTGGGCATGAACGACCATTTCAGACCGGTCGGAAATCCGGCACCGCCACGACCGCGCAGGCCCGAATCCTTCATCGTCTGGATGATCCAGTCGCGGCCCTTTTCAATCAGGCCAGCGGTGCCGTCCCAATGCCCGCGCGCCTGCGCACCACGCAATGTGCGCTCGTGCATCCCGTAGATGTTGGTAAAGATCCGGTCCTGATCCTTCAGCATCGCGTGCTACCCTTGATTATCCTGACGCATGCGCCAGAGTTGAAAAATGTTGACGCCCGCGTAGATGAAACCCGCCAAAGCAGCGAGATCAAACAACAACGCGTGGCGTGCCGTCAGTTGCAGTGCGGGACCAATGAAAAGGTTCATGGCAAGCCATAGCGCCATTGTCACCGCAATGACGATGCCGACATGACGGCCCTTTCGGGCTATGGCCTGTTCCTTATCCTTGTCCATTTCATCCCGATGCCCCGGATGGGCACCTATCTTAATCCTCGTAAGTGCCGTCTTCCTTGGCACGTTTGGCAAATTCGGTCTCTTCCCCCGAAGCAAGGCTGGTCGCCTGCTCGACCCAACCGTCGCGTTCGATCCGGCCTTTGAACTTCAGCCGCGCATCGACCCAGGCGATATTCCCTGCCGTCCAGTTTGAGATTTGGTCGTAGTGGTAGATGCCCAGATCGTTCAGCTTTTCTTCCAGCTTCGGCCCGACCCCTTTTAGCATCTTCAGATCATCGGCCTTGCCACCGCGCGCCTGCGCCAGCGTTTCGGGCTGATCTTCCTTGGCATCTTGGGCCTGTTTCACCGCCGACTTACCGGTTTCACGCTGTTTCGGAGGCTTCGGAGCCGTTTTGGTCGCTGTCGCCTTACCGTCCTTGCCCAACCACGGGGTCAGGATCGGAACCTCGGTCCCGTCTATACGCTTGACCGTGTCGCCCAGATCGGTCGCGATCTCAACACTGGCGTTGTACTTGGGCTTTCCAGCTTCGTATTCGTTCAGGCTGCTCAGGCCGCTCAGCGGTTCCGCCGCATAGCGCCCGTTCTGCGGACCCGGCGTCGGCACCTTGCCCGCCGCCAATTCGTCGATGATCTTGCCGAAGCTTTCGGCGGTCAGATCCTCATAATAGTCCTTACCGATCTGCGCCATCGGCGCGTTCGTGCAAGACCCGAGGCATTCCACCTCTTCCCAGCTCAGCTTGCCATCGGCGGACAACGCGTGCGGTTTCGCTGCAATCTTGTCCTTGCAGACCGCGATCAGGTCCTCAGCCCCACAGATCATGCAGGACGTCGTGCCACAGACCTGAATATGAGCAACAGAACCAACGGGTTGCAATTGAAACATGAAGTAGAACGAGGCGACCTCAAGCACGCGGATATAGGCCATGCCCAGCATGTCGGCGACGGATTCGATTGCCGGGCGGCTCAACCAGCCCTCTTGTTCCTGCGCGCGCCACAGCAGCGGGATCACTGCGCTGGCCTGACGGCCCTCGGGGTATTTGGTGATCTGCGCTTCGGCCCATTGCTGGTTGGCAGCGGTGAACGCAAAACTATCGGGTTGTTCGGGATGAAGACGGCGAAGCATTAGCGGTCAATCTCTCCAAATACGACGTCCATGGTGCCGATGATGGCGGCGACGTCGGCCAGTTGGTGGCCCTTGGCGACGTGGTCCATGGCTTGCAGATGCAGGAACCCCGGCGCTCGCAGTTTGGCGCGGTAGGGTTTGTTGGTGCCGTCGGCGACCAGATAGACGCCGAACTCACCCTTGGGGGCTTCGACGGCGGCATATACCTCGCCTGCGGGGACGTGGAAGCCTTCGGTATACAGCTTGAAGTGATGGATCAGGCTCTCCATCGAGGTCTTCATGTCCGAGCGTTTCGGCGGGGTGATCTTGCCGCGCGCCAGTACGTCTCCGGGGCATTCGCGGATCTTTGCGATCGCCTGACGGATGATCGACAGCGACTGGCGCATTTCCTCCATGCGCACCAGATAGCGGTCATAGCAGTCGCCATTCTTGCCGACGGGGATCTGAAATTCGAACTCGTCATAGCATTCGTAGGGCTGCGCGCGACGCAAATCCCAAGCCAGACCCGAGCCGCGCACCATCACGCCCGAGAAACCGTATTTCTGGATGTCATCCTCGGTCACAACGCCAATATCGGCGTTACGCTGTTTGAAGATGCGGTTTTCGGTCAGCAGACCGTCAATATCGTTCAGAACGGCGGGGAACTCGTGGCTCCATGCCTCGATATCGTCCAGCAGTTCGGGCGGCAGGTCTTGGTGCACACCACCGGGGCGGAAATACGCGGCGTGCAGGCGCGCGCCACAGGCGCGCTCATAGAACACCATCAGCTTTTCGCGTTCCTCGAATCCCCACAGAGGCGGCGTCAGCGCGCCCACATCCATCGCCTGCGTGGTCACGTTCAGCAGGTGGTTCAGAATGCGCCCGATCTCGGAATACAGAACCCGGATCAGCGAGCCACGGCGCGGCACTTCCACACCGGTCAGTTTCTCAATCGCCAGACACCAGGCATGTTCCTGATTCATCGGCGCGACGTAATCCAGACGGTCGAAATAGGGCAGGTTTTGCAGATAGGTCCGGCTTTCCATCAGCTTTTCTGTGCCACGGTGCAGAAGGCCGATATGAGGGTCGCAGCGTTCCACGATCTCGCCGTCCAGCTCAAGCACAAGACGCAAAACCCCGTGTGCCGCAGGGTGTTGCGGACCGAAGTTGATGTTGAAATTGCGGATCTTCTGTTCACCGCTCAGCGCGTCCGTGCTGCCGTCATCGTATCTTGAGCCGTCCATCAACGCCCTCGTTTCTTCTTCGCTTCGGCCCGAACCCGGACCTTTTCGGCTTCGGCCGCTTTCGCTGCGGCTCCTGCCAGCAACGCACCCAGCACGCCCAGAACAATCAGTTCCCCTGCCATGTCAGCGACGCTCCATCTCTTGCAGCTTCAGCGCCATCATCCACAGCAGGACAACCACGGCCGGAGAGATGATGCATGCAAACGCCCAGTTCTTGTTGATCCCAAAATGCGGTAGCAGCTTGATCATCGGTACAACCGTGGCGACCACCAGAACGATCCAGATCAGGAACTCAAACATGACGGCTACTCCTGTTTCTCATCCCCCGGCAGAATGTAATTCGCACCCTCCCATGGGGACATGAAGTCGAACTGCCGGTATTCCTGCACCAGGCTGACCGGTTCGTAGACGACACGCTTTTGCGCCTCGTCATACCGCACTTCGGTGTATCCGGTGGTGGGGAAATCCTTGCGCAGCGGATAGCCGCGAAACCCATAGTCGGTCAGGATGCGCCGCAAATCAGGGTGGCCCGAGAACAGGATGCCGAACATATCGAACACCTCACGCTCGAACCAGTTGGCCGAGGGGTGTACGTCGACGATCGAAGGCACCATGTCTTCTTCACGGATCGACACGCGCAGGCGGATGCGCTGGTTCTGGTACATCGACAGGAAGTGATAGACCACGTCGAACCGCTTGGCGCGTTCGGGGTAGTCAACGCCAGTAATGTCCACGAGGGTCGAGAACTTGCAGTTCTGATCCGACCGCAGGAATTCCACGAATTCCACAAGGCTTGACGGGGCGACATCGACGTTCAACTCGTCATGGGTCACATCCCAGGACAGAACGCAATCCGCCCGTTTCAGCTCCAACTGCGCGCCGAGTTCTTTGAGTGCTTCGCTCATCTGCCCTCTCCCTCAGCGTACGATGGTTCCGGTGCGGCGGATTTTCCGCTGCAATTGCATCAGACCGTATAGCAACGCCTCGGCCGTCGGAGGGCAGCCGGGCACGTAGATATCCACCGGAACGATGCGATCGCAACCACGCACGACGGAATAGGAATAGTGGTAATAGCCACCGCCATTGGCACAGGACCCCATCGAGATCACATAACGCGGCTCGGGCATCTGGTCGTAAACCTTGCGCAACGCCGGGGCCATCTTGTTGGTCAGGGTTCCGGCCACGATCATCACATCCGACTGACGCGGGGACGCGCGCGGCGCGATCCCGAACCGTTCCGCATCATACCGTGGCATTGAAGTGTGCATCATCTCAACCGCGCAGCAGGCCAGACCAAATGTCATCCAGTGTAGCGAACCGGTGCGCGCCCAGTTGATGATGTCCTCGGTCGAGGTCAGCAGAAAGCCTTTGTCCTGCAATTCAGCATTCAGGGCCTGGGTCGCGACTTCTTTGTCGACGCCTGCGGTATTTGCACCCGTCATCACTCCCATTCCAGGGCCCCTTTCTTCCATTCATAGGCAAAGCCAATGGTCAGAACGCCCAGGAAGACCATCATGGACCAGAACCCAACATCGCTGATGTCTTTGAAACCGACGGCCCAGGGGAACAGGAACGCAATCTCCAGATCGAAGATGATGAAGAGAATCGAAACCAGATAGAACCGAACATCAAACTTCATCCGCGCATCATCAAAGGCGTTGAAGCCACATTCATATGCACTGACCTTTTCAGGGTCGGGATTGCGGACGGCCAATACCACAGCAGCCAGAATCAGGACAATTCCAAGGCCCACGGCAACGGCAAGAAACACCAGGATCGGGAGGTACTCCCGCAACAGGTCTTCCACGTAAAGCTCCTTTCCTGCGCGCCGCCCGCAGCGACGCACCGTCAATTGGCGTGTTGACTGGACATTCTCTATCTGTGCGGGGTCAGAGGGTCAACCGAACAGAAGCGCGCAGGTCCCTAATTTTCCGTTTCCCTCTGTGGATATTGAGTGTGTTATTTCTCTTTGCGCGCCAAGCCTCTGCTGGAATTCAAACCTTACTGTTCCACACAGGTTTTCTTCTGTCGAAGAACGCACCGATTCCCTCTTGTGCTTCGTCGGTTTCCCAGCGGTCGACAAGCGCCCGGATCGTCCCGTCGATCACGGAATCGTCAATCGTTGGCCCGAGCATCTGCACCAAAGCCTTGGCCGAGGCCACGGCGCCGGGCGCGCAGGACAGATATGGTACAACCTCAGCCTCGACCGCCTCGGCCAGATCATCGGACGGGACAGCACGGGCAAGCAAGCCCAGCTCGACGGCCTCGGCCGCATCAAAAAGACGGGCCGACATGAAAACACGCCGTGCCCGCGCCTCGCCCATGCGCGCGACAACATAAGGGCCAATGGTCGCCGGGATCAGGCCCAAGCGCGTTTCCGTCAGGCCCAATTTCACGGTCTGGACGCCAATCGCCACGTCACATACCGCAGCCATTCCAACGCCGCCGCCAAAAGCGTTGCCCTGCACGGCCCCGATCAACGGTTTCGGCATCGTGTTCAAAGCTTGCAACATTTCGGCCAGCTTGCGCGCCTCGACAAAGCGCGTCTTTGGGTCCGCAGCCATTTGATCCTGCATCCAGCTCAGATCGCCCCCGGCGCAAAAGCTCTTGCCCGCGCCGGTCAGGACGACCACCCGCACCGCGTTGTCCTGTCCCAACTGTCCCGCGGCTTGTGTCAATTCCGATATCATCTGCGCTGACATGGCATTGTGTTTTTCCGGGCGGTCCAGCGTCAGGGTCGCGACGCCGCGCGGGTCCACAGAAATTGAAATCGTGTCAAACATGGCCTTCCTTATTCCCCCCGCATGGCGCGCGCCATCTGCGCGGCCTCTTCCACGATCTCAGGGTCAATGCCGGTCTCATATCCCAACCGCTGCAAGTGAGACACAACTGCCTCGGTCGCAACATTCCCGGCCGCACCCGGTGCGTAGGGGCACCCCCCCAAACCTCCGACCGCCGAATCGAACGTGCGCACGCCCAGCGCAAGGGCCGCATCTATATTGTCGATTGCCCGCCCGTTGGTGTCGTGGAAATGACCCGCCAGTCTGGTGACGGGCACCCGCTTTTGCACCGCCAAAAGCATATGCGCAACGGTATCAGGCGTGCCCTGTCCAACCGTGTCGCCCAAAGACACTTCGTAGCAGCCCAGCGCGAACAGTGTATCCGCGACCTCGGCGACCTTTTCGGGGTCTGTCGGGCCGTCATAGGGACAGTCCGTCACGCAAGAGACATAGCCCCGCACGGGAAGGTCAATATGCCGAGCAGCCTCCAGAATCGGGGTAAACCTCTCGATGGATTCTGCAATCGAGGCGTTGATATTGGCCTTAGAAAACCCCTCGGAGGCTGACGCGAATACAGCAATCTCATCTGCCTTGGCCGCCAGCGCATCTTCGTACCCGCGCATGTTCGGTGTCAGCGCGGCATAACGCACGCCGTCGGCGCGAGAGATCCCGGCCAGCACTTCGGCACTACCTGCCATCTGCGGCACCCATTTGGGCGAGACAAAGCTGGCCACTTCGATCCGGTTGAACCCGGCACGGCTCAGGCAATCGACCAGAGAAACCTTTTCGGCCACCGGGATTTCCCGCTTTTCATTCTGCAGCCCGTCGCGCGGCCCCACTTCAAAGATTTCAACCCGATCACCCATGGCTGCGTCCCTCCCTGATTGCCGCTGTGAACCCAACCTTGCCACGTTGCGTCCGCACGGGACAGATCATTCCTCCTCCAACCGGACCAGAGCGGCACCGGCCTCGACCTGTCCCCCAGCTTCGGCGAGCACTTCGGCAACCACGCCGTCACGCGCCGCCAACAAGGAATGCTCCATCTTCATGGCTTCCAGAACGGCCAGACGATCGCCTTCCTGAACGGTTTGCCCCACCTGCGCGAAAATGGCCTTTACCAATCCGGGCATCGGTGCCTCGATCACGTTGGTGTCGCCAAGGGCGCTTGCGTCACGGTCCAGCGGGTCGACGATATCGAACGTCTGACCGTAGTTCTCGAAAACCGTGATCCTCGACCCTGCCATGGCAACGCGCGGCATGGGCTGGCCACCCACGATCCATTTCCCAGCTTTTCGTTCGGCCAGAACCGAGTCGTCCCCCACCTGCCATAGCTGTCGGTCCGGTCCTTCGACCTGAACATCCAGATCAATCACGTCTTCGGCCATCAATTGGGTCGCACGATGCAGGGGTGCCCAAAGCGAGAACCCACTTTCTTCGTCCGTATCCACCAAACCCAGCGCCGTCATCGCCGCCGAAACACAGGTAGACGCCGCGACCGGAACCGGCTCGATCAACGCATCCAAGTCACGCCCGATCAGCCCTGTATCCACGTCCCCCGCCGCAAATCCGGGATGTCGCGTCAACGCCCCCAGAAACCCAAGGTTTGTCACGGTCCCGGCAACCTCGGTACGCGACAGCGCCCGGTGCAGTTGTTCCAACGCAATCTGGCGTGTTGGCCCGTGCACGATGACTTTGGCGATCATCGGATCGTACCAAGGGCTGATCGTATCACCCGCCCGAACGCCGCTATCTGCCCGACAAGTCGTCGGGAACTGTAAATGAGTCAGCGTGCCCGTCGCAGGCAGGAACCCCTTGGGCACATCTTCAGCGTAAAGCCGCGCCTCGAACGCGTGGCCTGTGATCGACAGTTCATTTTGTTTCCTTGGCAGCGTCTCGCCCGAAGCAACGCGCAGTTGCCATTCAACCAGATCGACGCCCGTAATGGCCTCGGTCACCGGATGTTCGACCTGCAGGCGCGTGTTCATTTCCATGAACCAGAACCGATCCGGCCGCAGCCCGTCCGAGGCATCGACGATAAACTCAACCGTGCCTGCGCCTTTGTAGCCAATCGCCTCGGCTGCCCTGACACCCGCCTGGCCCATGGCTTCGCGCATTTCGGACGTCATTCCGGGCGCAGGCGCTTCCTCGATCACCTTTTGATGACGCCTCTGCAACGAGCAGTCCCGCTCGAACAGATGCACGGCGTGCGTGCCATCTCCGAAAACCTGCACTTCGATATGGCGCGGTTTCGCGACGAACTTCTCGACCAGCACAGCATCGTTACCAAAGGCCGTACGCGCCTCCCCACGCGCGCTGTCCAAGGCCGACGCGAAATCCTCGGGCCGTTCGACCAGCCGCATCCCCTTGCCGCCGCCGCCAGCGACGGCCTTGATCAGCACAGGATAGCCAATGGTGTCCGCAGCACCGGCCAAATGCTCGGGGTCCTGATTGTCACCGTGATAGCCCGGCACAACCGGCACGCCCGCCTGCTCCATCAACACCTTGGCCGCGTCCTTGAGACCCATTTTGCGGATCGCATCGGCCGAGGGGCCAATGAAGGTTAATCCAGCCGCCTCAACCGCATCTACAAAATCCGGATTCTCGGACAAAAACCCATATCCGGGATGGATCGCCTGCGCGCCGGTGTCCAGCGCTGCCTGAATGATCACATCGCCCTTCAAATAGCTCTCAGCCGGGGCCGCACCGCCGATATGCACCGCCTCATCCGCCATTTGTACATGTTTGGCCGAGGCATCCGCGTCAGAGTAAACCGCAACGCAGGCCACGCCCAACTTCTGAGCGGTTTCCATTACGCGGCAAGCGATCTCGCCCCGGTTGGCAATCAGGATTTTGTTGAACATGTTTCTTACTCCGAAAGCCATTCACCAACTCGATTCAATCGAATCGGGTCCTCTTGAAAAACTCTGCAATCGTTACCGCCCAATGAACAAACCTGAACGATGTTTTGGCTAGCAATGACAAATGTATCTGAACATCCCATCGGAAACTCTGCGGCTACTTTCCCATTGAGAGTCAATTGGTACCGGGACCAAGCCGTCCCGCCACATATTCCGCTTGGCTTGGGTTCGTTCATGTATGTTCTTTGAACGGCTACTTTTCGTTTTGAACCCAAATTGCACGACAAGATTTCAACTGCACCTGCGTCTCTTCTTGAATCCGAGGTAGGCACATAAAACCCAGGGCGCCCTTCGGGAATTGGCGCATTTGCGTCAAATCGAACTGGAAACAAAGTAAGTTGCTTGGCACGCTCGTCACAAACCCAGCCAACAGCGGTTGACCATTGGTCCGCATTGGCAATTCCTCCACTTCCGACGAGAACGGAAAGAAACCAAGCTACAGCAATTGGCGTTGGCTTAAGATGCAGTTTCGTCATCTTACATCCTGAACACGCCGAAACGTGTCTCCTCGATCGGCGCGTTCAACGCCGCACTCAGCGACAGGGCCAGCACATCGCGCGATTTGCGCGGGTCGATGATGCCGTCATCCCAAAGCCGCGCCGAAGCATAGAGCGGGTGCGATTGCTCCTCGAACATCTCCAGCGTCGGGCGTTTGAATTCGGCCTCTTCCTCGTCGGACCATGTGCCGCCCTGCCGTTCGATCCCGTCGCGTTTGACAGTGGCCAGAACGCCCGCCGCCTGCTCTCCGCCCATCACGGAAATGCGCGAGTTCGGCCACGTCCACAGGAACCGAGGCTGATAGGCGCGACCCGCCATGCCATAGTTCCCCGCGCCGAACGAACCACCTACAAGCATTGTAATCTTCGGGACCGAGGTCGTCGCAACAGCTGTTACCATCTTGGCCCCATGCCGCGCGATGCCCTCGTTTTCATATTTTCGGCCCACCATGAACCCTGTGATGTTTTGCAGGAACACCAGCGGCGTCTTGCGTTGCGAGCACAGCTCGACAAAATGCGCACCCTTCTGTGCGGCCTCGGAAAACAGCACGCCGTTATTGGCGATGATCCCCACCGGACAGCCTTTGACATGGGCAAACCCGGTCACCAGCGTCTCACCAAACCGTGGCTTGAACTCATCGAAGCGAGAGCCGTCGACCAGACGTGCGATCACCTCGCGAATGTCATAGGGCGTGCGCAGATCGGCGGGGACAACCCCTAGGATTTCCTCGGGGTCATAGGCCGGGTCTTCGGGCACCTCGAACCGTAGGCCGGGCTTCAGCCCGGCACCACCCAACGACCCCACTGCCCGCCGTGCCAAAGCCAACGCGTGGGCGTCATCCTCGGCCAGATAATCCGCCACACCAGACAGGCGCGTATGGACATCACCGCCGCCCAGATCCTCGGCGCTGACCACCTCACCCGTCGCGGCCTTGACCAGAGGTGGTCCAGCCAGAAAGATCGTACCCTGTTCCTTGACGATGATCGTCACATCCGACATCGCAGGCACATAGGCCCCGCCCGCCGTACAAGACCCCATCACCACGGCGATCTGAGCAATCCCCTTCGCGCTCATCCGCGCTTGGTTATAGAAGATGCGGCCAAAGTGGTCGCGGTCGGGAAAGACCTCATCCTGATTGGGCAGGTTCGCACCGCCGCTGTCGACCAGATAGATGCAGGGCAGATGGTTTTCCTCGGCGATCTCCTGCGCGCGGAGGTGTTTTTTGACCGACATCGGGTAGTAAGTGCCGCCCTTCACGGTGGCGTCGTTGCACACCACCATGACCTCGCGCCCCTGCACCCGGCCAATCCCCGCGATCACCCCGGCGCAGGGCGCAGCGTTTTCGTACATCCCATGCGCCGCCGTCGCGCCGATTTCAAGGAACGGAGACCCCGGATCGAGCAGGTTCGCCACTCTGCGTCTGGGGAGCATCTTGCCCCGCGAGACGTGCCGCGCGCGGGATTTCTCACCACCCCCCATGCGGGCTGCTTCGGCTGCGGTCGAGATTTGCGCCAACGCGTCGAGATGGGCGGTTCGGTTGGTTTTGAAGTCCTCAGAGGTTACTATTGCCTTACTAGTGAGCTTCACTCTCTCTCCTCCCTCTGTTCTAGCCAATCAGCCAAAGACACTGCTCCGAGGTATCGCCCGAAGAGCACCAATGCAGCACATTCCGTTTCAAGGCTTGGTGAGTCACAACGATTGGCAACACTTGTATCCTTCACAAGTGCCAATCGTTTTTCGTAAAACTGTTTCTGAGGAGGCAAAGCATCCAAGCTTTCCGGAAGCGCATCAATGATAGCGCTGGACCGATGCGAGAAATTTTTCGCCAGGTCGTCGTAGCAGGAATGGCTGTCAGTGGAAAACCGGCAAAAGGTGGTAATCACCGCTATGCACTCTTGCGTTTTCCCGGCCTGATCCAGTTTACCTTCTGCGCTCGCAAGGCATCGTTCTGTCCATAAATAGGAGCTATCTTGGTCGGCCAAGCTCTTCTCCGGCACTGCAGCGCAGGCAACGGCAACCAAAGCCGCAAAATATAGGTTCTTCATTATTGCCTCCCCTCCCCAGCGGCCCGCGCCTTCAATTCCTTCCGAATAACCTTCCCCGTCACCGTCATCGGCAGTTCCTCCAGAAACGCCACCTCACGCGGATAGGAATATTGCGCCAGACGGTCCTTAACCCACTCCTGCAACTCTGTGCCCGACGCCTCGGCCCCCGGTTTCAACACCACATAGGCCTTCACGATCTCGGTCCTCAATGGGTCGGGCTTGCCGACCACGCCCACGGTTGCCACCGCCGGGTGGGTCAGCAGGCAATCTTCGATCTCGGCGGGACCGATGCGGTATCCGGCTGACGTAATTACGTCATCATCGCGCCCGACGAAGCGCAGATACTCGCCTTCCCAAACGCCTCGGTCTCCGGTGATCAGCCAATCGCCCCGGAATTTCTCAGCCGTCTCCTCAGGTCGGTTCCAATATTCCAACAGCATCGAGGCCGAGCCGCGCCGGATGGCCACGTCGCCCTCGTCATCGGTCGGATGACCATCCTCGTCGATCACCGCCACCTCATGCCCCGGCACCGCTTTGCCGATGCAGCCGGGGCGCACTGGGAAATCCTCGGCGCAGGAGGACACGACCATGTTGCACTCAGTCTGCCCGTAGAATTCGTTGATCGTCAGGCCAAAGGCCTGCTGTCCCCAGGCCAGCATCTCGGCCCCCAAAGGCTCGCCGCCCGAGGCGACCGAGCGCAGGCCGGGGATGACCTGATCCGCCGCTTTCAGCATCCGCAGCGCGGTGGGTGGAAAGAACACGTTGCGCACGCCGCCGCGCGCGACCACATCGGCGCAGGCCGCGGGGGTGAATTTCTCAAGCCGCGCCGCGACAACCGGGACGCCCAGCGCCAAGCCCGGCATCAAAACGTCAAACAGCCCGCCAATCCACGCCCAGTCAGCAGGCGTCCAAAGACAATCGCCGTCGCGCAGGTGATTGTGGCTTATGGACACGCCCGGCAAATGCCCCGTCAGAACCCGGTGCCCGTGCAGCGCCCCCTTGGGGCTTCCGGTTGTGCCCGAGGTATAGATCAGCACGGCCGGGTCCTCGGGGCCGGTATCAGCAAACGGAACCGGTTCATCCGAAGGCTCAATCCGGTCAACCCGCACTGCATGAGCCAAAGCACCCAACAGTTCCTCGCCTTCTGCGTCGGTCAAAACTATCTGCGCACCTGCGTCCTGAACCCGTGAGGCCAGCGCATCATGTTTGAACAGCTTGAAAAGCGGCACCGAGATCGCACCGATTTTCCAGATCGCCAAATGCGCCGCCGCGCACCAGGGCGACTGGCTGAGAAGCACGCCCACCCGGTCGCCGCGTTGCACGGTTGCCAGAAGATGGCGCGCAATTCCGTCCGCCATGCGTTGCAACCGGTCAAAGGTAACGTCGCCGCGAGAGTCCCCGGTCAGATCGCGGATCGCCACGCGGTCACCCGGTTGCGACAGGCATTGCTGCGCCATGTTCAACCGCTCGGGAATCAACCAGCTCCCATCAGTTTGCAATCCGGGTATGCACCTAGCGGGACACATCGGCAAAACCCCTTGTTTTCATGGCATTTCTCTGACGCCGGTCTCTTACTCCAATCACACAAACTTGATGCAGATCAGAGTTGGCAGCGGTCCGGTCGTGCAAAACGCCAGCATTAACAAAACTAAAGGCAGTAAAATGACCAACAAACTCGCCGCTTTGACCCTCTCCACTGCGCTTGTTGCGCTGGCTGTCCCAGCTTTCGCCCAATCTCAGGGTGACTGGACCGTCGGCCTTGGCTTGGGCTATCTCGACCCGAAATCCGACAACGGCACGCTGAGCAATGGCGCCAGCGTCGAGGTGGACTCGGACACGCGCCCGATCTTCACCGTAGAATACTTCGTTCGTGACAACCTTGGCATCGAACTGCTGGCCGCAACGCCGTTCAGCCATGACATCACTCTGGCTGGCAGCATCGACGGCGGAACCGTCAAGCACCTGCCGCCCACCCTGTCGCTGAACTATCACTTCCCGACCAACTCCGCCTGGAAGCCGTATGTTGGTGCCGGTATCAACTACACCATTTTCTTTGACGAAAGCTCGTCTCTGGGCGATCTGGAGCTGGATAACTCGGTTGGCGTCGCGCTGCAGGCTGGCCTTGACTATATGGTCACCGAGAAAGGTGCTGTGCGTCTGAACGTGCGTTGGTTCGACATCGACTCGGATGTCAGCCTGGACGGAAACGACCTCGGCACTGCCGAGATTGATCCGTGGCTGATCGGCGTTTCCTACGTCCATCGCTTCTGATCCTTCGAAGAAACGCCCCGCAGTTCCCTCGTCTGCGGGGCGTTTTTCCATCACAGCATCTCGCTCATCAGTTCCCGACCGATCAACATCCGGCGGATTTCACTGGTGCCCGCTCCGATCTCCATCAGCTTCGCGTCGCGGAAAATCCGGCTGACGGGTGAATCCGACAGGAACCCGGCCCCGCCCATCGCCTGCACAGCCTGATGCGCCTGCGTCATCGCGGCCTCGGACGCATAAAGACAACAGGCCGCAGCATCCTGACGAGTCACATCGCCACGATCACACGCTTTGGCCACTTCATACACATACGCCCGCGCCGAATTCATCGCCGTGTACATGTCGGCAATCTTGCCCTGCATAAGCTGGAAATTACCGATGGGCGTCCCAAATTGCTTACGTTCGGCCAGATAGGGCATGATTTCGTCCAGGCAGGCCGCCATGATGCCGGTGCCAATTCCGGCCAGCACCACGCGCTCATAATCCAGTCCGGACATCAGGACAGCAACACCCTTCCCTTCCTCGCCAAGCACGTTTTCAAACGGCACTTCAACGTCTTCAAAGATCAACTCCGCCGTATTAGACCCGCGCATCCCCAGCTTGTCGAAATGGGGTGAGGCGGAAAAGCCGGTCATCTCTTTTTCGATCAGAAAGGCGGTGATTCCGCGCGATCCAGCCTCTGGGTCGGTCTTGGCGTAAACGACCAGAGTATCCGCGTCCGGCCCGTTGGTAATCCAGTATTTGCTTCCATTCAGACGGTAGTGATCATTGCGCTTCTCGGCCCGCAATTTCATCGACACCACGTCGGACCCTGCCGACGCCTCGGACATCGCCAGCGCGCCCACATGCTCACCCGAGATCAGGCGCGGCAGGTATTTCGCCTTTTGCTCATCCGTCCCGTTCAGCTTGATCTGATTGACACACAGGTTCGAGTGCGCCCCGTAAGACAGCGATACCGAAGCCGACGCCCGAGCAACCTCTTCGACGGCAACGGTGTGGGCCAGGTATGACATGTCGGCCCCGCCGAATTCCTCGGGCACCGTTATGCCCAACATCCCCAAATCGCCCATTTCCTTCCAAAGCTCATTGGGGAATGCGTTCGAGGCATCAATCTCGGCGGCCATCGGCTTGACCCGCTCCTGCGCCCAGCGGTGAACCATTTCACGCAGGGCGTTCACATCCTCGCCCAGATCAAACTGCATGGTAGCCGCGAACATATGCGATCTCCTCTCTCGCATTAATGAACAGTTGTTCAATAAGTATCAGCGAATCTTTTCCGGGTCAACGACAGCCACACAGAAACACACCACCGGCCCGTCAGGGGCGGTGGTGTCAAAACATCAAGCGTGCGCTTTAAGCGCACTCCTTTGGATTACGATTGGTAGACGGCCCCGACCTCGGCGCGGATGATCCGCGCGATCAGGCGGCAATCCTCCAGTGAGAATGTCAGCGGCACACGCATGTCCATGATCCCAGCCAACACCCTGTCACTGTCGGGCAAAGGCGCGCTGTCGGCGTAGCGCCAGCTATCATAACGCGAGGTGAATCCGGTCGGCTCAGCCCCGCCGAACCACTTCAACTCGACCCCGCGCGCGGAGCAGCGGCGGATCACTTCGGCAATACGCTCGGGTGACCAGTCCAGCAGCAGGAACTGAATGGAGGAGCCGACATAGGTCTCACCCTCGGGCCGTTCGACGATCGTCAGGCCGGGCGTGCCGCGCAGACCATGTTCAATCTCGTCGTAACGCTCGTTCCACCGCCCCACCTGCCGATCCAGATCCCGCAGCTGAGGCCGCAGGATCGCGGCCCGCAGATTGTCCATCCGGCCCGAGACATTGGGGGTGGTGTATTTGATCCGCTCAAACACCTCCGGCCCCGGCGCGGCCAGATGACGTTCGTAAAGCATATATGACCCCGACAGCATCGTCGCCTTGGCCGCCAGTTCCTCATCATCAGTGATCAGCAAGCCGCCCTCGCCTGAGTTCACATGCTTATAGGTCTGGCAGGAATAACACCCGATGGCCCCCTGCCGCCCCGATAATTGCCCGCGCCATGCCGCGCCCATCGTATGCGCGCAATCCTCGATCACGGTCACGCCTGCGGCATCACACATCTGCATCAGCCGATCCATGTCGCACAAATGCCCGCGCATATGGCTGAGCATCAGAACTCGCGCCTGATCCAGCTTGGCCTCAAGATCGTCCAGATCAATCACCAGCCCCTCGGTCACGCCCACAAACACGGGCTTTGCCCCGACCGAGGCAATCGACCCCGGCACCGGGGCCAGCGTGAAGGCATTGGTCAGAACCGGATCACCGGGCTGCACACCCACCGCGCGCAATGCGGTCGCCAGCGCATAGCCGCCCGAGGACACGGCCAGGCAATATTTTGCCCCCATCTGCGCGGCAAATTCCTGCTCCAGCAAAGCAGTTTCACCCAACTCTCCGGCAGCCACGTTATAGCGATGCAATCGCCCGTGACGCAAAACCGCTAATGCGGCCTCGATCGCTTCGTCGGGGATGGGTTCCTGCTGCGTGAAACTGCCAGTGAATGTCTCGGTCATACGCCCGTTCTGAGGCCGCGCGTGCGCAGCGTCAAGGGCTTACGCCACCGCTCCGATCAGACTGGTCACAACCTCGGGCAGATCATCGAAGTGATGCAGTAGCGCCTCGGGCTCCAGCGCGGCCATATCTGCGCCCGACGGACCAAACGTGACCAACACCGACGGAACGCCAGCAGCGCGCGCCGTATTGCGGTCAGTGTCGGAATCTCCGATCAGCACGCAAAGATCAGGATGCCCCCCTGCCCGCCGCGCGGCCTCGCGCAGCGGTTCAGGATCGGGCTTGCGGACCGGCAGGGTGTCGGCCCCCACCAATGATGCGAACTGATCGCGCACGCCCATCTGCGATAACAACTGATCGGCCAGAGCTTCGGGCTTGTTCGTGCAAATCCCAACGCCATAGCCCGCGACCTTCAACGCCTCAACCGCGTCAAGTGCGCCGGGGTAAAAGTGCGTATGGGTGTCAATGGCCTGCGCATATGCGTCCAACAGCATTGGATAATATGCGTGAATGGTCTGCTCTTCATAGGCCCCGACCCGCTTCAACCCGTGCGTCAGCATCATCCGGCCACCCCGCAGCGCGACCGCAGCATCCTGCCCGTGAACCAGAACATCCCCGTGCCCCATATGGCGAAAACAGTGGTTCGCGGCCTCGAGCAAATCACCCGAGGTATCGGCCAAGGTCCCGTCCAAATCGAAGATAACCGTTCGCATCGTGCCTCCTGCTTCGGCGGTTTTTCGCCGCATCCTGTTGCAAACGGCAATCTTGTTTGATGGCTGAACCGCTTGCGCCTTTGCCCTCAGCGGATAAAACGGACCGCAACAAAACACAAAGAGAAAACGATTTCATGAGCACCGCCCTTGTCATCCTTGCCGCAGGTAAAGGCACCAGGATGAATTCGGACATCCCCAAAGTCCTTCATCCGATTGCCCAGATACCCATGCTGGTTCACACCATGCGCGCCGGAGCCGTGTTGTCGCCCGAACGTACCGTGATCGTCACCGGGCACGGGTCCGCGGCCGTGGCGAAAGTGGCAACCGCCGAAGACGAAACAGCCCGGATCGCGGAACAGACCGAACAGTTGGGCACGGCTCATGCCGTCGCGCAGGCGCGCGCTGCGCTCGAGGGGTTCGAGGGCGACGTGGTGGTTTTGTACGGTGACACTCCGTTCATTCAGCCCCAAACGCTGGAGCGCATGATCGAGGCACGCGCGCAGAACGATCTGGTTATCCTGGGATTCGAAGCCGCCGATCCAGCCCGCTATGGTCGCCTGATCATGAACGGAGATAATCTGGAGCGGATTGTGGAATTCAAAGATGCCTCATATGAAGAACGCGCGATAACCTTTTGTAATTCAGGACTTTTGGCGTGCGATTCAGAAGTTTTGTTTTCCCTGATCGACGCCGTGGATAACGACAACGCTGCCGAAGAATACTACCTGACCGACGTCGTCGAAATCGCCCGCAGCCGTGACCTGAAAGTCACCGCAGTCGCTTGTGACGAGGCCGAGACGCTGGGGATCAACTCGCGCGCCGACCTCGCTGCTGCCGACGCAGTATTCCAAACCCGTGCACGGTCGGAATTGCTGGACCTTGGAGTGACCTTAATGGCCCCCGAAACCGTCTATCTGGCCGCCGACACAATCATCGGACGCGACACGGTCATCGAACCCAATGTGGTATTCGGCCCCGGTGTCACTGTCGAAAGCGGCGCGACCATCCGGGCGTTTTCGCATCTGGAAGGGTGTCACGTCAGCCGTGGCGCTGTCGTTGGCCCCTATGCCCGCCTGCGCCCCGGCACCGAACTGGCCGAAGACACGCGCATCGGCAACTTTGTGGAAATCAAGAACGCCGAGATCGCTGAAGGCGCGAAGGTCAACCACCTGAGCTATATCGGCGACGCGACGGTCGGCGCGGCCACGAATATCGGCGCGGGTACGATCACCTGTAACTATGACGGGGTGTTGAAGCACAAAACGACCATTGGTCAGAACGTGTTCATCGGATCGAATACCATGCTGGTGGCGCCTGTGACCGTGGGCGACGGAGCCATGACAGCGACCGGCACGGTGGTCACGCGTGATGTGGAGCCTGATGCACTTGCCGTGGCACGCGCCAAGCAGGACAACAAACCCGGCTATGCGCGCAAATTGTTTGAAATGCTCAAGGCGAAGAAGGCTCGCCGCGACAAAGGAGCCTGACCGATGTGTGGAATTGTAGGCGTTCTGGGGCAGCACGAAGTCGCCCCTATCTTGGTCGAGGCGTTGAAACGTCTGGAATATCGCGGCTACGACAGTGCCGGGATCGCAACGGTTAATGGTGGCGACCTGGGGCGTCGCCGGGCCGTGGGCAAGCTGGTGAACCTCAGCGATCTGCTGGTGCATGATCCTTTGCCCGGCAAGTCAGGCATCGGCCATACACGCTGGGCCACCCATGGCGTACCCTCGGTGACGAATGCGCACCCGCATCAGGCGGGTCCCGTTGCCGTGGTTCATAACGGCATCGTCGAAAACTATCGCGATCTGCGCGCGGAACTGGCCGAACACGGCGTGGGCTTCGTGACCGAAACCGACACCGAAACCGTCGCGTTGCTGGCCGAGCACTACTTGTCTACGGGGCTTTCCCCGGTTGAGGCCGCCTTTAAGACGATTGACCGGCTGGAAGGCGCGTTTGCACTGGCCTTTCTGTTCGAGGGGCAAGAGGACCTGATCATCGCCGCCCGCAAAGGGTCGCCATTGGCGATCGGGCACGGGGATGACGAGATGTTCGTCGGTTCCGATGCCATTGCGCTGGCACCGCTGACGGACCGTATCACCTATCTTGAGGAAGGTGACCGCGCAGTGCTGACCCGTACTTCGCTGGAAATTCGCAACGAAGCGGGCGATCTGGTCAACCGCGAGGTCCGCCGGATCAAACTGGACACGGCGCGCGCCGACAAAGGCGGGCACAAGCACTTCATGGCCAAGGAAATCGCGGAACAGCCCGTGGTCGTGGCCGAAGCGATCCGTTCGTATCTGCGCACCGGCGGGGATGAGGTGGTTCTGCCCGCAGAGTTGAACTTTACCAAGCTCGACCGTCTGACGATGGTTGCTTGCGGCACTGCCTTTTATGCCTGTCTGACTGCCAAGTACTGGTTCGAGAAGCTGGCAAAGATGCCGGTCGAGGTCGATATCGCCAGCGAATTCCGGTACCGGGAACCTCCGATCAGTGACCGGACCGCCGCGCTGTTTGTTAGCCAGTCCGGTGAAACAGCGGATACGTTGGCGGCGCTTCGATACTGCGAAGGCAAGGCAGACAAGATCATTTCGGTGGTCAATGTCCCCGAAAGCTCAATCGCGCGTGAAAGCGATGTGGCCCTGCCCATTCATGCCGGGGTCGAGATCGGAGTGGCCTCGACCAAGGCGTTCACATGCCAGTTGAGCGTGTTGCTGATGCTTGCGCTGAAAGCCGCCTCGGACCGTGGGACGTTGACGACAGAAGAACTGTCCGACCACGCCGCCGCGTTGCGCGGCTTGCCAGCGGTTCTCAACGTCGCGCTGGAACAGAACGACGCCATCCGCGCATCCGCCCAACGCCTATCCGAGGCGCGCGATGTTCTGTTTCTGGGGCGTGGTCTGATGTATCCGCTGGCGATGGAAGGCGCGCTGAAGCTCAAGGAAATCAGTTATATACACGCCGAAGGTTATGCATCTGGCGAGCTGAAACACGGCCCCATCGCCCTGATCGACAAACACATGCCGGTGGTCGTCATGGCCCCGCGTGACGCGGTTTTCGACAAAACCATATCGAACATGCAGGAAGTCATGGCGCGCAAGGGTAAGGTCATTCTGGTCTCAGATGCAGACGGGATCGCCGAAGCAGATGACGGTGTCTGGGGCACGATCCGCATGCCGCTTGTTCACGAAAGCCTCGCGCCGATCCTCTATTCGGTTCCTGCGCAGTTGCTGGCGTATCACACGGCCGTCGCCAAGGGCACAGACGTGGACCAGCCGCGCAATCTGGCAAAATCTGTGACGGTGGAGTAGCGGCCGTGGACGCCTATCTGGATCAAATCAAGGCGCATGCCGATCCTGAGCGCGCCACGCAGATGGCGGCCTATCACAAGGCCGACCGCCCCTATTTAGGTGTCGCAAACCCGATCCTGAACGAGCTGACAAAAGCGTGGCGGCAGGATCTTGATGTGGCCTCTCGGGTCCGACTGGCGGATGATCTGTGGCAGACAAATATTCATGAGGCTCGCTTGGCCGCCGCCAAGTTGCTGACGCAGGCGCGTATTCGGCCGGATGATGCGGTTTGGGACGTGTTGCAAAGCTGGTTGCCGGATTTCGATGCCTGGGCCGTCGCGGACCATGCGTGCATGGCAATGCAAAAGCGACTGTCAGCCGATCCGGGCAGGCTGAATCAGGTCGAAAGTTGGACAACCTCTGACCACATGTGGACACGCCGCGCAGCATTGGTGGCGACCTTGCCATGGACCAAGCAAAACCACCCCAAGCCGGATGATCTGGACCGCCGGGACCGCATTTTGACCTGGGCTGCGGGATATGTCCCCGACCGTGATTGGTTCATCCAAAAAGCCGTCGCATGGTGGCTGCGCGAGCTTTCCAAGCACGACCCATCCCGCGTTGTCGCGTTCCTGCAAACATATGGGGACGCAATGAAGCCGTTTGCACGCAAAGAGGCCGGAAAATACCTGAAGGATCAGTTTGAGTAGATTTCGAGTTCTACCAATTCATCGAATGGCAGCAGCAATGCCCGCATCGCATCCAGCGATAACCGGCTGCCCCCACCTTCCGGCCCAGAAGCAGGCACCAGCGTAATGTAGGCCTGCGCGCCGGTCCTCGGAACCACCACCCGCCCGGTAAATTCGGTATCGACAAGAGGTGTTTCAAGCCACCTTCCCGGCGTTGTGGGGTCCCCCAGACTGGCCACCGTGGTTTTCGGCCCAACCCAACTGGGGGCGGAAACAGCAACAGGCTCGGGGTCAGCAACCTCTGCGACTTCCACCGCTTCGGGCTCGGCCTGGGCCTGCTCACCGTCACCGCCAAAGACGCGGTCTGTTGCGGACCGAACGGTGTCACACCCCGCAACACCTGCTAACAAAACGAAAAATGTAATTCTCATACCGATAATCTACCTGTCCAACGGCATCTGATCCAGACCAAAGCGCAGTTCGCCCTTGTCGCAGCCGGGTCGCCGCTTTACCTATGTGGCATGACTGCTGCTCCGCTTATCGACCCGTTTGCCCGTGCAATCACCTACTTGCGTGTTTCCGTCACGGACCGCTGCGACTTTCGCTGTGTTTATTGCATGTCCGAAGACATGAAGTTCCTGCCCAAAAAAGACCTTCTGACCTTGGAAGAGCTGGACCGGATGTGTTCAACCTTTGTCAACATGGGCGTCGAAAAACTGCGCATAACAGGGGGTGAGCCTTTGGTTCGCCGGAACATCATGGCGTTCTTCAACGCGATGACCCGCCATCTGGAGAGCGGCGCGCTGAAGGAGCTGACCCTTACAACCAACGGATCGCAACTTCATCGTTTCGCCGACGACCTCTATGCGGCTGGCGTGCGCCGCGTGAACATCTCGCTGGATACGCTGGACGAGGACAAATTCGCCCAGATCACACGCTGGGGACGCCTGAAACAGGTCTTGAAAGGCATCGACGCGGCTCAGAAGGCCGGGCTGCGTATCAAAATCAACGCCGTTGCCCTGAAAGGTTTCAACGAAGAGGAACTCCCCCACATCACGCAGTGGTGCGCCGAGCGCGACATGGACCTGACGTGGATAGAAGTCATGCCCATGGGTGACATCGGTAATGAAGACCGCCTAGATCAGTACTGGTCACTGAAAGACGTGCGCAAAGAGTACGAAAACCACTACACGGTCTCCGATCTGGCCGAACGCACGGGCGGACCTGCCCGCTATGTGCGGCTTGAGGAAACCGGACAGAAAATCGGGTTCATTACACCGCTGTCCCACAATTTCTGCGAAAGCTGCAACCGTGTACGCCTGACCTGTACCGGAGAATTGTATATGTGCCTTGGTCAGGAAGACATGGCTGACCTGCGCAGTTCCCTAAGGGATCACCCCAACACCGAGGAACCGCTGGAACAGGCGATCCGCGCGGCCATCAATCTGAAACCCAAGGGCCACGATTTCGACTATTCCCGCCAGTCCGTTGACGGAAAGATGAGCCGTCACATGAGTCACACAGGCGGCTGACATGCCCGATCGCTCAGAACGGCCAACGCTGCTCTACAACCTGTATTGCGGCCTGACCGGGGTTGTCGCGCCGATCGTTTGGCAAACGGTTCGCAAGAAAATGCAGGCCGCCGATGTCCCGGTCGAGCGTCAGCATGAGCGGCTGGGCCATGCAAGCCTGCCGCGACCGGGCGGCCAACTGATCTGGTTTCACGCTGCAAGCGTCGGGGAAACTCTGTCCGTCATCACCCTGATCAAACGCCTTGGCCAGCGCCTGCCCGAGGCCGAGTTCCTCATCACATCCGGCACACCAACCTCGGCCGCGTTGATCGCCAAGCGGATGCCCCCGCGTACGCGCCACCAATTCCCGCCACTGGACACGTCCGGGCCGGTTCAGAGTTTCCTGAACCATTGGCGACCCGATGCCGGCGTTTTCGTCGAAAGCGAAATCTGGCCCCGGCTCATCGTTGAAAGCGCCGATCGCAACATCCCACTGGCCCTGCTGAACGCCCGCCTGTCCGACAAATCCGTCGAAGGCTGGAAAAAACGACCGAAAACCGCGCGGTTCATCCTGGGCAAGTTCCAACTTTTCCTGACCCAAAATGACAAGGCGGCGGAAAATCTACGCCAGATGGGGGCCGCGCGCGAACGCGTTCAATCAGGCACCAACCTCAAGGCTATGTCCGACCCCTTGCCCGTTGACCAGAACACCCTTTCAGAGATCCAAAACCAGATTTCAGGCCGCCCGGTCTGGATCGCCAGTTCCACCCATCAAGGCGAGGAAGACGCCGTTCTCGCGGCACATGGGCAGTTGCTGAAGCAACGCCCCGACTTGCTGTTGCTTCTGATCCCCCGCCACCCTGAACGCCGAGACGAAGTCGCCGCGCTTATCACGCAAGCCGGGCTGACAGCCGCTTACCGCTCCTCAAACGAAGCGATCACAAACACAACACAAATCTATGTGGCGGATACTTTGGGGGAAACCGGCACGTGGTACGCAATCTGCCCCATCGTGTTCCTCGGCGGCTCATTGAAAGAAATCGGAGGGCATAATCCCTTCGAACCCGCACAAGCCGGGGCCGCGGTCATCACCGGATCCGGCTATTATAATTTCGCGGAAACTTTCGCGCCCCTGATCGAAACGGGAGGCGCGGTGGAGATAAACTCCGCCCCGCAACTGGCAGCAATCATTGACAAATGGCTCTCTGATCCAAGCGCACTGAATTCAGCCAAAGCCGCCTCAAAATCCTGCGTCAATACGCAGAAATCCGCCTTGGATGAAGTCGTCGAAACCCTGTGCAACAGGCTATCTTTACTGCCACGGGATCCCTCTTCATCTGGCTAAAAATATCCCGGGGGTGTGGGGGCAGCGCCCCCACGCACGTCGCCAGTCACGCAGCAGGCATTCGCTGTTCTACGATCTCTGCCCACCAACTGCACCCGGCGGGAATAGCCTCATCATTGAAATTGTATTCCGGATGGTGCACAGCCGCCGTGTCGCCGTTTCCAACCAGAATATAAGCCCCGGGCCGCTCCTCCAGCATGAAGGCAAAGTCCTCGCCTCCCATGACCAACGGCGCGTCGGCACAATCACCGGCCACGGATCGCGCGACATCGGCCGCAAAACCCGTCTGTTCTTCGCTGTTCACCATCACCGGATAACCGCGATAATAGGTAATATCTGCCTTCCCACCGAACGTGGCGGCGACCCCGTTGCAGATTTCTCCGATACGCTTCTCAGCCAGATCCCTCATCGCTTCGCTCATCGTGCGCACCGTCCCTCCCAGCTTGACTGTCTGCGGGATCACGTTGAACGCCGTCGAGGATGTTTCAAAAGACGTCACCGACACGACTACCTGATCAATGGGATCAGCATTGCGTGACGCTATTGTCTGCAGGGCCATGACCGCTTGCGCGGCAAGGACTGTCGTATCAACAGTTTCATGAGGCTTGGCCGCATGCCCCCCTTTGCCCTCAAACACGATATCGAACTGGTCAGTCGCGGCAAAAAAGGCGCCGGGGCGAATGGCAAAACTCCCGACCGGACGACCGGGCCAGTTGTGCATCCCATAGACCTCCTGAATGCCCCAGCGGTCCATCATCCCGTCTTCGCACATCTCGCGGCCGCCACCGCCGCCTTCCTCCGCGGGCTGAAAGATGACCACCACGGTGCCGTCAAAGTTCCGCGTTTCCGAGAGGTATTTCGCAGCCCCCAACAGCATCGCCGTATGCCCGTCGTGACCGCAGGCATGCATGGCACCGTCTGTCTTGGACGCATAGTCCAGCCCTGTCGCCTCATGAATAGGCAGCGCGTCCATATCCGCGCGCAGTCCGATCACCTTGCCTTTGGTATCGGCCTTGCCCTTGATGACGCCGACAACGCCCGTGCGCCCGATCCCGGTTACGACCTCGTCACAGCCAAATTCCCCGAGCTTTTCAGCAACCAGAGCGCTGGTGCGATGGGTTTCAAACAGGATTTCGGGATTTTGGTGGATATCACGCCGCCACTCGGTGATTTCATTTTGCAGTTCCGCAAAGCGGTTTTTAATCGGCATGTCTATCTCCCATATTTTCTTGTTCCCTGCTCTCGGCGGTCAATCCAGTGACGCGGGTCTCAGCGCACCGGACAAGATAACAATCATGATTGCAAGCGGCAGCAGGGCCGCGAAAGCCAACCGCAATGTAAGCATCTCTGCCAAAAACCCAATAAGCGGAGGGCCAATCAATAGCCCCCCGTATCCCAGTGTAGCCACGCTTGCGATCGCCTGACCGGGCGGGACATGTGGGTCCTTGGCCGCGCGACTAAAGGCCAATGGCATGATGACCGCATAACCAATACCCATCAACGCAAAGCCTGTAAGCGCCAGCAACGGCTGCGCTGCCGATACGACCCCCAAGACACCCAATGCCGCGCAAACACCGCCAAATCTGGCTGTCGCGACAGGCCCGAACCGAGAGATGACCAGCCCTCCGGCCAATCGGAACGCAACCATGGTGACCGAGAATACAGCGTAGCCCAAGGCCGCGACACTCTCGGCTGCACCCGTCACGTCCCGCAGGAAAATCGCGCTCCAGTCCGCGACCGCGCCCTCGCCCAATGCACCGCACAGGGCTGTGAAGCCAACAAGGATCAGCGCCCCGGATGGCAAGGCAAAAACCGCGCCGCCAGACGGCACCGCCCTGCGTGACGTCCAGCGCACCCAAGACAAAGCCAGCGCCAATCCAACCACGACACCGCCCGCCAGCAAAAAGTGCTGCATCACACTCATGCCAAGCTGCACCGCCCCGTAGCCACTAAGCGCACCCAGCCCGGCCCCAAGGCTCCACATCGCGTGAAACGAAGACATGACAGGCTTGTCATAGGCTTGCTCGACCTCGGCAGCCCACGCGTTCATCGCAACGTCCATCGACCCGTGAAACGCGCCAAATATGAACAAAAAGGCCGCCAACGCCCAAAAACTACCGGCAAAGGCCAGCAGAACCAGCGACAGAGTATAGAGAACCGCAATAACACGGGTGATGGAAACCGCCCCAAACTTGTCCGTCAGGCGACCGGTAATCGGAAAGGAACATACGGCGCCTGCTGCCATGAACAGCAGACCAAGCCCAAGCGCTTCGTGCGTCAGGTCCAGCCTGTCCCGAACCGCGGGAATACGCGATGCCCATATGCCGAACAACGCCCCATTCAGGATGAACATGGCGGCTACAGCCCGCCATGCGGCTACGATTCCAATCACGGGTCTACCCTCAGCTCTTCCCCTGCCCCGGTCAGTACTACAGACACGGCACAGAATGGCAAACGGGGTTTACTCCAACCGCTTGCGGATTTGCCGGATCGCGAACCACACGATCAGCACAACCGGAATCGTGACAATCGCCGTCAACATGCCTTTGCTAATCCCGGCCTTGGTCAACGGATACAACAGGTAGCTGACCAGCGAGACCGCATAATAGCTGATGGCAACCACAGACAACCCCTCAACCGTGTGCTGCAAGCGCAGAGCCAGATCAGCGCGACGGTCCATACTCTCCAAAAGCTTCTGGTTCTGTGCACTGCGTTCAACATCCACCCGCGTCCGCAACAGCTCACCCGCACGGATGGCCCGATCCGACAGGGCCTGCAAGCGCCGCTCGGTCGACTTCACCGTGCGGATCGCGGGGTCATAGCGCCGCATCATGAAATCGGCAAAGCTCTGGCGGCCCTCAAACCTCTGCTCGCGCAACACCTCAATGCGCTGATTGACGATGGCCTCATATGCACCGGTTGCGCCAAACCGGAACGAGCATCGGGCGGACAATGTCTCCAACTCAATCGACGTGGCCAGCAGGTCCGGCAAAAGATCGTCAGGATGGGCCGAATTGTCGGTCATCTGCCCCATAAGCTGCGTAAGCTGCGCGTCCAATTCACCGATCCGGGGCGTCAACTGCTTGACGCGGGCAAAGCCCAGCATCGACATCGCCTTATACGTTTCAATCTCGCAAAGGCGCTGAATGATCCGCCCCGTTCTGCGCCGTCCCGTGCCTTGGGTCACAAACAGCGCAAAGCGCATATGCCCAGCCGGATCAATCCGAAAGTCGCTGGCGCAAATGGCCGCATCATCTAACACCCTCGCCACCGCAAGGCTTTCAGGCTCGAACCAATCGGACAGAGACGCCTGCACCGCGGCGTCGCTTTCCAAATCCACAACCCGCATCATGGCCGAGGTCACGCGCTGCCCCGGACTGGCCATCAACCAGTCCGGTGGAAACACCTCAAAATCGGCAGGGTTGAAGGCTCGGTCGCTGACATTCTGCGTAATCGCTGTATATGTCACAAACTCGGTATGCTGCTCCCACTTGAGCCAATGACGGCCAATCTGCCCCGCGTAATGGGTGGCTTCGGGCTGCGGATGCGGCGCACCATGACGATCCAGCAGATTGATCAAATGCGTCATGTCTTCGCTTCGATCCCGCGCAACCGCCGCAGTCGGTTTCTTTATGGCCAGAAACACCACTGTGCAGGGGGTCGACGCAACCGGAAATGGCCGCGCGTGCAGTTCGTTGGCCAACGCATAGCGCAGTGGATGGTCATCAATGGGCGTCATTCAGGGCTCCGGGTCTGATCGGCGCACTATACGATACCTCAAAAATACATCAATTCTCTTTTTATTTCATATGCTTACAAGGATACAACGGTATACAAAACCGCTATCTCATTGATTTGGCTGCCACAGCTCAATCGGGTTTCCCTCTGGATCATGGATTCGGGCGAATTTTCCGACCTCACTGTCCCATTCGGCGCGTGTCTCAACAAGGATGCCGGCATCTTCAAGCTGCGCGATCATCGCGTCCAAGTCGTCGACTCGAAAGTTAATCATCCATTGCTGTTCGGTGCGTCCGAAATAATCCGTGTCCTGCGCAAAGGGCGCAAAAACCGTGTACCCGGCACTCTGTTTCCAAGGCAAAGGGTTGAGCTGGTTCACACCAAGATGCGTCTCATACCACCGTCCAAGCGCCTCTGGATCGCGCGCGCGGAAAAACAAACCGCCTATGCCATTCACTTTCTGCAAAACCAACCCATTCGCGATCAACTCCCGCCAAGAGTATCACATCCCGCCCGCTTCATCTGGCCAAAAATATCCTGGGGGGCCTTGGGGGGGCAAAGCCCCCGCCAAGCACAAAAAGAAAAGGGCGCCCGAAGGCAAGGCCCTATAGGTAAATGTTGAAAGAGGTTGAGAGTTCAGCCTCTTTCCTTTTGTGCTCAGATTGAGAAGTTCGAAAATTGCCGCCAACTATCAGACGTTCGATTTTGGTGCAGCGAAGGACCGCTTCGAGCCCAAAGGCGACTTAGGCTACGGGCGCAGCATTTGTCGTTTTGGGCGGAAAGCGGTCTTTCGCTGCACGTGCAATGGAAACCTTTCTTCGGGGGAAAGCGGGCGTTGGATTTCGTCCAATGCACGGGGGTGTTGCATTTAGACGCCAGGGAATTCGCCAATACCAGCAGTCGGCTTTCCAAGAACATGCTGTTTTTCTGTCTCAAATCTGAGCGTCCCGAAATCTCACAATTTAAATTTTTCGGGGAAAAGTCCGCACAAGAAACGTCTGATAAGATCAACAGAGCGTCGTCGTGAAAAACCCTGCATATCTGTTAGGTAATTGACCCACATACCTTCCAGCAAAGCCAGCGTTCCGGCAGTGGCATCGTCCACCAAGTTTGGGTCACGCTCGTTTTTTTGAGCTATCTCCTTAAACGCAAGCCGCAATGTCTCGACAAGTTTTTGATCCTGAGTGCTGCTGTAGCGGGCAATGCCTGGGTGTGAGCTCGCGATGCCGCGAAATGCATGCCAGATTTTTGTACTTCTTGGATTGAGCAGTGCTTCGGACAGATCCGCCTCGATCACAGCCATCACTCGGTCTTCGGGCGATGCATCCGAGCCCAGATCGGTCATTTTGTCCATCTCGGAATAATATTGGGCACTGAAATGCTGGGCTGCTGCCGTCAGCAAATTGTCCTTCCCGCCGAAATGCAAATGGATCATTCCGCGTGACAAACCAGAACGCTCGCAGATGCAGCTGACCGTCGTCTCGGTGACTCCAATATCCGCGATAGAGTCCAGAGTCGCCTTGATCAGAAGTTGCTTACTGGCATCTGGATCACGTTTCGAGCCACGTTTTCTTCCTCTAACGTTTTCCACTTTATTCAATAATTCCATTTCCTTGATGGCATCACTCAAGTCTTTCTCACAGGAAGATTGACACGAAAGACCGTTCTGGCGCAACATTTAATGGACGATCGTCCATTAGTGACTCGTGAAAATCCGGATGGGAGTTTGGGTAATCTTTCGTAGCGAAGCATCCCGGGGCTATACCCTCAGCGCACCAGCCACGGCTTATGTGGGCTTTCTGGTGGCGGCTCCGTTGTTGATCTTGATCGCCTATTCGTTCTGGACGCAAACCTACGTAACGCTCGACAAGACGCCGACACTAAAAAACTATAGCGACGCGTTTGCTGATCCTCTGGTTAGACACTTAATGCTAAGGTCGATCTGGATTGCCGGAGCAGTTACAGCAGTTACTGTCGCACTGGCATATCCCATCGCTTATTTCATCGCGATGAAGGCCCGTAAAAAGACCATCTGGCTTCTGCTCATCACCATTCCATTCTGGTCTAGCTACCTCCTGCGTGTATTTGCGTGGAAACTCATCCTGGGGTTCAACGGCGTAATGAATTCTGCACTGCTGATGCTTGGTCTGATCGACGAACCGCTCGACTTCCTTCTCTACAATGAATTTGCAGTCGTGCTGACGCTTGCCCATGCTTGGGCGCCATTTGCGATCCTGCCGATCTATGTCTCATTGCAGAAGATCGATCCGAGCTTACTAGAAGCCGCCACCGACCTCGGTAACAGCCCTTTTCAACGCTTCATGCGGGTGACGCTGCCACTAACCATCCCGGGGATCATTGCTGCTTGTCTGATCATATTTATTCCCACGGTAGGTGACTATGTGACCCCGGCACTGGTTGGCGGGTCGGATGGAAAGATGATCGCCAACCTTATTCAGGTGCAGTTCGGGGCCGCCAACAACTGGCCACTCGGCGCCACCCTTTCACTGATCGCGATGCTATCGGTTGGCTTTGTCGCTATAGTGTTTGTAATTACCGCCACCCGGCTAGGGAGGCGGATAAGATGAGACGCCCTTCGACCCTGACAGCCTACGCCTTTCTGTATTTGGTTTTTCTTTACCTGCCGGTCCTTTTTCTGCCCTTGTTTTCATTCAACAGCGGCACAATCGTTGCCTTTCCCATCAAGGGCTGGACGCTGGACTGGTATCGGAAGCTGGGCGAACAGGATACCTTGATCCAGGCCCTTTGGAATTCGCTTGGCGTCGGCACCGTCGTGGCACTTCTTTCTACCGCTATGGGATTGTTCGCCGCCCGCGCCTTTGTTCGGTACCGTTTTCGGGGTCAGCGTGCTGCAGAAGGTCTGGTGATGCTGCCTTTGGTTATACCGGGCATTATCGTCGCTTCTTCAATGCTGGTTCTGTTTTTGTTTATCGGTCTTAAGCCGTCTTTGCTGACCGTCGTTCTGGGTCATACATTTCTTGCGCTGCCGTTTTCCGTCTCGATCCTGAAGTCTGCGTTTGATGACTTCGATGCGTCGCTGGAGGAAGCATCATACGATCTAGGTGTCGGCGTGTTCGACACCTTCCGCCGCGTGACGCTTCCGGTCGTTTCCCCGGGTATCGTCGCAAGTTTGCTGGTCACTTTCACAGTCAGCTTCGACGAGTTCGTGCTCGCCTTTTTCCTGTCCGGCAACCAACCAACCTTGCCAGTCTACATCTGGAGTCAGATTCGTTTCCCCGCCAAGCTTCCAAACGTTTTGGCCTTAGGCTCTATCCTGCTGCTTTCATCGGTTCTACTTTTGGTGCTGGCCGAGTATTTCCGGCGCCGCTCATCCGCATCAGGGGTCCAATGACAGAAAAAAACATCATCGAACTCAGGGGCGTCGAGAAACGCTATGGCACTTTTCTTGCGGCTAGCGGGATCGACCTCGATCTCAAGGAAGGCGAGTTTTTCTCACTCCTCGGCCCATCGGGATGCGGCAAAACCACGGTATTGCGGATGATCGCTGGTTTCCAAGAGCCGACCAAAGGCACCGTACTGATCGACGGTCAGGATATGGATGGTGTGCCTGCCAACAACCGCCCGACGAACATGGTTTTTCAGAGCTACGCCATCTTCCCGCACCTGAATGTTGGAAACAACGTGGCTTATGGATTACGTGGCAAGGCCCCCAAGGCCGAAATCGACCAGCGTGTGGCCGAAGCCTTGGAAATGGTCGAACTGGGCGGTCTTGAGGATCGCGGCGCAAGTGAGCTGTCAGGCGGGCAGCGGCAAAGGGTGGCGCTCGCCCGTGCGCTGATCATGCGACCCAAAGTATTGTTGCTGGATGAGCCCTTGTCGGCCTTGGACAAGAAGCTGCGCGAGCAGATGCAATTTGAAATGCGTAATCTGCAGCAATCGCTGGGTATCACCTTTGTGATGGTCACACACGACCAATACGAGGCGATGACAATGTCTGACCGCATTGGCGTGATGTTCAATGGGCGGCTAAAGCAGGTGGATACGCCAACAACGCTTTACGCCCGGCCCTGCGATCAGCAGGTTGCCAGTTTCATCGGTGAGATGAACATTTTGCCTGCCCAGTTGCTTGAGGAAAATGGCGATACGCTTTCAATCGACGCGAAGGCCTTTGGCCAAATGGAGATTGAAAAAAACCCCAACGTCGCAACCAGCGCCCGAGATATGAACATCGGTATTCGACCCGAACAATTGGAAATCACCTCTGAAAAACCCGAAGACTATCCATCAACTGTTCAGGGCAAAGTCAGCAACGTCGCCTTCTATGGCGAGAACATTCACTACCACATTCAGGTTGCGGAAACCGACAAGCCGATCTCGGTCTCGGTTCCGAACTACTTTCACACGGTTGATTTCAATCGCGGCGACGCAGTTTGGCTGGGAGTCCAAAGCGCCAGCGTGATTGATCTTGGCACTGACACAGAATAAGACAATGGGAGGAAAAAAATTGAAACTTCAGGGAATTGCGGCCTTCGCATGTGCGACGGCAATAAGTACAGGAAGCGCCAGCGCCGGTGGAGCTGATCTGACGGTATTTGACTGGTCGGGATATGAAGACCCGGGATTCTTTGCCAGCTACATGGAAAAATACGGGAATGAAGCACCGAGCTATTCCTATTTCGGTAGCCAGGAAGAAGCCTTTACCAAGCTAAGCTCCGGATTTACAGCTGATTTAGCGCATCCTTGTTCCGACGCGGTCAGAAAATGGGTCGCAGCCGATCTGATTCAGCCGCTGGACGAAAGCAAGCTGACCAATTGGGCGGATGTGCTGCCCGAGATCAAGGAGGTCGACGCCATCGTTCTGGACGGCCAGCTTTACATGTTGCCGTTCGAATGGGGAAACACGGGCCTTATCTATCGCACCGACAAGATCTCGGGGGACGATATCTCACTGCAATTGCTGGCCGACCCGGCTTATGCCGGTAAGATCGCTATCCCGGATGCCGCATCATCTGCTTATGCGTTAGCGGCGCTGGCTACTGGAAATGCTGACGACTACACCAACTTGAGCGATGAGCAGTTCAAGGAAGCGTCTGACTTCCTGCGCTCGATCCACCCGAACATGCGCTTTTACTGGTCCGACGCAGGTCAGTTTGACCAGGCCATGACCAGCGGCGAGATCGAATTTGGTTGGGCCTGGAACCAGTCAGAACTAAACCTGATCTGGAATGAGGTGCCTGCCGCGATGATGCGAGACGTCGACAAGGGTATCGCGACCTGGGCGTGCGGCTACGTGCATCTGAAATCATCCACGACACCGGTCGATCAGGTCTATGATCTGTTGAACGCGCTTACCGACCCGGCCAGCGGTCAGTACATCATCGACAACTGGGGCTACCCGCATTCGAACGCAAAAGCGTTCGAAGTTGCCGATCAGGCCAACATCGAAGCCTATGGTTTCTCCGATCCAAAAAGCTTCTTCGAGGGCAGTTTGTTCTTTGATGCGGTGAACCCCGAGCTTGAGGCAAAAATGCTGGCGGAGTTTGAACGGATCAAAGCCGGCTTCTGATTCAACAGTATCTCCGGGGCCAACCAGCCCTGGAACACAAACACAGGAAAACGCGTGAACATGTCAGACGCGAACCCATATGCTATGCTCTTGGAACCGGTTCAGATCGGGCCAGTCACTGCCAGGAACCGCTTCTATCAGGTGCCTCATTGCACCGGGCTGGGGCACCTCCGACCAAGGGCGGATGCTGCCGTTCGTGGAATGAAGGCCGAAGGCGGGTGGGCGGTGGTTTCCAATCAGGAGACCGAGATTCACCCGACTTCTGACCTTTCTCCTTACGCCGAAGGGCGGCTATGGGACGCGCGCGATGTGCCCGCGTTGCGGCTGATGACAGACGCAGTGCATGCACATGGTGCGCTGGCGGCTATCCAGCTGGTTCATAACGGCAATCATGCGCAAAACCTGCTTACCCGCGCCCCGGTTCTTGCACCTTCCGAAATGTCTGTCGACACTACACACCCCAAGCAGGCGCGGGCTATGGATAAAGCCGACATTCGGGAATTTCGCCGTTGGCACCGCGAGGCCGCCTTGCGCGCGAAAGATGCCGGATTTGACATCATTTATGTGTATGCCGGGCACAACATGACATTGGCGCAACATTTCATGCTGCCGCATATGAACCAGCGTAGCGATGAATATGGTGGGTCGCTCGGAAATCGCGTGCGTCTGACACGTGAACTGCTGGAAGACACTCACGAAGCCGTGGGCGACAGCTGCGCTGTGGCGTTCCGTTTTGCTATTGATGAGATGATGGGTGCCGGGGGCATGCAGGTAGCAGAAGAAGGCCGCGCCGTTGTCGAGCTTTTGGCCGATCTTCCTGACCTATGGGATGTGAATGTGGCTGACTGGTCCAATGACAGTGCCACGACTCGTTTTCAGCCAGAGGACGGATATCAGAACGCGTTTCTGTCCCACGTTAAACAGATCACCCAAAAACCTGTGGTTGGTGTCGGTCGCCTGACATCCCCCGACATGATGCTGTCGATGGTCAAAAAAGGAATTGTCGACCTTATCGGTGCCGCGCGGCCATCCATTTCGGACCCTTTCATACCAAAAAAGATCGGGGAAGGCAGGATCGACGAAATCCGCGAATGCATCGGCTGCAATATCTGCGTGTCGTCGGACAATCTGGGTATCCCGATCCGATGCACTCAAAACCCCACGATGGGTGAGGAATGGCGACGCGGTTGGCACCCCGAGATCATCGCGCCGAAAAAGAGCAACGCGGATACTTTGGTTGTTGGCGGTGGCCCTGCCGGTCTTGAATGCGCCATGCAGTTGGCAAGGCGAGGATATCAGGTGACCTTGGCCGAAGCGTCAGCCGAATTGGGCGGGCGGGTTACGAAGGAAAGCAAACTTCCCGGCCTCGCAGCTTGGTCCCGGGTCGTCGACTATCGTCTGCATGATTTAAAGCAACGCGGCAACGTTCAGCTTTTCACTGACAGCAGGCTTGATGGCGATCAAGTGGCAGAGCTGGGCGTCGAACACGTCTTTGTGGCCACCGGCAGCCTTTGGCGAACCGACGGCATGGGCCGTAACACCCAGCGCCATGTGCCCCAGATCGAGCAAAGCGCCAATGTGCTGACGCCTGATGACATAATGAATGGTGTTCTACCGCCTGATGGCCCGGTCATGATCTATGATGACGATCATATCTATCTGGCAGGAGTGATCGCCGAAAAACTGGCGACGGCAGGATACCAGGTGGTCTTTGTCACGCCGGAGAATTTGGTTTCAGCTTACTCCATCAATACTTTGGAGCAGCCTCGCATTCAGGCCCGTCTGATGGAGCTTGGTATCGACATTCGTTGCAATCAGGTGCTGACGGCGGTTCAAGGTGACATGGCCCGCATCGGTTGTGCCTTTACTGGTCGCGAAATGGATATTCCATGTGCCTCGACAATTCTGGTCACTGAACGTCAGCGTGAGACGACGCTATATGACAGCTTGCGCGGGCTCAGGTTGAAAACCGTCGAACTTATTGGCGATGCCGCTTCTCCAGGGCTGATCGTCGACGCAGTCTTCGCGGGCCACCGCGCGGCCCGTGATTTTGAACGCCCCAAGGCAGAAGCAGACCAGGATTGGTTTCGCCGCGAGATAATCGATTTGGAGGAAACGAGATGAACAGCCGACCGTTTGAGTTGGATGCGCTGATAGCCTCGCACCAGTACGGCCACGCCCTGCCGCGCGAATTCTATACCTCCCAAGACATCTATAACTATGACATCGCCCGGGTCTGGAACCGCAACTGGCTTTGGGCAGGTCACGTCAGTCAAATCCCAAGCCCCGGTGACTACTTCCTGTTAGACTATGGCCCGGAGAGCATTATCGTTGTTCGCGACCGCGATGGCGACATTCGTGCTCATTTGAATGTCTGCCGCCATCGCGGATCTCGCGTCTGCACTGAACAATCCGGCAACGCCCGCGTTCTTGTTTGCCCCTACCACGCATGGACATATGAGCTATCAGGAAAACTTCGTGCAAGTCACAATATGGGGGAACAATTCGACCCGTCAAAGTTTGGGCTTCTTCCCGTTCAGGTGAGTGTCTTCAAGGGCCTGATCTTTGTCTGTGCCGATGCAAACACCCCATCACTTGATCCTGTCCTCAGCAAACTTGAGCCACTCGTCGAACCCTATGGCCTGAACGATTTGAAAGTAGCGCATACCGCGTCATTTCCTGTTCCCGCGAATTGGAAACTAGCGGTTGAGAACTACCTTGAATGCTACCACTGCGGGCCAGCTCACAAAGAGTATTCTCGCTCCCATAGCTTGAAATCACCGCAAGACATGGCTGGTTTGGTCGAACCGCTAAAGGCTAGGGCTGTAGAAGCCGGGCTGTCACCCAATGAATTGACTCTTGTCGGCGACGCTGCGCTGACCCCATTTACCAGCGGGTACTATCGTCGCTATCCGCTTTACCAAGGCTACAAAACCGGCAGCCAATCGGGCGAGGCACTTGCACCATTGCTTGGAACGCTCAAAGGCTTCGACGGTGGCGCAACTGACTTTGATATTGGTCCGTTGAATTGGTTCCTGATTTATTCGGATCACATGGTCGGCTACCGCTTCATTCCACGAGGCTTACAGGAAACCGACATTCAGGTGGTCTGGCTGGTTCGCGCTGACGCCGAAGAAGGCGAAGACTACGACAAAGAAGACCTGACCTGGCTTTGGCATGTCACATCTTTGGATGACGAACGCATCATTCGCCACAACCAGTCCGGCGTAAATTCTCAATACTTCCAACCGGGCCCCTTGGGCGAGATGGAAACCTCGATCCAGGACTTCTACGATTTCTATTTCAACATGATCAGCCCGGACCCAGAACAAAGGATGTCCGGTCATGGCTGACGCAAAATCACGCCGTCGCGGCGGCGGCGGACGCGCCGCGCGCATCAAGGTTCAACAGGCTACCACGGGCAATGAGGCCGTACGTGGAGGCCTAAGTGGCGGCCGCTATAAACCGCTGACCCAAGCAGATATGGAGAACATCCATCAAGCGGCCTTAACCGTTGTGGAAAACACGGGCGTTACCGACCATTTCCCGGAATTGCTTGATCTGGTGCTTCCCAAAGGCGCAGTTTTGAATGACCTCAATAGGCTGTGCTTCCCCCGCGCCCTTATGGAAGACATCCTGGCGGCTGCCGCCAGAGAGTTTTATGTCTATGCCCGCGGTGAGCGTGCAGGCAAAGACGACATGCATTGCTCGGCCGAGAGTGTCTATTTCGCCAACTCTGGCACCGCCGTCACAACCTTCGATTCCGAGACCAAGTCCTATCGTCCATCGGTTCTGCGCGACGTTTATGATTTCACCCGACTAGTGGACCGCTTGGACAACATCCATATGCTGGGCGACACAGTTTTGGCCACCGACGTGACCGATGATTTCGCTCACGACATGAACACCATATATGCGATGCTCGCAGGCAGCCAAAAGCCTGCCTGTCTGACCTTTCGCGACCGCAGCCATATCCCGCATGCCATCCGCATGTTTGATTTGGCTCACGGTGGTGAAGGGGCTTTCATGAAGAAGCCAAGCGTCATATTTGGCGGCTGCCCAATGGTTTCCCCCTTGCGGATCGGCAAGGAGAACATGGAAATCCTGATTGATACTGCCAAACTTGGTCTAACTGTCGATCTGGCCGTGCCTCCTCAGGCCGGGGCCACAGCCCCCGCGACGCTTGCGGGAACACTGGTGCAAACCGTGGCCGAAACGCTGGCCTGTGTTGCCATTGTAAACCTCATCACACCGGGCTGTCCGGTCTGCTTTGCCGCCTGGCCCTTCATCACAGACCTGCGTAGCGGATCGTTCACCGGCGGCAGCGGTGAACAGGCTCTCATCGGGGCGGCAGCCATTCAGATGGGCAATTTCTACGGCCTTCCCACATCCGTTGGCGCAGGCATGACCGATGCAAAAATACCCGACGCGCAATACGGGTTGGAAAAAGCACTGACCTTCACGCTTGCCGCCCATGCCGGTGCCAATCGTTTGTGCGAGTTCGGCGGTATGATGGGTAGCCTGATGGGATGCAGCTTTGAAAGTATGGTCATCGATGACGAAGCGGGTGGTATGATCCTGCGATCGTTGCGCGGGATAGAGGTCACGGATGAAACCATGGCGGTAGATGTGATCCACCAGTGTGCCATCGACCCAGGTCATTTCCTCGGTAACCCTCACACGCTGAACTATATGAACACCGAATTTGTCTACCCGCGGCTCATGGATCGTGAGCGTACAGATACATGGGAAAACGAAGGCAAAACTGATCTATTGGACCGCGCCCGTGACAAGGCCAATTCCATTCTCGACAGCCATTTCCCCAACTACTTCGGCGCCTCAGACGCTCAGGTGCGCGAAGAGTTCCCAATTGTGATGAGCGCAGAAAGCATGGCCCGCCGTGGATAACTCTAACGCCAAGCACTGGGACAACGACCATTTCCTGCACCCGTGGGAAGGAATGGCAACTTTGGGCAAAAGCGACCGCACTTTTATCGAAGGTGCCAGCGGCATCCATGTGGTTAACGAAATAGGCGAACGCTTGATCGACGGACCAGGCGGGATGTGGTGCACTCAGATCGGTTATGGGCGAGAGGAGATGGCCGAGGCCATGGCTGAGCAGGCTCGAAACCTCGCCTATTTCTCTCCCTTCAACAACGCCAACTCAACTGCCGCGCTGTTCGCACGCGAAATCGCCAAACGTGCGCCGGGCGACTTGAACAATGTCTTTTTTACCACCGGCGGTTCGACTGCGGTGGATACGGCCATCCGCTTTGTCCACTTTCGAAACAACCTTTTGGGTCGGCCCGAGAAAAAGAAGATCATTTCAAGGCAAAAAGCCTATCACGGAAGCACTTATCTGGCGGCCAGCGTCAGTGGAAAAGAGCGTGACAGGCTTTGGCTAGACAAGGCGGATGACCTCGCACATTTCCTGCCCGACGTGAATCCGCTCTACCGTTCACCTGGTCAAAGCGACGAGAGTTTTCTAAAGGAGAAAATTTCCGATCTTGAAAACGCCATTGTAGCTCTTGGCCCCGAAAACGTTGCCGCTTTTATCGCCGAACCGGTTCTGGCATCTGGCGGCGTGATCGTGCCGCCGAATGGATACCACAAAGGCTGCCTAAACATCTGCAAGAAGTATGATGTTCTTTATATCTCCGACGAAGTGGTGACGGCATTTGGGCGATTGGGCCATTGGTTTTCGTCAGATGCTGTTTTCGGCATTCAGCCTGACATAATCACTTGTGCCAAAGGAATGACATCTGGGTATGCGCCGATGGGTGCCGCGGTTATCTCTGACCGATTGATCGCAGACGTTGGAGGAAAAGATGCGACCTTCTCAAATGGCTACACCTATTCTGGTCATCCGGTTAGCGCGGCTGCGGGTTTGAAGAGCATTGAGATCATAGAGCGGGAAAAACTTCTCGAACACGTTCAAAAGGTCGCTCCGGTTTTTCAGGATCAGCTGCAGCATTTGCGACAGATTGATATCGTTGCCGATGTGCGCGGGATGGGGTTGATGGGATGCGTACAATGCTCAGTCGATGGTGATCCCCGGAGTGATCTGGGATGCGACTACGAGATTGGCGGCCAGATCGATATAGAATGCCAAAAACGTGGGTTATTAGTTCGACCTATTATCAACATGTGTGTTCTTTCACCGCCCCTTATCATCAGCGAAAGTGAAATTGAGCAGATGTTTTCTATCTTGCGCAAGGGGCTTGAAGCGACACGAACGTGGCTTGGCGGAATCAGTGAACAATGAAGAGCTTGCGCCACTGTTGCGGATGTCCGCAGACCGGTATGCCACCGCAGCATTTGAATTCCGTCCTAAATGTCCGCAACGGGCCGTTGTCACACATCCCGACAAAATGACTTATCGGCAGCTTTGTCCGCAGAGCGGTCATTGGAGTCCCATGGAGTGAGTGTCCGCTTTGTCCGCAGAGCAGCCTTAGCGTAACGCAAAAACGAACGGCGTTTTTTTTGCTTGCCGAGTTCAGAAACTGAAGAGATCCCGATCATACACAAAGCCCTTTGCAATA